>CADASG010000047.1 GCA_902790475.1 uncultured Ruminococcus sp. | reverse complement strand
GAAAGAAAATGTCATTATGATGTTGATAACCGATTCCAAACGACAAAAGAAAAAACTGATCAAGGAAATCTATCAGGTGATCTCTCATTCGGTCGTTCCTATTAGACCCAACCGCTCTTTCCCACGCACTAAAAAACATCATTCTGTTAAATACCATCAAAACGATAGAGCTTAAGTTGTTGACATTGCTCCCGAGAGAAGTCTTTATGTTCATCGACAGACGGATACTTTCTATATACAAACGGACGGAAACAAAGGTCGGCACAGCGGGCTTGCAATGCAAGCCCTTACGGGTTTTAGTGCTAATGTATTGCAGTTTCGCACATAGAGCTCGTTACCTTCATATATCATTTCGAGCGGTCGGCGTAAGCCGAATTCGCGAAGCGAATAGCCGAGAAATCTCCTTGACAGGAAGCCACGGTTCACCTCCAAGGAGATTTCTCCGCGCGTACTGACCACCGGGGCACCCGGTCGAAATGACATCGAAAGGTAAAGGTGTCTTTTTACAAGCTCCGCGCGAAATGTCTGCTAAAACACTAAACAAACATAAAAATAAACGTTTTTGCGAGTATAGGAAGGTTTCTCGTTAAGCACATCTTTTCTCGCGAAACAGCGACGTGACCGAAATATCCGATGTTAAGTACGCGAGCTAAAATAAACGCGAACTAAAATACTTGTATAATTTGGGAAAGTGATGTATAATAAAAATGAACGCTAAATTTATATTCGGGTGATATGCATGAAGCTTTTCATCAAGCGCGATGCTTCGGCGTCCGATCGTGAGTTTGTGATCTGCGACGCGTCGGGGAATGAAAAATATACGGTGGCTTCCGTAACGAGCAAGGTCACGGCAAACGCCAACCTTCAAATCAGGGACGCAAACGGGAATGTCGGTGCAAGGATCCGCCGTTTGCCGATCCCGGGAACCATGACGTTCGTGCTGAAGGCGTACGGAACCCATATCAATTTTGTGATCGTACCCACTCAAAAGGGTGTGTATTCGTATTTTTACCGCAATAACTGGCATGTCAGCGGCGATATCGCCGCAAAAAACTTTACCGTGATCGACGTCGATAAAACCGTGGTGTTTCGGCATGATCGTCACACGGGCTACGGCGAGCTGACGATAGAGGACGAGGAAAACGAGCTCTTCTGTATTGCCGCCGCCGTCTGCGTAGATTTGTTAAATACAGTGGAAAAGCACGCGCTGAAAACCGCTAATATATAGGAGGAACGATTATGAATAAACTGTTACAGCTTTTAGGCGCAAATTCTCAGTTCAGCACTGCGGAGCTTGCCGCAATGCTCGGCGAGCCTGAGGATTTCATCGCCGCACAGATCAAGGAATATGAGAGCAAGGGGATCATCAAGGGATACCAGGCGGTAGTCAACTGGGATGAGATCGACGACGCGCGACATGTTGAAGCGCTGATCGAACTGAAGGTTTCGCCCAAAAAGGATCTGGGCTTTGATGAAATGGCCGAGCGCTGCATGGCTTTTGAGGAAGTGGAAAGCGTGTATCTGATGGCGGGCGTCTATGACTTCGCCATAATCGTCAAGGGAGAAACCATGCAGGATATCGCTATGTTTGTCGCAAAAAAGCTGAGCACGATAGACGGCGTGCTGTCCACCGGTACACATTTTATCATGCGCCGTTATAAAGACAGGGGCATGAATCTGTATTCCCCGGGAAGTGAAGCTGACGAGAGGAGTTTGATCCTGTGATCGACTACACCAAGTATTTTAATAAACGTATCAAAAGCGTCAGCCCCTCGGGGATCCGCAGGTTTTTCGATATCGCCAATGAGATGGATGACGTTATCTCGCTGAGTATCGGAGAACCCGATTTCCAAACCCCGTGGCATATCCGCGACGAAGGGATACGCAATCTTGAAAAGGGCCATACATGGTATTCCCCTAACCGCGGCTTTTCGGAGCTGCTGAAACAGATCACGGAGTACTATGAGCGCCGCTTCGGATTGTCATATATCCCCGGCGATCAGGCTCTTGTCACCGTCGGCGGCAGCGAGGCGATAGATCTGGCGCTCAGAACGCTGGTCGACGAAGGCGACGAGGTCATAATTCCCCAGCCGTCGTTTGTCTGCTATGAACCTCTGACGGTCATGGCAGGCGGCGTTCCCGTTATCATCAATACCAAAAACGAGGATCATTTCCGCTTGAAGGCTTCCGATTTAGAGGCTTCTATCACGCCTAAAACCAAGCTGCTTGTGCTTCCGTTCCCCAATAACCCCACAGGCGCTATCATGGAACGGCGCGATTTGGAGGAAATTGCCGAAGTTATCAAAAAGCACGATTTGATGGTGCTTTCCGATGAGATATACAGCGAGCTTACATACGGAGGCAGGAACCATGTTTCCATTGCCTCGATCGACGGAATGTACGAGCGCACCATAGTGATAAACGGCTTTTCAAAGTCATACGCAATGACGGGATGGAGGCTCGGCTACGCGCTGGGTCCCGAGCCGATTATCGCGCAAATGACAAAGCTTCACCAGTACGGGATCATGTGCGCTCCCACAACCGCGCAGTACGCGGCGATCGAGGCGCTGAAAAACGGCGACCGAGATGTGAATAAGATGCGCGACGAATACGATATGCGCCGCCGTTTGGTGGTGGACGGCTTCAACGATATGGGTCTGAGCTGCTTTGAACCGCTCGGAGCGTTTTATGTGTTTCCGTGCATAAAGTCCACGGGGCTCGGAAGCGAGGAGTTCTGCACTCGCCTTATCATGGAAAAGCATGTCGCCGTGGTGCCCGGCACCGCCTTTGGAAAATGCGGCGACGGCTTTGTAAGGGTCAGCTATTCATACTCCCTCAAGCACCTGAAAATAGCGCTGGAGAGAATAAGAGAATTTGTAAAGGAGCTTGAAAATGAACGTCAGGGTTAAGGCTCCGGCAAAGATAAATCTGTCGCTTGACGTGCTGGGCAAGCGCCCCGACGGTTATCACGAGCTTGCAACGGTAATGCAGTCGGTCAGCCTTTTCGATACGGTGACCGTCAGTGAGAGCGAAGGAGGCAAAGTTACCGTTTCCTGCGATTACGAGGGCGTTCCCTGCGACGAAAGAAATATCTGCGTCAAGGCGGCAAAGAGATTTTTTGATTATTGCCGGCTGAATGAAAGCGGCGTGCATATCCGTATTGATAAGCAGATACCCACTCAGGCGGGACTTGCGGGAGGCAGCGCCGACGGAGCCGCTGTGATAATGGCGCTCAACAGGCTGTTTGACTTGCGCCTGACCGCAGCCGAGATGCGCGCGATAGGCGAACGCGTGGGCGCAGACGTGCCGTTTTGCATAGAGGGCGGCACCAAGCTGTGTACGGGCATAGGCGCCGATATGAAAAAGCTTCCGTCGTTTAACTGCTCCGATATCGTGATATGCAAGCCGAGTACGGTCAGCGTTTCCACCGCGGAAGCGTATAAAAAGGTTGACGCTCTTGCCGCTCACCCCTGCTATACCGACGAAATGGTGAAGGCGCTGTACAGCCGCGATATGTTTATGATCACCTCGACCATATTCAATGACTTTGAGCTGGCGCTGCAGATCCCTGAGGTCAACGAGATCAAGAAGATCATGCTGACTCAAAAGGCGAGAGGCGCCGGAATGAGCGGCTCGGGCTCCGCGGTGTTCGGCGTGTTCACGTCGTCCTCAAAGGCTGAAAAGTGCTTTGAGGCTTTGAAAGCGCAGTATCCCGACACCTTCCTTTGCAAGCCTGTAAACAGCGGCTGCGAGATTATTGATTAATTTTTGAATAAAATCCCAAAACCTGCCAATGATTCTGATAAAGAATTATAATAGGCAGGTTTTTTTTATGAAGAAATACACTTTTGTCAAGGCGGCTTGCGTCGGTTTTATCCTCGCCGTGCTTTATTCGGTGATACCCTTTCAGTCCGGCTGTTCGCGCTTGTCCCGTGATGTGGTTCGGCTCCATATTCTCGCCGAGTCCGACAGTCCCCGTGATCAGGAGCTGAAGCTCAGGGTGCGCGATAAGGTGCTGGAGACAGCCGCGCCGCTGCTCCGTGATACGGGGAGCAAGGCCGAAGCGCTTGCCGCTCTTTCCGAAAATATCTCACGGCTCACATCAGCCGCCGAAAAGGAGCTTGCCGCAGGCGGCTGCACGCTTCCCGTGAAAGCTGAGATCACCAATATGTATTTCGACACCCGTTATTACCGTGATTTCACCATGCCCTCGGGAAAATACGACGCGCTGCGCCTGACTATCGGCAGCGGCAGAGGTCATAACTGGTGGTGCGTTATGTATCCGTCATTGTGCCTGACTGCTCCGGAAGCGCAGCAGAGTCAGGCGAGAGAGGAGCTGGACGAGGGCGAATACCGCGTGTTGAGCGAGGAGCATACGCAGTACCGTTTCAAGATAGTGGAGGTTTTTGAAAAAATACGCTCATTTTTCAGCTAAGTCCTTTATTTGGGACACTGCGCGTGGTATAATAGCGGTATCACTTGATCGGGGAGATATGATGCTGCAATTTATTTTGGGAAAAAGCGGTTCGGGAAAAACCGCTTGGATATATGAACAAATAGCCTTGCGCGTTCGGAACGGCGAACGCAACGTTATGCTTTTGGTGCCCGACCAAAGCAGCTTTGAGGCTGAAAAGGATCTGCTGGAGCTTTTGGGAGCGCGGCTGTTCAAGGAGGTCAGGGTCTTTGGCTTTGACGGTCTTTGCCGCGCGGTTTTTGAGCAGACCGCAAAAGCTCCGGGGAATGTGATAGACGACGGAACGCGCGCCGTGCTGATGAGCGTTGCCATTGAGCAGCTCGCCGAAAAGCGCAGCGTGCTCGTTTCAAAATCGCAGAGGGGACTGACCGACCTCATGCTGGGTACGCTCAGGGAGTGCAAAAAGAACGGCGTGACTGCGGACATGCTCTCCCTTGCCGCCGAACGCGTTTCAGACTATACTCTCGGCGCAAAGCTGCGCGAGACCGCGCTGATCTTCAACGCATTTGACGCGCTTGTGAGCCAAAGCTATATTGATCCGCTCGATAACCTTGACCGCGCAGAACAGCTTTTGAGGGAAAACAGCGGTCTGTTCGACGGCTTTGTGCTCTACGCCGATTCATTCAGCGGCTTCACAGCCGTTCAGCAGAGGGTTCTGCGCGTGCTGCTCAACCGATGCAGCGAGAGCTATATCAGCCTGACGCTTGACCCCGAGACCGACGGGAGCGAAGAGGTGTTCGCCACTACGCGTCAGAGCCTGCGCGCGCTGAAGCTGCTCGCTAAGCGCGACAGTATTCCTCTGAAACTACCCGTCAGGCTGACGGAGATAAAGCGCTTTGCCAATGAGGAGCTGCGCATCATTGAGGCGCAGGTGTTCCGCACGAACAAGGAACCGTGCGGCAGTGTGCCGGAAGCGGTCACCGTTTACACCGCCAACGACATTTTCGACGAGTGCGCCTATACCGCGCGTCAGATAAAGCGGCTGGTTATGGAGCAGGGCTGTTTGTATTCCGATATCGCGGTCATAGCCAACGACCCTGCGCCGTACCGCGGCGTGCTCAATACGGTGTTTGACAAATACGAGATCCCGTATTTTATGGATATGAGCCGCGATTTGTCCGTAAAGCCGCCCGTGCGCCTTGTCAACGCCATATTCCGCATGGTCTTGGACGGCTTTGACAGAGAGGACGTGCTGGCGTTTCTTAAAACGGGGTTGACGAGACATACAACGGAAGAGATCAGCCGGTTTGAAAACTATCTTTACATCTGGAACATCAGCGGCAGAGCCCTGCTCTCGCCGTTTACGCAAAATCCGCGCGGATTTACCGACACCGAAACCGAGGAGGACAGGCGGCGGCTTGCCGTGATCGAGGGCGTGAGAAGCGCGGTGACTGAGCCTGTGCTGGCTTTCCGTGAGTCGGTACGGGACAAAACAGCGGAGGAGATCAGCCGTTTGCTGTATCGGCTGCTGTCGGATATAGGGGTTCCCGACGCGCTTAAACGCATCTATGACGAGGCTGAGTCGCATGCCGCGCGCGAACAGGGCGCGGAGCAGATCAAGGTCTGGTCGATGCTGATGGACGCGCTCGACAAAACCGTTGCCTGTGTAGGCTCGATGAAGCTCAGTCCGTCGAGATATTACGAGCTGCTGTCTATCCAGATCGACGCGCAGCAGTTTATGCAGATCCCTCAGGGTGCGGACTGCGTAAACGTTACCACCGCCCAGAGGGTGCGCAATTCAACCCAAAAGGTCAGCTTTTTGATCGGCTGCAACGACGGGGTTTTCCCTGCGGTGCCTCACACCTCGGGGCTGTTTTCCGCGAATGAGCTAAAGCAGCTGTCTTTAAGCGAGGTCCGGCTCAGCGATGATTTTGCCGACCTCGCCTCGCTGGAAACCTTTATGACCTATTCCTGTCTGACGTCCGCCTCTCACCGTCTTTCGGTGAGCTGTCCGCTTGTCAGCCCCAAGGGTGAAGCGCTGCGGCAGTCAGTTATTTTAGACGAGCTTATGAAAATCTTTCCGAAGCTCAGGGTGCTTGAGCACGCGGATTTTGACAGCCGTTCCGAATCCATGCTCGCGGCAGCTCCCGCGTTTGAGGCTTACGCCGCTTCCTTGGCGAAGGGCAGCACCGAGCTTAACGGTCTGAGGGAATTTTTTGAGAACGACGACCGCTTTTCCGAAAAAACCCGCGCCCTTGAACGCGCGGTGAACCGTGAGCCGTTTTGCATAGAAACGCCCGAGAACGCCGAGCGGCTGTTCGGAAAGGAGCTGACGGTCTCTGCTTCTCAGATAGAAAAATTCAGCCTTTGCCGCTTTGCCTATTTCTGCAACTACGGGCTGCGCGTGAGGGAACGGCTCAAAGCGGATATCAATCAAATGGAATACGGCACTCTGGTGCATTACATACTGGAGCTGTTCTTCACTCAATTTTCCAAAAAAGAATATTCGACCATGACCGACGCAATGCTTTCCGATTTTATCCGAAGAACGGTAGACGATTATTTGGCAGCCTATTTCGGAGGGACAGAGACAAAATCCAATGCCTTTCTTTATCAGCTTGAAATGCTTTGCCGCAATCTGCTTTTGCTGCTGCGCCATCTGGTAAACGAGCTTGTTCAAAGCGATTTCAGCGTCGCGGACTGCGAGCTGAACATAGGCAGCGATATCCCTGCCTACACCGTTGAGCTGCCCGACGGTCACCGCATAGCCGTGTGCGGAAGCGTTGACCGCGTTGACGTGCTCAAACACGACGAGGGCACATATCTGCGCGTGGTCGATTACAAAACGGGCTCAAAGGAATTCAAGCTTTCCGATATTCTCTACGGACTCAACCTGCAAATGCTGCTCTATCTGCATTTTATCGGAGAAAACGGACGCGAACGCTACGGAGAGATCACCCCGGCAGGTATCCTTTACATGCCGGCAGGCGTTCCCGTGATCTCCGCAGACGGGCTGTCGGAGGAGCAGATCGAGTCCAAAATCAGCGATAACTATAAAATGAACGGTTTGCTGCTTGACGACGTAAGGGTCATCAAGGGCATGGACAAAACCGAATCGGGGACCTATATCCCCGTAAAGATCAAGGGCGGCAGTCCTGCCGCCTGCAAGAGCCTTGCCACCCTCGCGCAATTCGGTCAGCTCTTTAAAAAGCTCGACCTGATAACTGCGGAGATGGGCAGAGCGCTCTACAGCGGCAGCGTCGAAGCCTCGCCCGTCAAGGGCGCGCATGACGCCTGCCAATACTGTCCCTACGACAGCGTGTGCGCCTACCGCGCCGGAGAGCCGCGCAACACCTTCGCGGTGGACAATGAAAAGGTGTTTGAAGAGCTTTCAAATGAATTCGGAGGTGAGCGTGATGCCGAACTGGACAGCACAGCAGCAGCAGGCGATTGAATCAACGGGCGGTTCCGTGCTGGTGTCCGCCGCGGCAGGCTCGGGCAAAACCGCAGTGCTGGTCGAGCGCGTGATACGAATGATAACGCGAGGTGATAATCCCGTTGACGCGGATCGGCTTTTGATCGTCACCTTTACGCGCGACGCTGCGGCGGAGATGAAGCAGCGCATTTCGGCGGCGCTGACCAAGCTGCTCGAGGACGACCCGTGCAATCCGCAGCTTCTGCGCCAGCGGCAGCTGCTGTACAACGCGTCGATCTCCACCATAGACAGCTTCTGCGCGAACATCATCCGCGAGTATTTCCACGCGCTGGACATTTCACCCGATTTTCGCGCCGCCGAGCAGGGGGAGCTGGAGCTTCTTAAAACGGACGCGCTCAATACCGCCATCGAGTCCTTTTACGAGCGCAACAGCCCCGATTTCCGCGAGCTTCTCGACGCGTTTTCAGGCAGGGACGGGGATAAGAATCTTCGCAAAACCGTTTTGCGCGTGCATGATTTTCTGGACACCCAGCCGTTTCCCGAGGAGTGGATGGACAACATGTGCCAAAGCTACCGCGCGGATAATATCGCAGGCTCGCTTTGGGGAAAAATAATCATCGACTACGCTCACGCGGCGGTAAGCCACGGAATAGTTTTGACGGAAAACTCCGTTTCAGTTCTTTCCGAGGAAGGCGACGAGGCGCTGAATTCCAAGCTTATCCCCGTGCTCGAGGACGATTTGAGCTATATGACGAACGTTCAGCAGCGTCTGCACGAGGGCGACTGGGACAGGGTCGCCGAGTGCGTCGAAAGCTACTCGCCGCGCAGACTCACCGCTCCGCGCGGCTATGCGGAGCACCCTGCCAAGCTCGCCGTCGCCGAGAGCCGCAAGGAATTCAAGGCGACAAACGACAAGCTGAAAAAATGCTTTGACCGCACTCAGGCGCAGGCGCTTGACGAGCTTGACTCTCTCGGGCGCATGGTGCGCGAGCTGTTCGCACTTGTGAAGCGCTATTTGATCGAGCTTGACGCGCTCAAGCAGCGAAAGAATATACTCACCTTTGCCGACACCGAGCTTCTCACGGTGCGCCTGCTTGCACGCAGCAACGGGCAGGGCGGCTATCTGCGCACTCCTCAGGCGCGCGAGATCTCCAAGCGCTTTGACGCGGTGATCGTAGACGAGTTTCAGGACGTAAACGACGTGCAGAACCTGATCTTCAACTGCGTGTCAGACCACGAGGAAAACCTGTTTGTGGTGGGTGACGTCAAGCAGAGCATTTACGGCTTTCGTCAGGCAAAGCCCAATATCTTTTTAGACCGCCGCGACAGCTGCCACCGATACGACAGCGACGCGCCCGAATATCCCGCCGCCGTTGTTTTGGACAGAAACTTCCGCAGCCGCAGCGAGGTTTGCGACGCGGTCAACTTTGTGTTTGAACGGCTGATGCAGCAGGACTGCGCAAAAATGACCTACACTGCGGACGAAAGGCTGAACGTCGGCGCGGTGTATCCCGAGAGCAGCGGCTGTGAAACGGAAATTTCTATTATAGAAAAATCAGCCTTTGAGGATGCGGAGACGCCGCAGCTTGAGGCGACCTATATCGCAGGAAAAATAAAGCAGATGATGGGCGAGGGCTTCCGCGTTACCTTCGGAGATCAAACCAGACGCGCCACCTTCGGTGATTTCGCGGTCATGCTGCGCAGTCCGAAATCGACCGCGCAGGATTATGTCTCGACCCTTATAGCTAACGGCGTGCCTGCCTACTGCGAGGAAAGCACAGGCGCGTTTGAATCGACCGAGGTAAAGGTCATGCTCAACTATATGCGCGTCATCGACAACCCGTCCCTCGACATCCCAATGCTCAGCGTGCTGTGCAGTCCCGTTTACGGCTTCACACCCGACGAGCTGTGCGTTCTGCGCGCAGGTCACCGCCGTGAGTCGCTTTACGCTTCTCTGACGAGGGAAGCTCGGCAAAACCAAAAGGCGGCGAATTTCCTGCGTGAGCTTGCCGGGCTGCGCGCCTATGCCGCGACTACCTCGGTCGATGAATTCGTCACCCGTCTGATAGAGACGACCTCCTTCGACGCGATAACCGCGGCGGTGCGCGGCGGCGAGAATCCTCTCGTCAACCTAAACCTTTTGCGCTGCTACGCCAAAGCGTATCAGGCTAACGGCTACAAGACCCTGTCTGATTTCATTTGGTTTATCGACAGGCTTATCGACAGCCAAACCAAGCTCCCGACCGACGCCGCCGTTGATGCGGACAGTCTTAACGGCGTGCGCGTGCTCAGTATCCACAAGTCAAAGGGCTTGGAATTTCCCGTCTGCTTTTTGGCAGGTACGGCTAAAAAATTCAACAAGACCGACCTGCGCTCCGATGTGCTGATAGACAGCCGCGCAGGGTTGGGCATAAAGCGTAAAAGCGGAGTTTGCCGCTACGATACTCTGCCGCGAATGGCGGTCGAGATCGAGATCGAGCGAAACGAGATCGCCGAGGAGCTGCGCGTGCTGTATGTCGCGCTGACACGCGCGAGAGAAAAGCTGATCGCCGTGGGCACCGTCTCCGACGCCGAACGCTTTTTGAACAAAACCGCCTCAAAGCTCGCGTTCGGAAAGGTGATCGAGCCGTACATCGTTTCCAACAGCGGAAGCATTCTCGAATGGATATGCTTAACGGCGCTGGTGAATCCCTCAACGCGAACGAAAATGTGTCCTCAGTCGGAGCATATAGTTCTGAAAGAGAATTATCCCGAGTGGAGGTTCAGCCTGATCGACACCGAATCAGCGCTTTGCCACGGCGCGGAAGCGCTCCAAATCAGTGAAGAGGTCTCAGATCGTTTGTCGCGGACGGATACGGATTACGCCGCCGTTCTGAAAAAGAATCTCAGCTTTGAGTACCCGAACGCGGCGATACTTGATTTGCCGCAGAAGGTCAGCGCATCCGAGGTTGCGCACGACCGCAACAGCGAGTTTTATGACAGGGTGATAGCCAAGCCTGCTTTTCTAAGCCGCGAAACAGCGGCGGCGGTGGAACGCGGAACAGCCCACCACCTGTTTTTGCAGTACTGCGATTTTGAGAAGGCAAAGGACGATATCGACGCGGAGATCGACCGTCTTACGTCGGCAGGCAGGCTTACTGAGCAGCAGCGCGAACAAATCGACCGCAGTAAGCTTTCGGCGCTTTTGAATTCGCCGCTGTTTGAACGGATCCGGCGCTCGCCCGAGGTGTTTCGCGAGGAACGCTTCGCGGCGAAGATCAAACCCTCGCTGGTGTATGAGGAATATGAGGGCGTGGACACGGATTTCCGCATTATAATGCAGGGTGCGGTCGATCTCGCCTTCACCGAAAAAGGAAGGCTGGTGATCGTGGATTACAAAACCGACCGCGTCCGTGATATTGAAAAGCTGCGCGAACTGTACCAAAAGCAGCTCGCGCTCTACAGCGAGGCGATGCGCCAGTCGCTGAACATCGAAGTAAGCGAGTGTATCATCTGCTCCGTTCACCTCAGCGACTACATAACACTATGACCCGATATTTTTAGAAAAATCGGACAGACAGCAGGTGCTGTTTGTCCGGTTTATTATTATAATAAACAATGTTTTAAAAACTAAATTATTGGGATTGAAAACCGATTTTATATGTGTTACAATAGATAAAGTTGCGATTTGTCAATAGTTGACAAATTACTGCTAAAAAGGAGAAATCAAGATTTGAAAGGAGAAATTAACATGAGAAAACAAACACGAATGGTTGTTTCGGTGCTCACCGTGATCGCGCTGATGCTCGGAATGACCGCATTCAGCCTGACGGCTAACGCAGCCGGGGTCACCATCAACGCGACAGATGTAACCATCTACGCGCTCGACGAAAGATACGCCGGCAAAATTTCTATTCCGGACGAACTGCCCCGGTCTTTTCAGCTGGCAGTAAAGGGCGCTTCAAACGTAAAATATTCGACTTCGGGTGATATCAACTGCTCTAAAACCGGTTTGATCACTCCATTCGTTGAGACATGGTACTGGTTCGGTTCAGTTGGCTCAAATATCCCTCCGGGAGATGGGAGCACTCCTACGAGAATCGAACGCTCTGTCAAATTCGGCACCTTCTCGGTCTATGTGAATGCCGACGGAGTGCGATATACTGTCAATGTTACCGTGAAAAACTACGCGGACAAATATGTTGACGATGTTACAAATGAATACATAATTAAAAACATTAAAACTTCCATGAAAACCTACGACAAGCTCGTAAAGGTAGCTAAGTTTATCGCCGACATAGACTATGACTACCACTATCAGTCTGTAAATGACATGATAATCCTTGGCGGCGGAGACTGCTGGGCTTCAACTAGTGTTGCAATCTACTTTGCCAAAAAGCTCGGGTTTGAGGCATGGGCACGAAACGGCAACAAGGATCCGGGCGCGGGCAGCGGACACCGCAATGCGCTTGTTTACGACGGAAGCAAGTATTATGAGGTTGAAGCCGGTTACGGCGGCACTGCTCCGAGGGGATATGAAGTAGTTGAGCGCACCAGCCTTCTTTGTTTCAGTTACAACTACTCTTACGGCGGATATGAGGTTTATCAGTACGACGGCAAAAAGCCGGTGGACACTCTTGAGATCCCCTCCGAATATAACGGCAAACCGGTCACATCTATCGGAGATAGCGCGTTTTCCGGCGACGAGACCATATCTAATATCGTGCTGCCAAACACGATTGTAAATATCAGCAACGCCGCGTTTTTCAATATGAAAAACCTGAAAACAATAAACATCCCGGCTTCGGTCAAAAGCATGGGTTACAATCCCTTCCGAGGTGATTCACAGCTCAAAAGGATCAACTCGCAAAATGCCGCTTACAAATTTATGGGAGGTATTTTGATCAAGGACAACAATACTCTCGTAGCGGCTCCGAACGTTTCCTATGTAGGTCTCAGCTACAATATCAAGAAAATCGAGTCGTATGCTTTGTGGCATAACAACAACATTATTGCCATTGATATTCCCGACAGCGTAGAGACAATGGGTGAGGCTGCTTTGGCAGGCGCTCCCAACCTTGAAAAAGTATATCTTCGTGAAGGAAAACTGAAAACGCTCCCAAAAGCAATGCTTTACAATACCAATGTAACCGAGCTTTATATCCCCGATACGGTCACCGGCTTTGAAAGTGATTTTAATTTGAAATCGTCGCTGAAAACGATCAAGGGCTACAAAAGAACAGCGGCTCAGACCTTCGCTTCCTCCAACGGTTTGACCTTTGTTGCGCTCAACGATAAGCTGTTGAGAGGCGACGCTAATCTTGACGGCGAGGTAGATATTATCGACGCTTCGGTTATTCAGCGTTTCCTGGTAAATATGAAAAATCTTGAAGACGTGGCATACCGCAACGCCGACGCAAACAATGACGGCAGTGTTGATATTATAGACGCTACGACAATTCAGCGGTACTTGGCAGGATTTATCACATCACTTAACTAATTGCATCAGCCAAAAAGCACACCTGTTCTTTTACGGGACAGATGTGCTTTTTCTATCAGATAAAAAAAGAGGGGGCGGCTCAAAACCGATCGGATTTTGAGCCGCCCTATTTTTGTGTTTGCCCAGAATGGGCAGTAACTTGGTGGTGAAAGTCCACTACACGCTTGGCAGTAGGAAGTGTTAGCTGAGGGCAAGGGTGTCCGTTGTGAAGCGGAATCT
>CADASG010000046.1 GCA_902790475.1 uncultured Ruminococcus sp. | reverse complement strand
CCAACCGCTCTTTCCCACGCACTAAAAAACATCATTCTGTTAAATACCATCAAAACGATAGAGCTTAAGTTGTTGACATTGCTCCCGGGAGAAGGCTTTGGTGCGATAACAAACGTTGTTTTGTAAAATTTTAGTTGAAACAGACTACAGGTCACTGCGATTAAATTTTTTAGGAGGGATGAACTTTTACGTTCCCTTTACTGAGCGCGGCGCGTTCGGCTGAGATCTCCCGGTACAGCTCGTACGGGGTGTAGTCTGTATTCGTATCGGTGCGAACCGCTTTGAGCGCAACTCCTGCCTTTTGACGGCGGAGCTGGCTGAGAAAAATGTCAAGCATCGGGTTGGAAAACCCATTAAGATAGAGCATTTCCTCTTCAAAATCCGATCCGGAAGCCTCACTTTTATCGTCCGAAAGTCCGAGCAGCGCACTCAGCTTTACTCCGAACTCCTCTCTCGGTATCTCGCGCACGCCGATATACAGCCTGCGGCACAGGTTCTTTATCTTAATGGCTTTTTCACCTTTAATATTGAACAACAGCACTTCTGTCATCATCACACCTCCTTGACCGAACGGTATATCTCAATGTGTATCTGATGCTTTAACCGCAGCGGCTCGCCGTATTTTTCAAGCAAGCCGCGGTACTCTTTGACAAATCTCCCGGTCTCGCTCTCCGATAAAGCGGCGCCTACGCCGCGGCAGCTTTTGACCCTGCCTATCCACGCTTCCTTTGAAAATTCAAGCGTTTCCCTGTATGAATGGATAGTTTCTATCTCAAACCTGCCCTCAGCCCAATAGGGATAAGAGTAACGGAATTTCTCAAAGCCGCCTCCGCTCCAGCCGGGGTTATATTTCAAAACAAGGTTTTCCATCTCAGCTATCAGACTGTCCTCACACGGCAGCCAGTCCATAAAGATCTTACAGAACATCCCGTTCGGCTTCAAAACCCTGCAAATCTCCTCTGCGGCGCGTTCAGCGTTGAAATACCCAAAGCACTGCGCAGCCGTCACAACATCGAAGCTGTTGTCGTCAAACCCTGTTTGCTCGGCTGAACATACCCTGAAATCTATATTGCCTATACCCTTTTTCTCAGCTATACTTCTGCCGAGGCGGATCTGGTTTTCCGAGATATCGGTCGCGAAAAACCTCGCTCCCGTACCGCTGAGCCTGACGGGTATGACAGCCGTTCCGCTGCCCAGGTCGAGAATGGTCTGACCGCTTTTTCCCACACCGAAGGAAATCAGCTTTTCATACATGCTTTCGGGATAGATGTCGCGGTACTTCGCGTAATCCTCCGAGGTTTTTCCGAAATCAAATTCATTTCCGTTGTCTATATTAACTATCTTCATAAATCATTTTTCCCTCATCTGATTTATTTCACCGCCACGTTTTCCTCGCCGAGCTGATACTTTAGCTCGCCGATCATCACGTCGTTGAGCTGCGTCCACATGCCGCGCGGAGCCTTGACCTTGCGGTTGGCAGCCGTCAGATAGAAAACCACGGGAGTGTTTCCTTCAAAGATATCGAGCACCCGTTTGGCGCGTCGGAACATGTCGGTGTTGAGGTCGTCTATCCGCAGATACAGCGCCTGAGGCTGCTGCGGCTGCACAGACCTTCCCATAGCGCGGCATTCCTCATTGGTGCGCGCCTGTTCAGCCGTGTCGCAAATCAGCTTCGGCTCCTCGTTCTCCTTGAAATTGAGCGAGCCGCGCAGCACCACCACACACCCCTCGTTCAGCAGCGCTCCGAACTGCTCGTAAACATTGGGAAAGACCACGCATTCAAGCATACCGTACCGGTCGTCAATGGTGACGAACGCCATCATTTTATTGTTTTTTGTTATCTGGGACTTCACCTTGGAAAGGATACCCACCAGACAAACCTTTTTCCCGTCAAAGTATTTGCCGCCGTCATTGCGTATGATCGCGCCTGTTCGGTCGGCGCGAACGGCTCGGGCAAAATCGTAATAGTCGTCCATCGGGTGACCGCTGAGGTACATTCCCGCGATCTCGTTTTCCATTTGAAGCAGATCGGCACGTGAGAATTCCTCCAGCGGCGGAAGCTCAGGTTCGCCGACGCGGGATTCCGACTTGTTTTCTGCGAGATCGAATATAGAGATCTGACCGTTAAGTCGGTGGCGCGCCTCATACTCCGCGTCATCGAGCACGGTTTTGCTGATCGTAAGCAGCTGGCGGCGGTTGGCTCCCATGCCGTCGAACGCGCCGCACTTTATCAGGCTTTCAATGGCGCGGCTGTTCATGTTTTTGCCGTAGAGACGGCGGCAAAAATCGTACAGCGAGGAGTAGGGCTTTAGGCGGCGTTCACGGATTATTTCGGAGATAAACTGTCTGCCTAAATTTTTGACGGCAAGCAGCCCGTAGCGAATATTCCTGCCGCTTACGGTAAAACCCTGTCCGCTTTCGTTGACGTTTGGCGGCAGCACCTCAATGCCCAAGCGGCGGCACTCGCCGATATATTCGGCAAGCTTATTCTGATTGTCGAGCACGCTGGACAGCAGCGCCGCCATGTATTCCTTAGGATAATAGCATTTGAGCCACGCTGTCTTGTAGGATACAGCAGCATACGCCGCCGCGTGACTTTTGTTGAAGGCGTAGGAGGCAAAGCTCTCCATCTCGGCAAAAATCTCCCGAGCAACAGCTTCGCCGATTCCGCGTCTCACGCAGCCCTCTACGATAACGCCGCCGTTTTCGTCGGTCAAACCGTGGATGAATATCTCGCGCTCGCGCTCCATCACGTCCTTTTTCTTTTTGCTCATGGCGCGGCGCACTATGTCCGCGCGTCCGAGACTGTAACCTGCGAGCTCGCGGAAGATCTGCATGACCTGTTCCTGATACACGATACAGCCGTAGGTGACGTTGAGGATTTCTTTAAGCCTCGGGTGCCTGTAGCGTATGTGTGAGGGATTGTGGCGGCAGTCGATATAGGTGGGAATGCTGTCCATCGGTCCCGGGCGGTAAAGCGAGAGCACCGCGATCAAGTCCTCCATATATTCGGGGCGCAGCTGAGTGAGCACGTTCTTCATGCCCTGACTTTCAAACTGGAACACGCCCTCGGTGTGTCCCGAGGAGATCATTCGGTAAACCTTCGGGTCGTCGTCACGCATCACCGAGGGGTCATAGTCAGGGTGCGCATAGGAGATCAGCCGCTCCGCGTCTGCGATGACCGTAAGGTTTCGCAGTCCCAAAAAGTCCATTTTAAGCAGTCCCAGCTCCTCGAGTGTCGTCATGGTGAACTGGGTAACCACATTGTCGTCGTTTTTTGACAGCGGAACATAGTCGGAAACCGGGCGGTCGGTGATGACCACTCCTGCCGCGTGCATTGTGGCGTGGCGCGGCATACCCTCCAATTTTCGCGCAACATCTATAAGCTGCCTTACCTGATCGTCGCCTTCATATTTTTGTTTGAGCTCAGGACTGACCTCAAGCGCCTTGTCAATGGTGATGTTCAGCTCCATCGGCACCAGCTTCGCCACGCTGTCAACGGCGGCGTAGGGAACGGCAAGCGCCCTGCCCACATCGCGTATCGCGCCGCGTGCCGCCATTGTTCCGAAGGAAATGATCTGAGCTACGCGGTCGCTGCCGTATTTGTTCACCACATAATCTATTACCTCTCCCCTGCGCTCCTTGCAGAAGTCGATATCGAAATCGGGCATACTGACTCGTTCGGGGTTGAGGAAGCGCTCAAAGAGCAGATTGTATTTTATCGGATCGACGTCGGTTATGCCGATACAGTAGGCGCACAGCGAGCCCGCGCCCGAGCCTCTGCCGGGACCGACGGGGATACCGTGCGATTTCGCGTACTGCACAAAGTCGTTGACTATCAGATAGTAGTCCACAAAGCCCATATCGGCAATGACTGATATCTCGTATTCCAGCCTTTGAACAAGACTTTGGTCGGGAGCGTCGCCGTAGCGTCGGCGCAGTCCCTCAAAGCATCCGCGCCTGAAAAAGCTGAGGTGATCCTCGCCGTTCGGAACATCAAAACGCGGAAGCTTGCGCTCGCCGAAGGTGAAGCTGACGTTGCAGCGTTCGGCGATCTTATGCGTATTCTCGATAGCCTGCGGAAAATCGGGGAACTGCTCGCGCATCTCCTCCTCGGTTTTGAGGTAAAACTCGTCGGTTTGGAACTCCATCTTGTTGTCGTCGTTGACGGTCGTGTTTGTCTGGATGCACAACAGTATCTTATGGGTCTCGCTGTCGGCGCGTTCGGTGTAGTGGCTGTCGTTGGTGGCGACAATCCCCACGCCGATCTCCTCGGCGATCCTTGCCAAACCGGGAATTATTCGCCGCTGCTCAGGTATCCCGTGGTTTTGCAGCTCGATGAAGAAGTTATCCCTGCCGAACAGATCGCGGTAATACAGTGCCCTTTCCTTTGCGCCTTGGTAATCGTTGTTGAGCAGCTTTTGGGGTATCTCTCCGGCAAGGCACGCGGACAGACAGATCAAGCCCTCACTGTATTGTTCAAGCAGCTCGTCGTCTACGCGCGGTTTTGAGTAAAAGCCCTCGGTAAACCCGAGGGACACAAGCTTTATCAGATTTTGATAGCCTGTCTGATTTTCACAGAGCAGTATCATGTGATAGTATCGTTCATAAGCGCCCGTTTTGTCAAAGCGCGATCGCGGAGCTACGTAGACCTCGCAGCCGATCACGGGCTTGATGTTCTCCTTTAGGCAGGCGCGGTAAAAATCAACCACGCCGTACATTACGCCGTGGTCGGTGATAGCAAGGGAATCAAAGCCCTTGCGCTTTGCAGCCTTGGCGATATCGCCGATACGCGAAGCGCCGTCAAGCAGGCTGTATTCCGTGTGTACATGAAGATGTGTAAAAGCCATATCAGTCACCTGTTATCACTGCGGTTTGAGTTCCGTCTGAGAAGCGCAGCACAACGTTATCGTCACGGTGCAGCGCGGCGCTTGAGCCGACGGGTACTCCGTTCTTTTCCACCAAAGCATAGCCGCGCGTAAGTACGCGCTCGGGGTTCAGCGTGTCGAGGCGCGAACGGTATCCGAGCAGCAGCCTTTCATGCCTGTCGCTGAGTTTTCGGGCGGCGTCGGAAAGCTGCGCACAAAGGCTGTCGCATTGGGCGGTTTTCTCCTCAATAGCGCGGTTTACAGCCTCGCGGACGCGAAGCTCGCGCTGTTCTATACAAAGTCGGCGCCGCTCGGTCAGGCGGTTCATCACCGCGTTCAGGCGGCGTGCTCGCGCGTCAAGTCCTTCTTTGAGCTCCCGTATATCGGGCACGGCGATCTCAGCCGCAGCTGACGGAGTAGGAGCGCGAAGATCGGAGACAAAATCGCAGATGGTAAAGTCGGTTTCATGACCGACAGCGGAGATCACGGGTATCGGACAGCGGTAGATAGCGTATGCCAGCGCTTCATCGTTGAACGCCCAAAGGTCCTCCATTGAACCTCCGCCTCTGCCGATTATGATAACGTCGCACAGACGGTTGTTTCCCAGCTTTTCCACCGCTTCCGTCAAATGCGGAGGAGCGGCTTCTCCCTGAACCGGCACGGGACAAAAAACGATATCCACCGCAGGAAAACGCCTTGTGAGTACGTTGCGTATATCCTGAACTGCCGCGCCTGTCGGAGAAGTGATAACGCCCACGGTCCCGGGGATTTTCGGTATCGGCTTCTTGTGCGCCGGGTCAAACAGACCCTTGGCGGCAAGCGATCTTTTGAGCTGCTCAAAGGCGAGCGCCAGTGCGCCTACGCCCTGAGGCTGCATATCCTCAACGATAAGCTGATACTGTCCGCCGGGCTCATAAACACCGACGCGTCCGCGGCAGAGGATCTTCATGCCGTTTTCGGGACGGAACATCAGCCTTGACGCGTTGCCTGCAAACATCACGGCACGCACCACGGCTTTGCTGTCTTTAAGTGAAAAATAAAGGTGCCTGCTTCGGTAGTTGTCCGAAAAATTAGAGATCTCGCCCTCCAAAAAAACGGTCGCCAAACGGGGATCGTTTTCAAGCACCGATTTTATATAAAAATTTAGCTGCGATACGCTGAGTACCTGCGGCTTTGAGAATTTAGGAGTATACATCGGAAGCCTTTCTGCAGCATAACAAGGCAATGCCGGCGGCGTTGTCGGCGGAATACACTGGCTCGGCGAAGGCGGCATTGTATTTTTCTGTAAAAGAATTTTTTATGATCGTGTCCGACATCACTCCGCCGGCGTACAGCAGCGGAAGCGAGCCGTAACGTTCAAGCAGCGCGTCGGTCATCAGCTCCAGTGCGCGGCGGATATACTCTATGCAAAAGGCTGCGACATAGGATGGCTCCCTGCCCTCTGCGATAAGCTTTTGGCAGAGGTTTTCCACTCCGCTCAAACAGCAGTCGCAGCCCTTTAGCTTTGGCCGGACGCGAACAGGCTCACGGTTTTGCAGAGCAAGCCGCTCAAGCCCTGCGCCGCAGGGAAAGTCAAGCCCCAGCATAAGTCCGACCCTGTCCACCGCCTGACCCGCGTTGAGGTCGAGCGTTTTGGCGACCAAGGTCAGATCAAAGCCGTCGCCGTGTCCGTTCGCTATCACCGCCTCGGTGGTGCCTCCGCTGACGTGAAAAGCAAGGAACTTTCGCTCAAAAAGCTCCGTCCTACCCGAGCTGTACAGCGCCGCCGCTATGTGACCCTCCTGGTGGGAAAACTCACAGAGCGGCACCTTCCACGCGGCTGATAAAATTTTAGCCGTGTTCTGCCCAACGGTGAAGCACGGCATATAGGAACCGCTGACGGGACGCGGACGAGAGGAAACACCTACGGCGGCGATCCGCGAAGGTTCGATATCCCTGAGCAGATCGGCAAACAGCTCGTGAAGCTGCGCGGTATGGTGAAAAACCGCGTCGCTTTGCCGCAGCCCTGCCTGACCGCTGCGCACCGGCAGCAGCCGCTTGCGCTGCGACATCTCCCCCGTTTCCGCGTCATAGAGCGCGACCGAAGTCGTGTAGTTTGAGGTATCTATCCCTAAATACAGCATCAGCTTTCTTCCCTGCTGCGAATATACGCGCCGAGGACTCCGTTGACAAATCGGTATTCGTCGATGGTGTATTTCTTTGCAAGCTCGACTGCTTCGTTGACGCTAACGCTGTCGGGGATATTGTCAAGATAGGTGATCTCGTAGAACGCAAGTCTGAGGATAGCGAGCGACGCGCGCGATATCCTCGACAGCGACCAGCCTTTTTTAAGGAACCGCGAAATCGACTCGTCGATCTCGTCCTGCTTTGCCTCGATGCCCATCACAACGGCTTGAGCGTAGGCGCATACTCCGCCCTCAAACATCTCCGCGTTGTCCTCGATAGTGGCTTCGAGCGGCTCATCGTCAAAGGATTTTGAGAACAGCAGCATGAACGCCTGCTCTCTCGCCTCGCTCCTGCTCAGCGTTTTTGGGGTGGATTGTTCTTCACACATAATAAGACCAAATCTTGAGATTATGTCCAAATCTTCGATTTGGGTAACATAATCCATGCAAAGCTACTGCGCAATCCGCACACCTGAATTATGCGGTATTGCCTAAAGGAAACGACGCATAATTTGCACGCGTAACAAAAATTACACGCGGCAGGTCCTGTAACGGACCTGCCGCGCTGATAATATTATTATGATACGCTTTCGCCGCACTTGGAGCAGAAATTGCTGTCGCTGTCGATCGGCGCTCCGCAGTGGGGGCATGAGGTGCTGAGCTTAGTTCCGCATTTTTTGCAGAACTTTGACGTTGACGCGTTCTGCGTTTTGCAGTTCGGACAAACCACGTTGCCTGTTCTTACCACAGCGCCCGAACCGTTGATGGCGATTTGTCTGCCGCCGAGCATGATAGCCTTTTCAACCGTGGCAAAAATCTCGGCAGGAAGCTTCTTTTGACGGATAGCGCCTAAGCCTGCGCTTACCGCAAGCGGCCATGCCACAAACCAGCCGATCGCGCCCGCGCCGAGCTTGTCCGACCACTGACCCTCGCCGACCGTGACGTTGAGCACGTCGCTTACGAGCATGAAGTGAACGGTGATAGCCAGACGGGTTCCCGAGATGGTTTTCCAGCTGTCCTTGGGCTGGCTTGCTTGAAGCACAAAACCGTCGGTCGTATTCAAGGATCGGGTCTCCATGTGCTTTTCTACTTGTAAATAGTCGGATACGTAAGTTACAACGTCCTCAAGCTCCATGTCCTGAGGGAGCCTGAAAGCTCTGGATTCATTTGCCATGGTTTTTCTCCTTTTTTTAAATCATAACAGCTTATGCTGCGAAATACTTTTTCACGTTCTCCCAGCCGGAGGTGTAGCGGTTGAGGAGTCCGGAGTCTGCGCCGTTCACTTTGCCGTCGCGGTTGATGTCGGCGGCGTCCATGTTCCTGATCTTTTCCGCGTAGCCGTCCCAACCGGAGGTATAGCGGTTGAGCAAGCCCGCGTCCGCGCCGTTGACCTTGCCGTCGTCGTTCACGTCGCCGGTGAGTGCAGGCTTTGCCGCTACGACAAACACGCTGAAACGGTCGGTGGTAAACACCATGAAGCCGTCCTCATAAACCGCGTTCATATCCGTCAGCGAGTCGTCCGCCTCGACATGATACACCTTGGCTTTTTTATTGACGCAGGGTATCTTCACTGTAACGCTTTCGCCCGGCTGTATCTCCTCACCTTCCTTGAGCAGCGTGATGTCAAGCGCTTTTATGAGTATTTCATCCGCCGCCAATTCAATATTATTTACGCTTTCGCTGTCGGATGCGTCGTCAACCTGAAGCTCCAAATCCTCCGTCAGCGTAACGCTTACGCCGGTATCCGAGTCGGTTATTTCGACGGGGTCGGTTTTTTCAATAAACTCAATACCGTGTTCATTGGCGTAGGTCTCAGCCGCACTTCCTTTTTTGCCGTAAATCGTGAAAGGCTTTATTTTCCTCCAGTCGCCATACTCATTGCGGAAATAGCCAAACGCATAATTGCCGATATATGTCACACTGTCGGGGATAGTCACTTTTGTCATTCCCGTACAGCCGTAAAACGCATTATCTCCGATACTCGTCACGCTGTCCGGAATATTCACGCTTGTCAAACCCGTGCATCGTTCAAAAGCGTATTCGCCGATGCTTGTCACGCTGCCGGGGATGGTCACGCTTGTCATTCCCGTGCACCCGTAAAACGCTTCATCACCAATGTTTGTCACGCCGTTTTCAAGCACCGCTTGTTTGACAGGTAAGCTTCTCCACGGGGCTTCATTTTCGTAACCATAATCCGCCATCTTGCCGGTACCTCTGATGGTGAGCTTAGTTCCGTCAAAACTCCAATTGCAATCGCCGCTGTCGCTATTATAGACAATCACAACATACTTAATGCCATTTTTATTGGCGTAGGTTTCTGCCGCGATGCCTTTCTCTCCGAAAATGGCAAAAGGCTGTAGTTTTTTACGGTTGTCGTTTTCATAATAGTAGCCAAACGCATAACTGCCGATTTTTTCCACACTGTTGGGGATAATAACTTTTGTCATTTCTGTGCAGCCGTAAAATGCATATTCGCCGATACTTGTCACGCTGTCGGGGATTGGAGCATTTGTCAGACCCCTGCATCCTTTAAACGCGCATTTTCCAATGCTTGTAACACTGTCGGGAATAGTAACGCTTGTAAGGCTTGCGCCGTTTTCGATCGAATGATCGACCGTACAATCCGCACTGTCAGGCGTCGCGACCTTTATCGGAGTGGTATGGACAGCACAGCCTATAAACGCATAATCGCCGATTTTTGTTGTGCCGTCGGGAATTACAAGATCTGTGATCTGCCGGTCGTTTAAGTAAAGCTTATGTGCGTAAATCAAGGGGTTCGCGACGGAGTTCTCAAAATTGATTTCACACCAAGCCGATATATCTGAGATATGGACTTCTTTTAACTCAGTGCATTCGTTAAACGCAAACTCACCGATCGTTTTTACACTTGCGGGGATAGATACGCTTGTCAGACTCTTACAGCCGAAAAATGCTCTGCCTCCGATGCTTGTTACACCGTCGGGGATAACTAATTCGCTGATTTTTTCGTCGTTAAGATACAAATCGGCTCCGTTATACAATGGGTTGGCATACCCATTAAAAAGAATATTACACCATGCAGACAGGTCTTTGATTTTGACGCTTTTCAAGCCGGTGCAGCCGTAAAACGCATAACTGCCGATACTCGTCACGCTGTCGGGGATGGTAACGCTTGTCAAGCTTTTATAGCCGTAAAAAGCATAATTACCAATACTTGTCACGCCGTCGGGGATTACTATCTCGCTGATTTTTTCATCGTTAAGATACAAATCGGCTCCATTTTGTAACGGGTTGGCATTACTTTGAAAAGTTACTCCGTACCATGCAGCGATGTCCTTGATTTTAACGCTTTTCAAGCCGGTGCAGCCGTAAAACGCGTAATTGCCGAAGCTTGTCACACTGTCGGGGATGCTCACGCTTGTCATTCCCGTACAGCCGTAAAACGCGTAATTGCCGATACTTGTCACGCCGTCTTCGATAATTACTTGTTTGAAAGGTACGTTTTTCCATGGAGCAGGATCACCTTTAGTATAGTCCTTCATCTTGCCGTTACCGCTGATGGTAAGCGTAGTTCCGTCAAAACTCCATTTGCAGTTGCCGCTTTCTCTGTTCTCGACAAGTTCAATATACTCAATACCATTTTTTTGGGCGTAGGTTTCTGCGGCGACGCCTTTCTTGCCGTAAATGACGAAAGGCTGTAGATGTTCCCATCTGCCGTTTTGATAATAATAGCCAAACGCATAACTGCCGATTTTTTCCACACTGTCGGGAATAATAACTTCTGTCAGCTCTATGCAGCCGGAAAACGCCCAACTGCCGATGCTTGTCACGCTGTCGGGGATAGTTACACCGGTCAAACCTGTGCAGCCGGAAAACGTGCGCTCGCCGATTTCTGTCACGCTTTCAGGGATAGTTACATCGGTCAAACCAGTGCAGCCGGAAAACGCATAATTACCGATGCTTGTCACGCTGTCGGGGATAGTGACGCTTTTCAAGCTTTTACAGCCGGAAAACGCGCAATTGCCAATACTTGTCACGCCGTCGGGGATAACTAATTCGCTGAGTATTTCATCGTTTAGATACAAAATGGCTCCGTATTGTAACGGGTTGGCATTACTTTGAAAAGTTATTCTGCACCATGCAGCGATGTCTTTGATTTTTACGCTTTTCAATGCTTTGCAGCCGTAAAATGCCCATTCGCCGATGCTTTCAACGCTGCCGGGGATATTGATGTTTGTCAGTCCGAAGCAGCCTTTAAACGCGCATCTTCCAATGCTTTTGACGCTGTCGGGAATAGTAACGCTTGTAAGGCTTGCGCCGTTATCAAGTGATTGATCGGTCGTACAGTCCGCACTGTCAGGCGTCGCGACCTTAACCGGCGTAGTATGGACAGCACAGCCTATAAACGCATAATTGCCGATTTTTGTCACGCCTTCGGGGATCGTAAGGTCTGTGATCTGCCGGTCGTTTAAGTAAAGCTTATTTGCGTAAAGCAAGGGGTTCGCGACTGAATTTCCAAAGTTGATTTCACACCAAGCCGCTAAATCTGAGATATAGATCTCCTTTAATCCCATGCATTCGTAAAACGCGTACTCGCCGATAGATTTTACACTTGCCGGAACAGTGACGCTTGTCAGGCTCTTACAGCCGAAAAACGCCCGGCTATTGATGCTTGTTATGCCGTCGGGGATAACCAATTCGCTGATTTTTTCATTGTTAAGATACAAATCGGCTCCATTAAGCAGCGGATTGGCACATCGGCAAAAATGTATATTACACCATGCAGCGATGTTCTTGATTTTTACGCTTTTCAATGCTTTGCAGCCGTAAAATGCCCATTCGCAGATACTCTTCACGCTTTCGGGGATGGTAACGCTTGTCAAGCTTTTGCAATTGTAAAACGCCCGACGTTTGATTTCTGTTACGCCGTCGGGGATAACTAACTCGCTGATTTTTTCATCGTTAAGATACAAATCGGCTCCATATTGTAACGGGTTGGCATCACTGTGAAAAGTTATTCCGCACCATGCAGCGATGTCCTTGATTTTTACGCTTTTCAAGCCGGTGCATCCGGAAAACGCAGAACTGCCGATACTTGTCATACTGTCGGGAATGGTCACACTTGTCAGACCCGTGCAACCTTTAAAAGCATAATCACCAATACTTGTCACGCTGGCGGGAATATTAACACTTTTTAAACCGGTGCAACCGTAAAACGCTTTATTTCCTATGTTCGTCACACCGTCTTTTATCACAAGTTTTGAAAAGTTTACAGTACCCCTACCCCACGGTGCCCTTGTGATCATGTGATAATAATTATCATTATTATCCCAGTACTCTTCTACTTTGAAATTTCCCATCTCTCCGTTGCCGCTGATGGTGAGAACGCCGTCATTATCCAGCGTCCATGTGCAGTCTCCCGTTCTACCGCTTCTTGCGCCGACGGCGCTGTTTGTTTCCGCCGCGAACGCCGATACGGGCAAGGGAGTGAGCACACTGCAGCATAACAGCACAGCCAGCAGTACCGCTATGGTTTTTTTCAATCGTTTTCTCATACAAAAACCTCCTCGGCAAAAACTCACAATAGTTTTATTCAAAGCTTCACATTGCATAAAAGCTCAATCTAATGTGCCGATCATACAGTGGTAAAGTATTTCTTTACCGTATCCCAGCCGGAGGTGTAGCGGTTGAGGAGTCCGGAGTCTGCGCCGTTTACTTTGCCGTCGCGGTTGATGTCGGCGGCGTCCATGTTCTTGATCTTTTCCGCGTAGCCTTCCCAGCCGGAGGTATAGCGGTTGAGCAAGCCCGCGTCCGCGCCGTTAACCTTGCCGTCGTCGTTCACGTCACCGATCAGCGTTGCGGGGACAGGAGCGCTGTCCGTGTTGTAAAGGAACTCGCCGCCTTCAATGGTAAAGTGTTTATAATCTGTTTCCACATCGATCTCAACAGGCTTAAGATCCGATAAATCCACTGTATTGTTTTCCGTGGGAACGTAATACTTCTTGCCCCTGACCTCAACGGTATTGTCGTCGCTGAAATCATAAACCTTCTTCATATAGGAGATGCCGCCGTAGCGCTTGCCCTGCTCGTCCTCGTACAGCTCCATGCCGTAGAGTCTGACTTCGTTGCGGGTGATATAAACATCGCGCACAGGCTGATCCTCATAGACATAATGAAAACCGCTCTCTTCCAGCTCACCGTCGCGGATGTCGGCGACTTCCTCGCCCACTAAATAGTAGCCGCGTTTTTCGTTGTAGTCCAAACGTGTTACGACCCAGAGTATGCCTCCTCCGTAGTATCCGCCGTCTTCATCGGGGTCTTCCAATTCAACCTCTTGGGCAACATAAACATTATCGGGATCGCTGTCATTTATCACTATCGGATCGTGGTATCCGTATCTTTCAATACTGCTGTATTCGTCGATATAGCGTATAGTCTCATGCTTTCCGTCCTCGCCGGTGACGATCTCGTAACCGGAAGCGGCAAATTCCTCGGGATCCATGTTGATATGCTCAAAATCGGGATCATCAACGTAGTATTCCAAATCATTGTCCCAAATCAGGTGTCTGATGAAATAGTCGGTGGGGTGCTCTCTGTCGGTGATCCAGCCGTAGTTCACCGCGTAAACGTCATCGGGATCGGACTTTTTGCGCAGTCTGTCGCCTTCCTCACCGCGGCTGTTTTCCTCCAGCCATTCGTCGGAATAGTAGATCTCCTTCGGTCTGTTTTCGGTCACTATGGAATAATCGGATTTTTCAAATTCCTCTTTGGTCATTCTCTTTTCTCCAAAGCTGAAATCCTGAACGATAGCGCCGTATTCTTCAAGGAAAAAGCTCTTTTTAACGTAGTAATAGCCCTCGGAATCAAAGTATACAGAATAAATGCCGTCGGGATCGGAAGCGCATTTTGCTTTTATGCCGATATCGGTCTCTCCCTCATACTTTTCCTCTACATCAATAACATCTATAAAGTCGATGTCCTTGTAGGTTTCCTTGGCAGCCTTCACGGGATAGGTCTTGCCGTTGGCAAAGGTAATGCCGGTGGCTGTATCCTCGTAATCCGACATGCTGATTTCAGTGACGTTATCGGATGCGTACAGCTTGACCTTTACATCCTTGCCGAAGTTCAGCTTAGCCTTGCTTGCCTCCGCGTTCATGATAAGCGCGGTTTTGTTCTTTTTGTCCGCGTTCACGGTCAGGGTGCCGCTGCCCTCTATATCAAGGCTGCCGCCGTACATATCGCCCCAAATGTAGATGATGCCAAGCTCGCACTCGCCCTCGATCTTCAGCTTGAAATCGTCGCCCATCATATTGGTGCTCAAATTAAGCTCCGGGTGCTTGAAATCGCTGAGCGTCAGCGTGTTGGACGCGCGGTCGTAGGTCGCTCCCGCAATCGCGCTGTTGTCAGCTGTATTCTGCGAGAAGACACTGTAATTCTTGTCCTTACCGTCGTAGATCCTTATAAACGCCCAGTAATCGCCTCCCCAGTTTATATCACTGGGACCGTTTTCCGCGAAAACAGTCAGCGAAGACGCGCTAATAAGCAGCAATGCGGATAATAAAACTGCGATGATCCTTTTCATAAAATTCTCTCCTTTGATTATGAATTTAAAAGTATTATTTCAAAACACCTTTATTACTCATTATAACACACAATTTTCCGCAGCGCTATCCAAAGATTATTGTTTAAATTTGGTAGATATGCACAAACCCGCCCTGTGCCGAAATATCAAGACGCAGAGCGGGTGACATATTATATATTTTTTGTTGTGACCACGATTACTCCTCGGGAATGTTGGGAAGACCTGCAAAGCCCTTTTCCAGATCCTCGTCGGTGGGGATATAGTCGGTCATTTCGCCGTCGTTGTACTTCTCGTAAGCGACCATATCGAAATAGCCTGTACCCGTAAGACCGAACAGGATAGTTTTTTCCTCGCCTGTTTCCTTGCATTTAAGCGCTTCGTCAATAGCTGCGCGGATCGCGTGGCTGGACTCGGGAGCAGGAAGGATACCCTCGACGCGGGCAAACTTCTCAGCAGCCTCAAATACGCTTGTCTGCTCAACGGAGGTAGCCTCCATATAGCCGTCGTGATAGAGCTGTGAAAGAGTGCTGCTCATGCCGTGATAGCGCAGACCGCCTGCGTGGTTCGCGGAGGGAATGAAGCCGCTGCCCAGAGTGTACATCTTTGCCAGCGGACAAACCATACCTGTATCGCAGAAATCGTAGGCAAATTTGCCTCTGGTGAAGCTGGGACAGGAAGCAGGTTCAACGGCGATGATGCGGTAATCAGCCTCACCTCTGAGCTTTTCGCCCATGAACGGAGCGATAAGACCGCCGAGGTTGGAGCCGCCGCCTGCGCAGCCGATGATTATGTCGGGCTTTACGCCGTATTTATCGAGCGCCGCCTTTGCTTCCAGACCGATAACGCTCTGGTGCAGAAGCACCTGGTTGAGCACGCTGCCCAGCACATAGCGGTAGCCTTCGCTGGTAACTGCGACCTCGACCGCCTCTGAAATTGCGCAGCCCAGGCTGCCCGTGGTGCCGGGATGCTCGGCTAAGATCTTCTTGCCGACCTCGGTGGTGAGAGAAGGAGAGGGAGTTACGCTTGCGCCGTAGGTGCGCATGACCTCGCGGCGGAAGGGCTTCTGCTCGTAGCTGACCTTTACCATGAATACCTTGCAGTCGAGATCAAAGTAGGAGCAAGCCATTGACAGCGCAGTGCCCCACTGACCGGCGCCGGTTTCGGTGGTAACGCCCTTAAGCCCCTGCTTTTTGGCGTAGTATGCCTGAGCGATAGCGGAGTTGAGCTTGTGGCTGCCGCTTGTGTTGTTGCCCTCAAACTTATAGTAGATCTTCGCGGGAGTGTCCAGCGCCTTCTCCAGAAAATAAGCGCGGATCAGCGGAGAGGGACGGTACATTTTGTAGAAGTCCTGTATTTCCTGAGGAATGTCGATATAAGCGTCGGTGTTGTTGAGCTCCTGAGCCACCAGCTCCTCGCAAAATACGGGAGAAAGCTCCTCTGCGGTCATGGGCTTCAAGGTAGCCGGATTAAGCAGCGGCGCGGGCTTGTTTTTCATATCCGCACGCAGATTATACCACTTTGAGGGGATCTCGTTTTCGTTCAAATAAATTTTGTAGGGAATTTTTTTCTCTGCCATTTCTATTAACCTCCGTAAATAATTTTTAAAATAAAAAACCTGTCCCGACAATTTTGCCGGGACAGGATCGATTATCAATATCCTGCGGTGCCACCTGGCTTGACGCGCTGACGCGTCCGCTTAACGTGTACTGACATACACTGACCTTTGGTTACGGAAAGTCCGGTTCCGTCTCGCATACTCTGCAAAAGCATTTCTGTTCGCCCTCAGAAGCCCATTCGATCTTACATTCCCTGCCGCGCTTTCACCGTCCGCGGCTCTCTGTAAAAGAAGCGGTAAAACCTACTTACTCTTCATCATCGGTTTAGGTGAATTATATTCCTTCCGCGCGGATTTGTCAAGACCTTTTTGAAAAATCGCTTTCAAAATGAACAAATACGCAAAATAAGCAAAACACTTATACGCGGAACTCCGCTTCTGTTTCGCTGTAGTTCCCCAAAAAGCTGAACTCGTCCATCTCCTCGCTGAGCTGACTGAGCAAATCAACCACGCTGTCGCTGTGCGCGTTGCCCGAGAAGTCCAAATAGAACAGATAGTCAAAGTCCTTCGCCGCCATCGGACGGGATTCTATCTTGGTGAGGTTGAGTCCCAGTGAGTTAAAGCGGCACAGCAGACCGTAGAGTGAGCCGGTAACATGAGGAAGTGAAAAGCACAGGCTGATTTTGTTGGCGTCGTTGCTGATATAGAGCTGTTTTGAGATCACGATAAACCTCGTAGCGTTGTACGGGTTGTCCTGCAAATGATCGTCGAGCACCTTCAGACCGTATTCCTCCGCCGCCTGATACGGACAGATCGCCGCGACATTGAGCCGCTTTTCACGCGCAGTGTCCCTCGCCGCAACAGCGGTATTGGCGCAGGGTATCGGCGCAAAACCGTGACGGAAGTTGTAGTCTGCACACTGCGAAAGCGCCTGCGGATGCGACCATACCTGCTCGATATCCGAAAGCTCCGACTGCCTAAGCCCTGCCAAGCAGTAATCAATTGGCAGATCGAGCGCTCCCACGATATAGAAACGGTACTGCAATATCAGGTCGTACACCGCCGACACCGAGCCTGCGGTGGAATTTTCCACGGGAAGCACGCCAAAGGCGACGTCGCCTCGGTTGACCGCTTCAAAAACCTCGGCAAAGGTATTGAAGTTTTGCATGGGCGCGTCGGGAAACAGGCGCAGCGCCGCCTCGTGGCTGTTTGCGCCTTTTATGCCCTGATACGCTACGGTGAAACCGCTCTCCGGACGTTCGGGCGCATTGACGATTTCTTCTCGCAGTTCCCTGCCGCTTCCCACGATGTTGTGCTGCAGGGCGCGGCTCAGCTCCATGATGTTGGAAAAAAGCAGCCGCGCATAAGAGCCGTACTCGCCGCCCTTTTTCTGCACGTCGTCCAGCACCTCGTTTTCACGCTGAGTGTTCAGCACGGGGATGCCGCGCTCCTTTTTATAATAGCCGACCTCTCTGGCGCAGTCCATGCGCTCTTTGAAAAGCTCGATCAGTTCGTCGTCGATTCGGTCTATATCTTTGCGGATATCCGATAAGTCTCTCATAATATCACCTGAAATGAATGTCAAATTAAATTAATGATCGCAACCGCTGCCGCAGCTTCCACCACCGGAACGGCGCGCGGTACGATGCACGGATCGTGCCGGCCCTTGACTGCGATCTCGGCGTTTTCCATACGCTCAAGATCCACCGTGCGCTGCGGCTGAGAAATCGACGGCGTGGGTTTTATCGCCGCGCGGAACACTACGGGCATACCGTCGGTTATTCCGCCCAGAATACCGCCGCAGTTGTTGGTTTCGGTCACGACCCTGCCGTTTTCCACTCTGAACGGGTCGTTGTTTTGCGAGCCTCTGAGTGCCGCCGAGGCAAAGCCTGCGCCGAACTCTACGCCCTTGACTGCCGGGATCCCGAACAAAGCCTGAGAAATCACTCCCTCCGCTCCCCCGAACAGGGGACCGCCAAAGCCTGCCGGGACGCCTGTGACGGCGCATTCTATAACGCCGCCCACGCTGTCGCCGTCAAAACGCGCACTCTCTATCTCCCTGCGCATATCGTCCTCGCGACTCTCGTCGATCAGCGCGAAGGATGAGCTGTTGAGACGGCGTATCAGTTCGCCGTCAATAGAAACGGGATCAAACAGCTCGTCGCTGACCGAGCCTACAGACTGTATATGCGCGGCTATCGCTATGCCGCGGCTCTCTAATATCTGACGGCAAACCGCTCCTGCGAACACTATCGGCGCAGTGAGTCTGCCCGAAAAATGACCGCCGCCGCGTATGTCGTTGGCGCCGCCGTACTTCACAAAGGCGGCGTAGTCGCTGTGACCCGGGCGCGGATGCGTGAGCAGGCTTCCGTAATCGCCCGAGCGCGTGTTGGTGTTTTCTATCACCGCGCACAGCGGTGCGCCCGTCAGGGTATCGTCAAGCATACCGGACAGCACGCGCGGCAGATCGCTTTCCTTGCGCGGAGTAGCGGTTTTATCTCTGCCCGGGGCGCGACGCGCCATCTGTGCCAGCACCTTGTCCGTATCTATCTTGAAGCCAGCAGGAAGGCCGTCTATCACCACGCCTATGCCGCCTCCGTGACTTTCGCCGAACACGGTTATTTTCAGTTTATCTCCAAAGGTAGCGCCCATAATTACTCCTTTATCTCCGCTTTGCCGCCGACGCTGTTGTAGTCGCGGTAAAAGTCGGGGTAGCTTTTGTTGACGCTGAACGCGTCGGTACAAAGTATGTCCTCATCACAGCCGGCGGCGCATGCAGCCGCAGCCATCACTATACGGTGATCGTTGCTGCCCTTGACAAAGCCGCCCCAGATGGAACCGCCCTCTATCTCGAGTCCGTCGGGCAGCTCGTGAGCCTTTCCGCCGAGGGCGTTGATAAGCGCGGCGGTGGTCTGCAGTCTGTCGCTCTCCTTAAGGCGCAGACGCGCGGCGTTTATAATGCGCGTCGTGCCGTGAGCGAACGCCGCGCAGACAGCCAGCGCCGGCACCAGATCCGGGATGTTTTTTACGTCTATGGTAATACCTCTCAGCGAGGATTTTTTCACGGTGACGCGCGAGGCGTCCTGTATCACCTCAGCGCCGAACTCGCGCAGCAGCGCCGCTATCCTGCGGTCGCCCTGAGCGGAATCAGTGTTCACTCCGTCCACGGTGATCTCTCCGTTTATCGCGCCTGCCGTCATGTAAAACGCAGCCTGAGACCAGTCGCCGTCTGTCCGGTAGTCGGAGGGAATGTAGCGCTGCTGCCCTCTGACATGCCAGCCCATATCGGTGACGTCCACCTCCACGCCGAAGCGCTCCATTGTGCGAACGGTCATATTTATGTAGCCCACGCTCTGAACGGGCGAGGTCAGCACGATATCGCTGTCTCCGCGCAGCAGCGGAAGCGCAAACAGAAGTCCCGATATAAACTGCGAGCTTACGTCTCCCGGCACGCGGAACACGCCGCTTTTCAGCTTTCCTCCGATAGTCAGCGGAAGTCCTCCCTCACTCTCAAAGGCGACTCCTGCCTTCGGGAGCACGTCGGTGTAAACTCCGAGCGGACGTTCGGGGAGCCTTCCGCGGCCGACAAAGGTCGCATTGACCCCAAGCGCTGCGGCAACCGGTATCAAAAACCGCAGAGTGCTTCCGCTTTCGCCGCAGTCAAGCTCCGCTGCGGTCTGTTCTCCGATGCGGCTGCCGTCAACGGTGAGAACGTCGCCGCTGAGCTTCGCGGAAGCGCCCAGAGCCTCGACGCAGCCGATAGTGGCTTTGATGTCCTCCGACATCGCGACGGGTGAAACAGTACACACACCGCCCGACAGCGCCGCACAGATCACGGCGCGGTGAACATCGCTTTTGGACGGAGGTGCGGCAACTGTCCCTTTAGGTGTAAAAGGATGGAATAATACGTTCATAACTTCCTCAACTGATAATAAATTGTTCTAATTCGTCCAGCGGTACGCGGTGGGTGAAGCTGTCGCCGATTTTGCGCAGCAGTACCAGAGAAATGCCGCCGCCCGCTGTCTTTTTATCGCCCATTGCCGCTTTAGCCAGCGCAGGAAAATCATAGTCCGTGGTGACGGGCAGGCTGTATTTTCGACACAGCTCACAGATTTGATCCGCTGTTCCCGGCTCGGTAAAGCCCTGTTTCTCGCCTGCGCGCGCCATGAGCACCATTCCGATGGCAACCGCCATTCCGTGGGATATCGCGGAAAAATTACCGAGCTTTTCGATAGCATGTCCGAGGGTGTGGCCGAAGTTTAGCAGCATACGCTCCCCGGCTTCCTTTTCGTCGCGGCTAACCACGTCGCGTTTAACGGATACGCAAACCTCTATCACGCGTTCTATCTGTTCAAGAGCGTTTTCCTCACGCAAAAAGCGAAAGAAGTCCGCGTCCTTTATGCAGCCGTACTTGATGACCTCGCCCATTCCGTCTGTAATAAAATCTTGCGGCAGAGTTTGCAGAGTATCGGGATCGATCAGAACTGCAAGCGGCTGATGGAACGCTCCTGCAAGATTTTTGCCCTGGGGAAGGTCGACTCCCGTTTTGCCTCCGACGGAGGAATCCACCTGCGCCAGCAGCGAGGTCGGGATCTGGATAAAGTCAATGCCTCTTAGATATGTAGCCGCCGCAAAGCCTGCCATATCTCCGCACACGCCGCCGCCGAGTGCAATGATTATGTCCTTGCGCGTCAAGCCGAAGTCAGCAAGCGCGTCATATATCCCGGCGATCGTGTTCAGATTCTTGCGTGCTTCGCCAGCCTCATATACAAAATCCGTTACCGCTAAGCCCGCCTTTTCCAGCGAGTTTTTTACGCGGTCAAGATAGAGCGGCGCAACGTTGCTGTCACTGACGATACAAGCCTTCTGCGCCGAGCTCAGCTCTGCGGCATAGCTGCCGATCTCATCCAGCACGCCGCGCTCAATGATGATATCGTACGGCTTACCCGTACCGACATGTATTTTTTTCATTAAGTTCCCCCCGTAACCCCTAAGATTTGGCTGCATTTTCTTATTCTAACAGGAATAGTTTATCATAAATCGACATGGATGTCTACAAAAATATAAAAATCACGTAGTTAAGGCAACACCGCACAATTCAAGGCGCACGGCTTGCTTGAATCTCTCGGCAAGGCGACAGCCTTACCTCAATTTATTTGTGCAACCTGACGAAAAATCTTACTGCGCAATCCGCACACCTGAATTATGCGGTATTGCCTTAAGGCAGCACCGCACCAAAAAAAGAGCCGGCTCAAAAGTAAAAATGAGCCGACCCCGTTGATAATGGGTTATAGAATTAGAATGTGATCGATTTTCCGGCGTTATATCCGCTCAGGTTGGTTTTTTCGTCTGCGGAAATAACTCTGACGGTGTAGGTGTATTTAGTGCCTGCTTCAACATCATAGTCGGTGAAGGACGTTGTGTTGGTAGTTGCGATGGGTGTCCAGTTTCCGCTTTCGTTCTTCCAATAAATCTTGTAGTGATTGGTTGAGCCTTCGGGCTTGTTCCACTTAATGGTGATGCTTTTTGACGTTTTGGTAATGGATGAGATTACGGGAGCTGCGATGAACTTGATTTTCTTGCCGGTGGTGTCAAACGCACTTACCGCAGCAGTACCTTCCTTATTAACGCACTTTACGGTATAAGTGTATGTTTTGCCGGATTCCGCAGTTCTGTCTATATAGCTTACAGCGGTGGTATCGGCAAGCTTTACCCACTTTCCTTCATCATTGAGGCGGTACACTCTGTATTTCTCGGCGCCGTCGGAAGCTTGCCAATTGATCTGCACGCCTTTATAGCTGTTTACGATCTTGGAAAGAACGGGAGCTGCGATAAAGGTCTTTTTAAGTCCGGGCTCTTCAATGGAGCTTATTGAGGCGTTATTTGCAGGATCGACGCATCTTACGCTGTAGTAATAGGTCTCACCCGAAACAGCGGTCTTATCGGTATAGGAGGTCGAGGTGGAGTAACCGATAGCTTTCCATGAGGTGGAATCGGTCTTGCGGATCACCTTGTATTTTGACGCTCCGTCAACAGCTTCCCATGTAACGTTTACGCCGCTCTTGCCGTTTGTAGCCTTTTTAAGAGCAGGAGCGTCGAAATAGGTCTTTTTCAGTCCGGCTGTGTTGTAGCTGCTGATGTAGGTACTGCTGTCTATCGGTGAAACGCATCTTACAGTGTAGTAATATCTTGTGCCGGAAACAACAGTTTTGTCAGTATAGGAAGTTGTTGTAACGGTTTTCAGCGCAGTCCAGTTGGTACCGTCGGTCTTGCGGAATACCTTATATTTTGACGCTCCGTCAACAGCGTTCCAGCTGACCTTAACGCCGCCGTTTACGTTTGACAGGGAAGTAAGCTTGGGTGCGGCTACACTGTGACCGTAGTCGTAATGCTTGGTAACGTTATCGAGATAATAATTGGGGTCATACGGCCACACTACTCTGCTGATCGAATTCCACTGATCTTGAGTACCCATATAGTAGATGTCGCTGATATTGACATTATTTTTGTCCTTGCAGAAAGCGTCCCTGCCGATAAATTTTACGGAGGTGGGAATAATGACCGCGTTCAGAAACTCGGCATTTGCGATAGCGTTGTTATAAACACAGGTCGTTCCGTCCTTGACTCTATAGTTGAAGCCGTTTAACTGGCTGTCTGTCGGAACATATTTGCAAAGGCATTTACCGAGATAGGTTGCCTTTCCCTTGGTATTATTTAAATTGTTCTCCCATTTTGTGTTTTTGAACGCGTCTGAACCTATCTGAGTAAGCGCAGCGCCGCCCGTTACGCTTTCAAGATTTTTACAGTCTTCAAAAGCAAATTCATCGATTCTTTTGAGCGTTGAGGGGAGGTTAATGCTTTTGATACCGTTGTTATGGTTAAAAGCCGCTCCGCCGATTTCTGTGAGTCCCTCGTTCAGCGTAACGTTTTTCAGTGACGGGCAGCCTGTGAAAGCGTCTATGCCTATCGTTTCTACATTACGCGGAAAAACAATGCTTTCAAGCTCAGTGCAGCCCGCAAAAGCGAATAAATCAATTTTCTTTAAAGTATCGGGCAAAACCACGTTATCCAAAGCAGTGCAATTGGCAACGGCGCACTCCCCAAGTGATTCCACACCGTTGGGGATCACCACATCGTTAAGCTCGGAACAGCCATAAAAAGCATAATCGCCGAGCTCAGATAACGTTGAAGGCATATCGACCTTTTTCAAGCTCTCGCATCCTCTGAACGCTTCAGTGCCTATTCTTTTTACGGTATTCGGGATCGTGATCCTTTCAACAGTTTTGTTATCCTTAAAAGCGTAGTCTGCTATTTCGATTATTTTGCGGTCATAGATCCTTTCGGGTATGGTTATATTCGTATTGTCGTATGTGTATCTATACAAGATCGCTTCATCATCATTGATAATGTCAATTTCAAAGCCATCGTACCACGTTGGAAAACCGACCGAATCAACAACACCCTGTTCAACACTTGCCGCGCCTGCCGAAAGCGGCAGAGCCGTTACCGACGCGCTGACAATGAGCGCGGACAGCAACACGGAAAAAACCCTTTTCATTTTCATTTGCTTTCACTCCTAATTGATTTCATATTTGTTTGTCTTACTTATTAAGTTGACATTTTTTCAAACGCCTAAAGTATATTAGCACAACCGTTGTTTAAAATCAACACTTTTCGCAAAATAATCATATTGATAACAAAAAGAAAATGCTCACGGATGCAATAAGCATAAAAAGACAGGTTTGTTCTTTTCAAACCTGTCTTTTTACGCGCTAAGCGCCGACTATGGAGATTTTGTCGTAGCTCACCTGATAGTGAGAGGTCACCGCATCGTCTATGAGCAGTGCGGCTGTGTCGTTCAGCTCGGAGCTCGGTACGATGACCGTCACGCCCATGTCGCTGATATAGCACAGGCACTCGGAAAAGCCCTTTGCCTTGATTATGCTCTCGATGCTGTCCTGCACGGTGAAGTTTTTGAGCGTCTGAGCCACGCTTTTTTGCGCCTCGGTTTGCTTATCCTCGGGCACGTTTTCGGAGTTGAGCGTTTCATTAGCTCCCTCGATCACCCTATCCTGCGCCTTTTGGCGTTTTGTGCGTTCGGCGGCAAAGTAACCGCGCTGCTCGTCGCTGAGAGCAGCGGCGCTTACCGCCTCGTCTGCCGTCGCGCCGACTGTGGCGTTGACATAAGACGCCGCGCCCAGCTCCTTTGCCGACTTTCGCTGTCCCTCAGCGCCGAACTGCCAATTGACGTAGACCGCCGCGCCAAGAGCCAACACCAGCGCCGCCGAAATGATATGCTTCTTTTGAAATTTCATGAACCAACCGACCTTTATTCTGATAATTTTGTAACACATACTTTTGCCGTGCTGACGCCCAGCGACTTGCAAACCGCCTCGGTGACGCGCTCCGCCACCACGGGGTCGTCGCCGCCCTCGCAAACCACCAGCACGCCCCTGACGCGCGGCTGAACCTCCTTGGTTTTTGTGGCGCTGTCGGACAGATATACGCGCTCTACGCTGTTTTCCATTGTCAACAGCACCTTGGTCTTTCCTGCCCCGCGGATGTTTGCAAGCATCCGCTCCAGGTCGCCTTCTGTTTTGTCGCAGTATTCGCTCACCGCAAAGTCCGTTTCCCTTCCTTCCCCGGAGTTCGGCGCTGCCAAATTTGTAAACACCATCAGCGCTGCGGCGATGATCCCTGCCGCGACGACTCCCCTGCGCAGCTTTTCATTTTTCAGCCATTCGTTTAGCTTTTCCTGAATGTTGACGTTCATCGTTTACTCCGTTATTACCTGTGCGGTTTTCCCGAAATGTTCGGCGGTGAGCCGCTTGATCTCACCGACGCGCCCCGAGGCTTCTTCACCAATGTATATGCATACCTCGCCGATGATTATGCTGTTTTCCTCTGTTTTTTTCAGACTGACCGCGCAGTCGTTTATGCTTATCCCGTTTTGCGTCAGCAAATCCCTGAGAGTATTCGCAAGGTTTTGCTCTGCCTGCCCGATCACGCGGCGCTCGGTCGACTCGTCTGCGGTAGCGGCTGAAAACGCGGAGGACGGGATATCTTCAAGCTCCGTTCGCAGACCGCCGACAGCGTTTTTCACAGGCACTATCAGCGAACATACCAAAAAGGCTCCCATGCAAAGGCTGAGCACGCGCTTTAGGCTTTGGTCGCTCACGAACACCGACAGCAGCGCACAGCACAGCCCTGCCGCGCACACTGTTACCGCCGCCGAATAAAAGCCGCTCATGCCGCGCCGTTCCTGACCGTGAGCACCACGGCGGTCGAAATGATGAACACCGCTCCCACACAAAGCAGCAGCGCCGTAAGCGACGAAAACACTGCCGCAAGGCTGTCGAGCAGACGCGCCGCCTGCGGAACTCCAAGCATTTCCGCCGTTGTTTTTCCTGCCCACAACGCCGCCGACCAAAGCATCACCCTTAGCAGTACAGGCAAAAAGGTGAACGCCACCGCCAATATCACAAAAACTCCCACGCCTGATTTGAGCAAACCCACGCTGCCCTGCACGGTATTGTACGCGTCGGCAAGGGCGCTGCCGACCACCGGCACAAAGGAGCTGACGGCGAACTTCACTGCCCTGCCTCCCACCGTGTCCAGCGAATCGGACAGCAGCCGCCGCATACCCGTGACCGAGGTAAACACCGCCATCGAGAACCCCAGAAGCCATTTGAAAGCCTTTGAGATCACGGCGCACAGTCCGCCGAGACTGAGGTCGGGAGTCACGCCTGCCACAACGCTTATACCCAAAAACATGTTTAGGAAGGGTACGAGCACCCCTCCGCACAGGCGGTTGACCCCCTCTCCTGCGGCAAGCACGGACGCGCAGTAAGCGCCTGCCCCCGAAACGCTGCCGCCTGCCGCAAGCAGCGCCGCCATGACCGGCACATAGGCGAGCATAAGATTTGCCGCAGATGTTATCACGCCCTGCGCCTGTTCTATCAGCTGCAGAGCAGGCGTTACTACCGCGCAGCAGATACACAGCGCCGACGCCGCGCCCGGGATACCTCCCGTCTCGGGCGAAAGGCTGTTTTTATACGCTCCGAGCATCGCGCAAATCAACAGCGCCGCCGTGATATGTACCAGCGCGCGCAGAGGCTTTTGCGCCTGCTCTACGGCGAGGTCGCCGATCCTGCCGAACAGCTTATCGGGCGTGATGCTCTGCAGCGTATTCGGATCGGCGGAGGACGCGCCGATATCGCTCAGACTTTGGCGCGCCTCGTCGCTCAGGCTTTTGTATATCCCCGACAGATCGACCTCCTGTGCGGAAGCGGTCAGCCACGACATGCTGAACATCAGGGCGCAAATCAGAATGATTGTCAGCTTTTTCACATTTCACTTCCTCAGTTCTTCATCAGTCCCAGCACGGTGTTCATGATGTCCGTGTACAGCGGCAGCGCCGTGACCGTCGCCATAAGCTTGCCCGCAAGAGAGACGTTCCCTGCAAGCGCAGCGCTTCCGGCGTCCTTGCAGGTATTGACCGCAAATTCCGTCACCAGACAGATCCCCACCGATTTAAGCAATATCAGCAAATAGCGCTTCTCCACTCCTGCCGCTGTCATGAACCTTTGCACCTGTTCGGTCACGGCTCCTGCACTGCCGAGCAGAGCAGTCAGTATAACCGCCGACGCAGCCATTCCCAGCAGCAGCGCGATCTCGGCGTTTCTCGGGCGCAGAAAAAGCATTGCCGTGACGGAAGCAACGGCGAGTGCGCCCAACGCTACGATACTCATTAAAACCCGAAAAGCCGCTTGATGGTGGCGAACAGCGAACTGATTTGCGTGATGATCAGCCCCAGCACCACGATCAGCCCGGCAAGCGAGGTCAGCATTGCCTGTTCCTCTCTTCCGCTGCGAATGAGCAGCTGACAGAGCACAGCCACAATGATACCCACCGCCGCGATTTTAAAAATCAATTCTACATCCATTTTACACTCCGTTACTACAGCAGCATTATCGCCGCGCAGGCTCCGCCGAACAACCCGAGGGTGCGGTAGAGCCGTGATTTTTCGGTGATATCGCGTTCAGCCCCGTCAAGCTGTTTTTTCAGCAGCTCACGGTAAAGCGCAAGGTGACTGAGCTGACCCTCCAAATCGGTCGCGCCGAGCGGCGAGCCAAAGGATAGCAATAATTCTTTATCGGAATTTTGAAGGCTGTTTTCCCTGCACAGCCGTTCGGTGATCTCCTGCCACCATGCTTCAAAGGAAACGGTCGTTTCGGGAGGCGTCAGCGGATAAAGGCAGGTATTTTCAGCCGCCCTTGCAACGCTTTCAAACAACTCCTCGCTCTGATATCGCAGGCAGGTCGCAAGCGTTTGAACGAACAGCTCCAAATCGCGGAGACAGTCGCGGCGGCGGTACAGCGTTACGGCCTTGCTCAGACCGATCACAAGTCCCGACAGCGCCGCCGCTGCACAGGCTATGAGCTTAAGCGGCAAGCAGCTCGCCGTCCTTCCACAAAGCCGCCGTCTCTCCGGCGCGGCTTCTTCCGCTTAGCAGCGCCACAGCGGGAAAAACTCCCGTGCTCAACGCGCTGCGCAGTCTCGGCTGACGGAGCAGGTCTTCCCTGCTGCCGGCGTGTACGCTCGCAATGACTGCAACGCCGCTTCTTGCGCACAGCATGAGGGCTCTGACGTCCTCAGCCGTGCCTACCTCGTCGCACACCACAACGTCGGGCGACATAGTGCGAACCGCCTGTCCGATACCTACGGACTTGGGATAGCCGTCAAAAACGTCGCATAGTCCCAAATCATTTTGCGGTTCACCGCCGGATTTTGCAGCCAGCTCGCCGCGCTCGTCTATCACCGAAACCTTTAAATTTTCTTTTAAAGAAATTTGTCTTGCTATATCGCGCAGCAAAGTCGTCTTGCCGCTGCACGGCGCGCCGGCGATCAGCAGTCCTCGCGTGCAGTCGATGCTTTTCAGCAGGCTGTCCGCGCAGTTCGGCAGCTCACGCGCCACACGGATGCTCACAGAGGTAATTTGCCGCACGTTCACCACCTGACCCAGTTCCGTTACGGCAGTGCCGCTGACCCCTGCGCGGTGACCTCCTTTAAGCGTCAGAAAGCCCTGATTGAGCTCGCGCTGTCTTGCGTACACCGAGTAGGAGCACATGCGCTGAAAGGTCTCGTCAAGCTCGCGGCGTGAACAGCAGCGGCTGTCCGATGAATATTCATTCGTCAAATCTCCTCCACGGGTAAAAAACGATGCGCCCTTCGCGCCTGCCACCGACACCGGCTGATTGAGCCTAAGCCGAATCTCACGCGCGTCGTCTGACAGCGTGCGCGAGTGGCGCAGTATCAACTCATACAGCGGCGGACTGAGACATTCCGCAGCCTGAAGCAGTCTTTGTTCGTCAGTCATTTTGTCCATTCAGATTCCTCCGTTTTTCGGTTTATTAAAGATATATGCGAAGGTGACAAGCTTTAGAACAAAAAACAGACAGCGCCCGAAAGCGTTGTCTGTCTTATACGGTTATTATTCTGTCATTTTCAGCAGCTCTTCCTCGGTAAGGATCGGGATACCGAGTGTCTGGGCTTTGGTCAGCTTGCTGCCTGCTTCCTCGCCTGCGACCACATAGGAGGTTTTTTTGGAAACCGAGGATGAGGTTTTGCCTCCGTGCGCCTCGATCAGCTTTGCAGCCTCGCTGCGCTTCATGGTGGGAAGAGTGCCTGTGAGCACAAAAGTCATGCCCGTCAGCACTCCGCCCTTCGGTTTTTGCTCCGAGGGCTTCATGCGCAGCCCCAGCGAGCGAAGCTCCTCTATCAGCCGCCGCGTCTCCTCCAGCTCAAAATACTGAACCGCGCTGCGAGCCATGATACTGCCGAAGCCTTCGATCGATTCATAGTCCTCCGCTTTGGCGTTCATCACATCGTCGATCGTGGCAAAATGACTGCATATCAGCTTTGCCGCCTTTAGTCCGATATTGCGGATACCGAGTGCGAAGATCAGGCGGTACAGCTCGTTTTCCTTTGATTTTTCAACAGCCGCGATCAGGTTGTCGGCGGATCTCTGCGCCATTCGTTCAAGCGTGACGAGCTTTTCCGAGCTCAGTCGGTAAAGATCGGCAGGTGAGCTTACAAGCCCCTGAGCTACAAGCTGTTCGAGCAGTGCGGGACCCAATCCGTCTATATCCATCGCGTCGCGGCTGACAAAGTGGATAAGGTGGCGCATAAGCTGCGCAGGGCAGTCGGTGTTGGTGCACCGGGTCGCCGCCTCGTCGTCGCGACTGACCGGACTACCGCAGGAGGGACAAGTCTCGGGAAAACGGAACGGTTCGCCGCTTTCTCCCTTTTTCGCCACGGACAGCACTTCGGGTATGATCTCACCGGCTTTACGTATTATCACCGTATCGCCCACGTTGATATTCTTTTCTTCGATAAAGTCACGGTTGTGCAGGGTAGCGCGGCTGACGGTCGTGCCTGCCAGCGTGACGGGTTCAAAAACGCCCACGGGAGTAAGCACGCCTGTTCTGCCGACGTTGATCTCGATTTGAAGCAGCTTTGTAGGCTTTTCCTCGGGCGGATACTTATACGCCTCCGCCCACTTTGGATATTTGGCAGTGCTGCCCATGATCTCGCGTGTGCCGAAATCATTTACCTTGACGACCGCGCCGTCAATGGCATAGCCGTACTCGCCGCGATTCTCGCCTATGCGCTCGATTTCGGCTATTACGTCCTCAATATCGGAAAACACGCGGTGGAAGGACACGGGGAAACCGAGCTCAGAAAGATATCTCAGGCTTTGGCTGTGGCTTTGCAGGGTCACGCCCTCCGCCTGCTGGATGTTGAACACAAATATGTCGAGCTTGCGTTCGGCGGTGATTTCCGCGTTTTTTTGGCGCAGGGAGCCTGCCGCCGCGTTGCGCGGATTTTTTGCAGGCTTTTCGTCATTTTCCTCCTGCCGCTTCACCAGCTCGTCAAAGCTTTGGAAGGACATATACACCTCGCCGCGCACCTCGATAAACGGAGGCGCATTTTTCAGCCGCTTTGGAAGGCTGCGAACGGTCATGAGATTGTCGGTGACGTCCTCGCCGGTCGTGCCGTCGCCGCGCGTCGAGCCGCGCACAAACACGCCTCCGCGGTATTCGCAGCTCACTGAAAGCCCGTCAAATTTCGGCTCTACGACGTATTCGGCATTCGGCGACACTTCCCTTACCCTTCGGTCAAAGTCGCGAAGCTCGTCGTGTGAGAAGCTGTCATGAAGGCTCTCCATCGGCACTGCGTGAGTAACGGGGGAAAACTTCTCCCCTGCGCTGCCGCCGACGCGGTTGGTCGGTGAATCGGCGCGCCTGAGCTGAGGAAACTCATTTTCAAGGTTTTCCAGCTCGCGCATCATTTGATCGAATTCAAAGTCGGAAATCTCGGATATATCTTTATTATAATATAGGTCGTTGTGGTAGTTTAATTCCTTTGTCAGCGCTTCGACGCGCTGACGCGCTGTCTGCAAGTCCATTTGCTTTACCTGTTCACCGAGGAGGTGCCTTTTTCTCTGAGATATGTGGATTCCAGATCCGCAAGGTGCAGCTTGACTGCGAGCGGATAACGGTCGTATGCCTGACTGATGGCGTTGCTGTTTTTGTCGCCGAACTCGCCCATATGCCAGCGGATAGCCATGGCTTCCTCGATCTTCAGGCGCATTTTGCGCTCGATGAGGAAAACGCTTTTTTCGCCGTGTCCGTAAGGAAACTGATCCTCAATGGCGTAGTACGGCACCTTTTCCCACTGACCGGTCTTTTCGTTTTTGACGTTGCGTGTGGACACCTTGTAAAACTGCGCCTTGCAGAGATCGTGCAGCAGAGCGCAGATCGCAAAGCTCTCCATGTTGTCGGTCTCCTCGTCAAAGTGCTTTTCCACCATGGTCTTATATACGCTGACCGAGTGCATCACCAAGCCGTTTTCGCAGGAGCAGTGATAGCGCGTGCTTGCAGGTGCGGTGAAAAAATCGGTGCGCATGATCCATTCGAGCAGCTCGTCGGCGCCGCGCCGTTTTATATGCGTGCGGTATATCTCCAAGAATTCTTCCTGTGGGGTCATGATATCACTCCCATTATAGATTTGAGGCAATACCGCATAATTCAGGAAATTGAGGTAAGGCTGTCGCCTTGCCGAGATTTTTTGGGCAAGCTGACGGAATAAGATTCAAGCAAGCCGTGCGCCTTGAATTGTGCGGTGTTGCCTTGATATTATTATAACACAAAAGGCTGTCTTATACAAGACAGCCTTTGCTTATGTTTTGTTGATTATTCTGCTTCTTCTACAGCCTCAGCTGCTTCCTGAACTGCTTCTTCAACAGCCTCAGCTGCGGGAGCTGCCTCATCGGGCTCCTCTGCGGGAACAGCAGCCTTTACGGGAGCCTGCTCATCCTCGGGAAGAAGTGCTCTCATGGAAAGACTTACGCGCTTCTTCTCAAAGTCGATAGCGGTGATCTTAACGTCAACCTCATCGCCTACGCTGAGAACATCGGCAGGCTTGTCGATCCTCTTGTTTGCGATCTGAGAAATGTGGATCAGACCGTCGATACCGGGAATGATATTGGCGAACGCGCCGAAGGTGGTCAAGCCGACGATAGTAGCCTTAACGACCTTGCCCTCGGGATAATCTCTCTTGAGGATCTCCCAGGGATTGTCGTCTGCATTCTTGAAGCCGAGTGAAATCTTCTTGGTTTCCTCGTTGATATCCTTTACGTAAACCTCTACGGTGTCGCCTACGTTGACGACCTCGGAGGGATGCTTGATGTGGGTCCATGACAGCTCGGAAATGTGGATCATGCCGAACACGCCGCCCAAATCAACAAACGCGCCGTAGCTGGTGAGAGACTTGACAACGCCTGTGTAGCGTTTGCCGATCTCGCAGTTCTTCCAGAACTCCTCGCGCTGAGCCGCTCTGCGCTCCTTGAGCACGCTGCGGATGGAGCCGATAGCTCTCTTGTATCTGCCGCGCTGGGAAACCTCGATCAGGCGGAAATCAACCTCCTGACCTACCAGATCCTCAAGACTCTCGTCACGGGAAGCGGTTGCCTGTGAAGCAGGGATAAATACTCTTACGCCGTTGTAGAGCACGATAACGCCGCCCTTTACAGCCTCGGTAACCTTGCTGGTGAGGATCTCCTTGGAATCGACCTTATCCTGGAGCTCTTCCCAGCCCTTTTGTGCGTCTACTCTGCGCTTGGAAAGCATGATGGTGCCTTCCTGGTCGTTTGTTTTCATGATCAGCAGCTCGATCTGATCGCCGACCTTAACTACGTCCTCAGGCTTTACGGACGGATCGCCCGAAAGCTCGGATACGGGAACAAAGCCCGTTTGTTTTCTAGGGATTCTTCAAGCAGCTCCTCAAAAGATTCTTCTAAATTTGTTGTTTCACCGGATTTGATTTCTTCACTCATTGTATCCAGTACCTCCTTTATTATCCTCGCAGGTGTAGAAGCGCCTGCGGTTACGCCTATGTTTACGGCGCGGCGAAGCCGCGAAACGTCCAGCTCATCCGCTGTTTCGATCAGCACGGTTTGGGGGCACTGCTTTTTGCATATCTCAAAAAGCTTGTTCGTGTTTGAACTGTGCCTGTCTCCTATAACTATCATAAAGTCGGATCGGGCGGCAATAGCCTCCGCCTCACTTTGCCTAACTGACGTAGCATTACATATTGTATCAAAAATTTTTGCGTTTGTACATAGCTTTTTTATTTTTTTTACAGATTTTTTCCATTCTTTTGTATCAAATGTTGTTTGAGCAACAATTATAACCTGTTTATTTTTCTGTAGCAGAATATTTGGTAATATTTGGTCTAATTCCGCCTCGTTATTGAAGGTCATGCACGCGCAGGAGCAGTTGCCGATTATTCCCATCACCTCGGGGTGACTTCGGTTGCCTGCGATCAACACCACGTCCCGTTCGGGGTCGGTATCCGCGACGATGCGGTGTATCTTCTTCACAAACGGACAGGTGGCGTCGCGGTAGGGAATGCCGCCTTGATCGAGCGCGTCTGTCACGCTTTTCGGCACGCCGTGAGAACGGATGACCAGAGTTTCGCCGGGCTGAGCGTCGTCGATGCTGTCCACGGGACGGCATCCCTTTTGCCTCAGCTCCTCCACCATTTCCATATTGTGGATGATCGGTCCCAGCGTGCAGACCTTTGTGTTTTCAGCCAACAGCTCCTTGACCATATTTACGGCTCTGTTCACTCCGAAGCAGAATCCTGCGGACTCAGCCTTTATAACGGTCATTGCGGTCTTCCTCCCTCATTCGCCTGATCTCGTCCATTATGGTGGCGGTGGCGTTCTTGATCTCGCGTCTGCCGCCTTCGGCAGTCAGACCCATCGCCTCGGGAGAGAGCGGAGGTGCGAAGTGGATCACGCGCTTTGCAAAAAGGTGCTTGGGATTTCCGGTGACCGTTATACACGCCGGAACCACGGGAACCATCGTCTGCTGAGCGACCAGCGCACAGCCGCTGCGCGGCCGCATGAGCTCGCCTGTCTTGGTTCGTCCGCCCTCCAAAAAGATAGTCATAACGTTGCCGTCTCTGATGATCTCCTCGCCGGTTTTTATCGCCTTTCCGTCGCCTGCGCCGCGCTCAACCGGGAACGCGCCCAGGCTTCTGATTATAAATGCTGCGAATTTATTTTTGAACAGCTCGGATTTCGCCATAAAATACAGCCTGCGTTTCTGCGCCAAGCCGAGCAGAACGGGGTCGGAAAAGGACAGGTGGTTGCAGGCTAAGATCACGCCGCCGTCCTTCGGCATATTCTCGCTGCCTATCACCTTATAGCGGTAAAGCAGCTTATAGGCAGGCAGCAAAAGTGTTTTTCCAACCGTGTATAAAACCTTGGACTGTCCCATCAGATCTTCTCCTTAATCACTGCGAGCACAGCTTCAACGCTCTGCTCAAAATCAAGCTCGGTCGTATCGACCGTCACGCTGTCCGCGGCGGCTTTCAGCGGCGCCGTTGCACGGTGGGTGTCGTTGTAGTCGCGTTCCTTAACGTCGCTGAGGATATCCTCATATTTTACATCCATACCTTTTTCCGCAAGCTCCTTAAAACGTCTGCCCGCGCGCGCCTCGGGAGAGGCAGTGAGAAAGATTTTCACCTGCGCGTCGGGAAGCACGACGGTGCCGATGTCTCTGCCGTCCATGATAATGTCATTGGTCTTTGCCATATCGCGCTGCAAGTCTAGCAAGAAGGCTCTGACCTTGGGAATCGCGGAAATTTTTGAAGCCGTCATGGAAGCCTCGGGGGTACGTATCCTGTCCGATACATCTGTTCCGTTCAAAAGGACAGCCTGCTCTCCCTGTTCGGTGAAGGTCAGCTCCACCTTGATCGTTTGCAGCAAATCGTCCAGCTCGGGCGAATCGACCGGCGAAACTCCTGCCTCGGTCGCCGCCAGTCCTACGGTGCGGTAAAGCGCTCCCGTATCTACATAAATATAGCTAAGCGCCTTTGCCGCGCGTCTTGCTATAGTTGACTTGCCCGCGCCTGCGGGTCCGTCCAGTGCTACTGCTATTGACATTGTATCTTTTCCTTTCAGGTTATTGCTTATTGTTCTGTTTCTTATTTTTCTGCTTAATAAGCGCTGTTCTCGCCGGCGAGCCGTCCGGTGCTCCATGCGATCTGGAGGTTGAAGCCGCCGGTATACGCGTCGCAGTCAATTACCTCTCCTGCGAAATACAGTCCGCGAACCAACTTACTTTCCATGGTTTTCGGGTTGATCTCATTCACGCTTACGCCGCCCGAGGTGACTATAGCTTCCTCTACGGGGCGAAAACCGCTGATCGGTACGGTGAAATGCTTTAAAAGCTCACCGAGCGCCAGCCGCTCCTCGCGCGTGATCACATTGCACTTTTTTGTGAAGGGTACTCCCCAGCGCTTTAGCACGGGGACAATGATCTTGCGAGGCAAAAGCTTTGAAAACGCGTTGGATACGTCCCTGTTCGCGTTTTGAAGCAGCTCGTTTTGAAGCCGCCTGTCAAGCTGTTCGGGAGTCAGCGCCGGCTTTAAGTCGATCACCGCCGTATAGCGCCCCTTAGCCATATCGCGAAGATGTGAGCTCGCGGACAAAATCATGGGGCCGCTCATGCCGAAATGCGTGAAAAGCATTTCGCCGAAGTCGGAATATATTTCTTTCTTAGAATTATTATCAATTACGGACAGCTTAACGTTTTTCAGCGCCAAGCCCTGCATACTCTTGCAGTCGCCGTCGGGACTCTCAAGCGGAACAAGCGAGGGCTTAATCGGCGTAACGGTATGCCCTGCCTGCCGCGCAAACAGATAGCCGTCGCCTGTGGAGCCCGTGAGCGGATAGCTCATACCGCCGCAGCAGATAATGACCGCGTCGGCATAATATGTATTTTCCGCGCAGCGAACGCCGACCGCCTCGCCGTTTTCAAGCAGCAGCTCTTCGGCAGGATCGCTGACGATCCTAACGCCCCTGTCAAGCACATAGGCGCGCAGCGCGTCCACCACGTCCGCCGCCCTGTCCGACTGAGGGAACACACGGTTGCCGCGTTCGGTTTTCAGCGGCAGACCGAGACTTTCAAAAAACTCGATGGTATCAGATGGAGTGAATCGGCTGACCGCGGAATACAGGAATCTGCCGTTGACAGGCACGTTCGAGATAAAGGTATTGACGCCGCAGTTGTTGCAGAGGTTGCACCTGCCCTTGCCCGTTATCATTATTTTTCGTCCGACGCGCGCGTTTTTTTCGATCAGGGTCACGGACGCACCGTATTCGGCTGCGGTACCGGCAGCCATCAGTCCTGCGGCGCCCGCGCCGACGACCGCTATCTTCTTATTCATTGCTTTGTGTACGCTCGTCGTGGTTGGCATAAACGCCGTCGCGGTTCCAAACCTGCTCGAGCTGGCGGAAGGTTTGGCTCACCTCGTCCTTCTTTTTGAGGACGGTCGCCACGATCAGCGCGTTTATCAGGCTGAGCGGCGCGACAAGCGAATCGACGATAGACGCCATGTCGCTTCGCGCGATAAGCACGGAGTCGGCTGACTGCACCAGCGGCGAAGCCATGCTGTCGGTGATAGCGACTGCGTGAGCTCCGCGCGAACGGGCAAAGTTCATCGCCTCAACAGCCATCTGGCTGTAGCGCGGAAAGGATACTCCGATTATCACGTCATCCTCAGTCATGCGGAAGATACGCTCGTACATCGCGGTAGCGGAGGTCGTGCTGATCGTCACCACGTTGTCGAAAATCAGTTCAAAATAGTAGGAAAGAAAATTGACGAGCGCCGCCGTTGAGCGCACGCCGAAAATATATATACGCTTTGCCGAGCAGATCTCGTCTACCGCGCGGTTGAAATCCTCGTGAGAGGTTTCCTCGATAGTGCGGCGAATCTTTTCAATGTCCTGTCCGAGCACGCTGTCGAGCACATTGTCGTTTCCGATCCTGCCCGAGGTCACCTCGATACGCTGCACGGAGGTCAGCTTGTTGCGGATCATCTCCTGCATCGCCTTTTGCAGCTTGGGATAGCCGTCGTAGCCAAGCTCAGTGGCAAAGCGCACCACCGTGCTCTCGCTTACGCCTACGGTCTCGCCCAGCTTTGAGGCGGTCATGAACGCCGCCTTATCATAATGCTCCTCGATATACAGCGCAATGCGCTTTTGACCCTTTGAGAAGCTGTTCATCATCAAATCTATTCTTGTCAGCAAATGTGTAATCATAATAACTCCCGTCTTTAAAGAGTGAAGGCAACACCGCACAATTCAAGGCGCTCTCGGCAAGGCGACAGCCTTACCTCAATTTATTTGTACAACCTGACGAAAAATCTTACTGCGCAATCCGCACACCTGAATTATGCGGTATTGCCTGAAGAATAAAAAAGTTGTCAATCTGTATTTCATTTTATCACAACGACTTGCATAATTCAAGAATAAAACAGGCAAAAATGAAGCTGACGTAATATTTATGAAGTATGTTATTGTTTTTGTTGCAATTTCATGCACTCTATGTTAAAATCATACTATAGGGAGTTATCAGAGGTTCCCTGCAGGCGGCAGCGCACGGTTCGAGGCGTGCGTTTTTGCCCGTATCAAATCATCGGAGTTGATAACATGATTGCCATTATTGATTATAACGCGGGAAATCTCAGAAGCGTTTACAAGGCGTTTCGGCACATTGGCTGCGACTGTGTGATCACCCGCGACCGCGAGGAGATCATTAATGCCGACGGCGCGGTACTGCCCGGCGTCGGCTCGTTCGGCGACACAGCCGACACGCTCGATAAATTCGGCGTAAGACAAACCGCTCTCGACTTTATTGACAGCGGCAAACCGTTTTTGGGCATTTGTCTCGGTCTGCAGCTGCTGTTTGAAGGAAGCGAGGAAAGTCCCGAAGCGCACGGACTGGGAATATTCAAGGGAACCATCGCAAGGATTCCCGACGGCGAAGGTCTGAAAATCCCCCATATGGGCTGGAACAGCCTTAAAATCAATCCAAAAAGCCGTTTGCTCAACGGCTTGGAGACCAACCCCTACGTTTACTTCGTTCACTCCTATTACCTGAACGCCGCCGACAAAAGCATTGTCGCGGCTCAAACGGAATACGGCGTGACGATCGACGCGGCGGTGGAAAGCGGCAATGTGTTCGCGACGCAGTTCCACCCCGAAAAAAGCGGCTCGACCGGCTTGCACATCCTGAGAAATTTCGCTGAGATCACCGGAGGTAAATAGATGTACGCAAAAAGAATAATCCCCTGCCTTGACGTCAAGAACGGCAGGGTGGTAAAAGGCATGAGCTTTGTGAATCTTGTTGACGCAGGCGACCCCGTGGAGTGCGCCAAAAAATACGACGAACAGGGCGCGGATGAGCTGGTTTTTTTGGATATCACAGCGTCGAGCGATTCAAGGGACATCACCATCGACATGGTGGAACGCGTGGCAAACACCATCTTTATCCCCTTCACCGTCGGCGGCGGCATACGCAGCGTTGACGACTTTAACGCACTTCTGCGTGCAGGCGCTGACAAGGTGTCGGTCAATTCGGCGGCGGTACACCGTCCCGAGCTTATCAGCGAGGCTGCGTACAAGTTCGGCAGCCAGTGTGTTGTAGCGGCGATCGACGCAAAACGCAGCGGCGGAAGCTGGGAGGTCTACATCAACGGCGGCAGAAAACCTATGGGAATCGACGCGGTAGAGTGGGCTGTGCGCTGCGCGGAGCTTGGCGCAGGCGAGATCCTGCTCACCAGCATGGATGAGGACGGTCAAAAACAGGGCTACGACCTGGCGCTGACAAGAGCCGTGAGCGAGCGCGTGAGCATTCCCGTTATAGCCAGCGGCGGCGCAGGTGCGCTCAGTCACTTCTACGACGCCTTCACAGAGGGAAAAGCCGACGCGGTACTGGCAGCGTCGCTGTTCCACTTCGGCGAGATCCCCGTTCCTCAGCTAAAGGCGTACCTTAACGAACAGGGGATCCCGGTCAGACTGTAATAATTTTCATTTCGCAATTAAAAGGCACGGAAAAACCGTGCCTTTTTCTGTTGCCTTAATCGAACCGTCCGCGTTATTATCCGCTGACTATCACGGGAGCATTCGCGATAGCTTCATAACCATACCAGCCGAGCGCGTTGATTTGATCGACCGCTCTGAAATTAAGCTCCTCCGCATCGTAAACTATGTCAGCCGTCCGTTTTTTCGGCTGGCTGTCGCCGTTATTGAAGTAGATGTAAGTCATGTCGGACGGGATAGTAACCGAGTAAACGTCCTTTCCGCTGCTGTCCCTGCCTATCGGCGTCATTTTGGTTCCCGGCCACGACTCAAGCCAGACCGACCGTACTTCGGATTCATCGTAATACCACGCGTAGCAGTAAATATCTCCTGCCCATTCAAGGGTGTTGGTAAAGGTAACCGTGTATTCATCGGGAGTTTCCTCGGGTTCAGCTATACCGGGGAGCGGCTCTATCCGGGCAATCGCCCGCTGGATAGAGGTTGCATCGGAGATATTAAGCCCGTCTGAGTCGCGAACATTGCTCAGCTCATACCGCAACGCGGTTATTTCGGTGATGCCTGCGAGGTACCTCTGAATGGCGGTCACGTCGCTGATATTCACTGTTCCGTCAAAATTTGCATCTCCCCTGTACTGCTTTTTGCCGTAGTCCTGAGCCATTTGGCTCGAAAGCCACGCGGCGCGGCTGACCGTCCATTCCTTCATAAAGCTGAAAACGCCGTTAAAGTCACGGGTAAACTGCAAAGCCTTGTTTTTTACCCTGTATGTATCGGTGTTTAAGTTGTAGGCAGCCTGCTTAACCGAGGAATGATCGGCGATCCATCCTCCCTCCGACCGTCGCCATCCGCTTGTATAGTTCATCTCGGCGCTGTCGCAGAGCAGGGAATGATATTTTTCCGCCGTGTAAAGCTCTCCGGAAACTAACGGGTTGTCGGTTTTTCCTGCAAAGTGGTTGATCGCAGGCATAAAATCCTCAAACCAGATACGCGCCGCAGCCTGCTGAACTTCATTATTCACCGAAAGGTTGTTTATAATATTGCCCGGCGCGTAGCTTCCGCTGTAGTGCTTGCCCTTGAAGCGGCACCACCATCCGCTGAAATCAGTGTAGTCCGTGACCCCCATCCATTGATTCTCGCTGTCTACGCCGACAGCGTTTCCAAGTGAGTTGTCATAGTCCCAAACAGGCGAGCCGAAGAACTTGAAATCGCCGTTTTCGTCAGGCTTGTAGGTGAAGAAAGCAGAACCGGCTCCGCTGTCCCAGTTTTTGCTAAGCTCGTTGATAAGGTATAGCTTTGTGACCGAATCGAGGTCTGCGACGTCGGAAACCCTGCCGTTCTTATTTACGGCAATATCGGTGAACTGCTCAAATTTCTGCTTTACAAACGCCAAAACCTCGCTGTAGCCCGGCTGACCCGGCTCGATCTCGGGATCCTTAACGGTGATTTTGACGCCGTTTTTCAGGGTGACATAATAATCACCCTCTCCTGCCCAGCCATCGACTTCGCAGATAAATGGGAAATCCTCCTTTAGCGTGCCGTCGCTGTTAAGGTAGGACTCGGTGTCTATGTCGGTCGCGAGACTGTCCGCGCCGACCTTTTCGCACATCTGGTATGAACCGCGGTAAACGCCGTTGACGTAAAAATCAACAAAGCGAGAGTCGGAAGCGTAAGGAAGCCCGACCGCGTCGGAAAGGTCGTAGAGCACGCGGTTGCGCGCGAGGGTGTCGTCCTGGAAATTGGCGAGGAGCGAATACTTTTTGTTCTTCACCATTCCGCCGACCGAAACCTTTTTTGTGTAGGTGATGTTGTACGGCTTTTTTTCAGAGTTTGTCCAGGTGGTATTTCCCCTGCCCTTTATCTTCTTTATCGGTGTGTTGTCGATACTGCCGTCCGGGTCAACGACCGCTCCCGTCGCCGTCGCGCTGCGGCTCTTGTCGGCGTTGAGGTAGCTCATGAGATCGGTGCCGTTTCCGTCCGCGTCGGGATTGTTGACGTAGACCGCCGCCTCCGCGTTTGACTTCATGAATTTCAGCGTATAGGTCCTGCCGCCCGCGGTAACGCTTGAACTGCCGCCTGTTGAGTAGGTGACAGCCCTTGTTTGATGTGAAGGAATTACAGTGCCGTTTACGGTCACGCCGGAATCAAAAGCGTTGTAGATATCAACCGCGCTTTCGTTTGCCGAAGTCGGAAGGAAAAAGTATTTTGTACCTGAGCTGCTCTCGCGGAAGTTGAAGCTGTCGTCGTGAACGCTCTGCCATGCCTGCCATGCTTCTCCGTCGTCTGAGTTGAGCACTGCATGAGCATACAGTGCACCGATATTGTCAAACCCTGTTGGAGCGCCCTTGTTGACAGCGGCTTCACCGGCGGATACGGAAAACGCCGCGCAGGAAAACAGCAAAACTGCGGATAAAATGACAGCAAATGCTTTTTTCATAGAATGATCGCCTCTCTTTCTTCTGTTATAACAAATAATATTTATTATAATTATTAGTAGTTTTATTATAACATACCTATTGAGCTCATGCAATATTTTTATAAAAAAAGCTGTCGTCCCGGCAGGACGGTTGTCTTGCCGGGACGACGGTAAAGGAGTATTTCAAGGAGCGATCAGTCCTCTTGTTTTTGATAGAAGGGTTCGATATCCTTGACGGCGTTGCGGGCGAATTCCATTGAGAAGGGCATCATGGAAAGCTCGTTGTCCTCGTCGATAAAGGGCTTTGCGACCTCGGCGATAGCGTCGAAGGTCTGCTCCATATTGCCGATAAAGTCAACTACGATGAAGTAGCTCATCTTGCCGTCCTGCTCCAGCATCCTCAAAAACGCCGCGTTCACGCCGGGCTCGGTGCTGAAATGGTTGATAAGCGCCGCCATCATATCTATCGGATAATCCTCAGGCTCGCTGAATCTGACCTCTGCGCCCTGCTTGAGGGTGTTCTTCTCACGGCGCATGTAATCGCGCTGCTGCTTGATACCGATAGCCATGGGCTTGGGGAAGGTAACGCTTTTGCCGAAGGGGTTGATAACAAAGCCCTTGATATCGGCATTGGGGTCGGAAACCATTTCGGCAATGCTGTCAAAATCGGTGACTACCTTCTGCGCGTCTCCTGCGCCCTGCCATTTTACCAGCTCGTCGATATCGGTGAAAACGCCGAAGAATTTTTCCTTGTTGCCGTTTTCAAGCAAACGGAACTGCACCTGAGTGGAATTGCTCATTACGGTCTGACCGTTTTTGGTGCGCGCGTTGGGGATCTGCTTTACGATAGCCGGCAGAATGAACTTCGCCTCTACTACCTGATTAATCATCTCGTTGATGTTCTCGGGGCTGCCGTCCTCCTGCATAGCCTCAATAGCCTTGCACAGCTTGGGATTTTTTATTTTTTCGGCAGGTACGTCGCTGCCTTCCATTTTTACATTTTTCAGTTCGCTCATGATTATCCTCCGTTATTGTTTTATTTGATAGGTTTTATCTTTTTCGGCTTTTAATCCTTTAGCTCCTGCCTCGGGATACTGCATTCCGTTTTCTTCCTGACCGTCGTTGAATATCACCAGCGGCGACCGGAAGTCGTCCTCAAGGGTGTAGCTGTATTCTCCGTCGCTTTCCTTTGTCATTTGATCGCCGGGCCAAACGCTGTTTTCATCGTCGTCGGCGTTGTAGATATAGGCGTAAGCGTCCCCCCAGCTGTCGGGCTTTCGGAACAGGAGCTTATCGCCCTCTTTCAGCAGGTAATCCTCGCGGAAGGTGAATTCCGCACGCTCGTAGGTTTTTACTCCCTGCGCGTTTTCCGCAGTCATTTCCAGCCTTACGACCTCTCCGTCAGAGGGTCTTTTCACGGTAACGGTGTCGCCGTTTTTAAAGCTTTGCGCGCTGCCGCCGTCGATCTTATACTCCGCTTTTTCGGCGTTTTCAAGGGTAAGCGTGACCTTGATGCTGTCGTCCGTTGTCACAAACTCAGTACCCTTTTTCACGCCTACGTTGGCGCAGGGCGCGTAGTCGGTATAGCCGTCGTTATACAGCACGACCACGCCGTTCGGCTTAACAGATCCGCCCGTGAGCCTGCCGTTTTTGACCGTGTAGACCGATTTGCCGTCAACGCGGTCGGTATACTCTCCGTCGGGCAGATCGATCTCAAAGTCAGCATTCAGCGCTTCCTTGTCGATGTTGATTATGACCGCGCCTTTTTTGCCGCGTTCTATCATCAAAGCGGCGGAGCTGTCATGCGGATTGACAAGCGTTTCATCCTCGCCGATCATGGCGGTGCGGAAAAAGTTTACCGCGCTTACGCGCCTGTCCTTATACATATCGCTGCCCTGAGCGCCGATACGGTTCATGCCCCACTCGCTGTCGGGAGCGCTCGCGTAAGGACGCGAGAAAAACAGCGGAGTGCCGTCCTTTCTCGATGCGACGATAGCCCACGCGCTGATCACCTGATCGTCGGTCATCTGCGCCCAGTTTCCGTTGTTGATATAGTTGTCATGGGATTCCACCCAGGTGACCATACTCAGCTTGTCGCCGTCCACCCAGTACTCCTTAACGTTCGACGTGTCGATAAAGCCGTTGATGACCGAGCTGCGTATCTTGTCGCCGTAGGTGCTGGCTGTGGTTCTGCCGATGGCTTTGATATAGTCCTCAAGACGGTCGCCGCCCCCTTGGAGCACCTCGCCGTAGATAAACATCTTATCGGCGTTGTCGATCTCCTTGGTGACGCGCTCCCAAAAGTTGTTTTTGAAGCCGTCGTCCTCCTTGGGATCGTCGGGCAGACCAATATGCTTCGCGGTGTCATGGCGAAAGCCGTCCGCTCCGCAGGCGATACAGTCGTTGAGGAATTCTATGAAGTAATCCTGAAACGACGGACGCTCCGTATTGATATCGGGCAGACCGCCCATTTTGTAGGTCGTACACTGCAAACGGTTCTCATAGTCGGCGATATCGCGAGCAGTCCCTTTGTGATACAACGTCTCAAGACTGCCGCCGCCGGCTTTGATCAGATCATCCGAAACCGCGCTCAGCGTGGTGGTGGTGTGGTTTGCGATAACGTCTACAAGCACCTTTACGCCGTACTTGTGCGCTTCACTGCACATGGACTTGAATTCGTCGCGAGTGCCGAGCTGGTAGTTGCCGATCTTAAAATCGGTGGGCTGATAGTGGTAATACCACTTGCCGTCTCCGTACAGCTCCATGCCGCCGCCCTCACCCTTGAAGCATTCGTTTATCGGAGAGGTCTGAACGGCTGAAAAGCCTGCCGCGGCGATATCCGCCATGGACGCCTTGATCGTGTTGAAGTCCCAGCTGAACGCCTGCAATATAGCGCCGTCGGCAACCTTGTCGGCTGTTTTGAAGTCAACCGACAGCTGCTGTGATTTCTGTTCCTTCGCATTGTCGCCGCAGCCTGCAAAGCAAACTGCCGAGGCAGAAACCGTCAGCGCCGACAAAACCGCCGCTATTATTCTTTTTTGCAAATATAACACTTCCTTTATCACGGAATGGTTATTTTTGTTGTGCCGGTAAAATTATTATAACACAAATATCATGATAATGGAATACTTTTTTGTTTATTTTTGTTTAATTTTAATCACATCTGTAAAATAGCAGCGAACAGTTCCTCTATCCGCTGTCTTTCGCCGTTGAGATGAAGATAGCCGAACAGACACTCCAGTCCCGTGGCGCTGTGATAATCGGCTACGCTGCCGTGCTTCGGCGTACACTTGGGAGCGGCGTTTCTGCCGCGCTTGTACACCGCCAGCTCGCGCTCGCTGAGCTCGGGCATCAGCGCCTTTGCAAACGATGCCTGACTCTCGCACTTTACCAGCGCGACCTTACGGCGGTTCAGCTCTCCCACGGGACGGTTGCCCTGCCGCGCCAAATACTCACGCACCAGCAGATCATAAACGCCGTCACCCACAAAGGCGAGGGTCAGCGGCGAATACGCGTCCGCCGCCGTTCGTTGATTTTCACTCATATGCTCACCTAATCCATAAAGTCAAATTCAACGTCGTAAATAGAAACCGCGTCGCCGTCCTGACAACCCTTTTGCCGCAGCGCCTCAAACACGCCGCCGTTTTGCAGTACCTTTTGAAAGTAGTTCAGACTTTCGTAATCGTCAAAATTTACGCCGCGCATGACCTGAAGCAGCCAGTCTGCCTCAACGACATAGATACCGTTGACATTGCGGATATTTACGCTGTGGTCGTCGAAGTCCTCCACATTTACCACGGGAGGCGGCTCGGGCTCAAAACGCGTGATCGGCGGCAGTGAAGCGAGCATTTCACGTATCTTATTGAGCAGCGGATCTACGTCGTAGCGGATCGCCGCCATTATCGGGAAAAACTCGTAGCCCTGTTCGTTGACGTACCGCTTGAAATCCTCGATCTGCTCGTCGGTAGCCATGTCACACTTGTTGCCTGCCACGACCATCGGACGCTCGGCAAGCTCGGGGTTGAACTTGCGCAGCTCCGCGTTTATCGTTTCAAAATCCTCTTTCGGGTCTCTGCCCTCGCTGCCGGACACGTCTACGATATGCACCAGCATACGGCAGCGCTCCACATGGCGCAGGAATTGGTGTCCCAGTCCCGTGCCCTGCCACGCGCCCTCGATCAGACCGGGGATATCCGCCATTACGAAGGATGAACCCTCCTCCATTCGCACCACGCCGAGCACCGGAGTGATAGTGGTGAAGTGGTAGTTGCCGATTTCGGGCTTTGCCTGTGAGACCACCGAGATCAGCGTGCTTTTTCCCACGTTGGGGAAGCCAACCAAGCCGACGTCGGCAAGCAGCTTCAGCTCGAGCACAACGTCGTATTCTTCGCCGGGAAGTCCGGGCTTTGCAAATCTCGGCACTTGTCTGACGGGGGTCGCGAAATGCGGATTGCCCCAGCCGCCCTTGCCGCCGCGCGCGACGACATACGGCTCAGTGTCGGAGATGTCCGCAAGAATGCGGTTTGTGCTCTCCTCTTTTATCACGGTGCCGACGGGTACGCGGATGATCAGATCCTCGGCGTTTTTGCCGCGGCAGCGTCCGCCCTTGCCGTTTTCGCCGCGCTTTGCGGCGTATTTGCGCTTGTAGCGGAAATCGGCAAGCGTGGACAAATTGGAATCCCCGACAAAGACGATATTTCCGCCGCGTCCTCCGTCGCCGCCGTCGGGGCCGCCTGCCGCAACGTATTTTTCCCGGTGAAACGAAACGGCGCCGTCGCCGCCGTCGCCTGCCTTGATATGAATATGCGCTTTATCTACAAACATGACATTCTCCTAAAAATCATAAAAGGGTGAGTCGTCGTTGCAACTCACCCTTAGTTCCTTTATTACTGCTCAACAGGATAAACGCTTGCGCGCTTTCTGTCCTTGCCGACGCGCTCAAAGCGAAGAACGCCGTCGATTTTCGCGAACAGAGTGTCATCGGAACCTCTGCCTACGTTAGCACCGGGATGAATGTGGGTTCCTCTCTGCTTTACCAGAATGTTGCCTGCGAGAACCTTCTGACCGTCCGCACGCTTTACGCCGAGACGCTTTGACTCACTGTCACGACCGTTCTTGGTAGAACCCATACCTTTTTTATGAGCGAATAACTGAATGTTAATTTTAAGCATTACCTTACACCTCCGAAATTGTTACGTTTATAAATTGTGGATGCTCCTGTGAAAGAGCCGTCAAATGGAGCCGCAAACCCTCAAGCGCTACGCTTGCGGTCTGTGCGTCCTTTGGTGACAGATCCAGTTTTAAGAATCCGTCGTCTACGGCGATATCGGCGGAAAGCTTTTGGATCTCAGTGACGGTGTTGGCTGTCATAAGAGCGGCGGAACTGACCGCAGCGCAAATGATGTCCTGTCCCTCCTCAGCGTAACCCGAATGGCCGCTGATCTCAAAACCCGTGAGCGTATTGCCTTTTGCCGTAAAAACTGCCGAGATCATTACGCCTCGATAGAAGTAATTTTAACCTGTGTGTAAGGCTGTCTGTGACCCTTCACTCTCTTTTCACCCTTCTTGGGCTTGTAGGTGGCAACTCTGATCTTCTTGCCCTTGCCGTTCTTGATAACCTCGCCGGAAACCTTGGCGCCGGTCAGAATGGGTGTGCCTACCTTGATACCGTCGTCGGTACCTACAGCAACAACATCAAATGTTACGGTGTCGTTTGCCTCAACGTCAAGCTTCTCAATAAAGATAACTTCGTCTTTGGTTACCTTGTACTGCTTGCCGCCTGTCTGAATTACTGCGTACATATTTTCAATCCTTTACAATGGGCTCGCTACCGTCGGGTGAGCATTTTATCAAACGCTGCTTACGACCCACAGTATGCGGCTTATATACTATACCACAAAGGGGCTTGATTGTCAATAGCGATTTTGCTATTGGGAAAAAACATGCGGCATCGCTGCAATTCACGCTGCGAAGCAACCATTCATGATGCAGTCTATTCATGCCGCGAAGCGACTATTCATTCCTGCGACCGCGTTTATCGGCGATCCCGCGTTTCATACAACAACTTACGCCGGGAACAGGAATGAACAGACCGTTGGTCATGAATCGGCTTCGCCGTGAATAGCCGCCCTGCGGCATGAATTGAGCGCTTCGGCGCTCATTAAGGCAATACCGCATAATTCAGGTGTGCGGATTGCGCAGTAAGATTTTTCGTCAGGTTGCACAAATAAATTGAGGTAAGGCTGTCGCCTTGCCGAGA
>CADASG010000045.1 GCA_902790475.1 uncultured Ruminococcus sp. | reverse complement strand
TCCTGCTTCTCAATCTGAGGAGGATCGAGAAGTTGAGGGCGGAGATATTAGCGTTGCTTTTCCGCAGTTTGAAATTGGGGTTTGTTCAGTAGACATTAACTATACGGCAAACAGTGAAAACGCCGCTCCGTTCGCCTTTGTTGACGGTTGTACTGTCAAAAACCTCCGCACGGTTGGCACAATCAATACCGCATATAAATATGCCGCCGGTCTTGTTGCAAATCTGTCCGGTACTGTTACGATCGAGAACTGCCGCAGCAGTGTAACTATCAACAGCTCCGTAAACGGCGACGGCATTCACGGCGGCTTTGTTGCAAAAACAAATAATAGCTCTAACCTCACCATGAGGGGCTGTTTGTTTGACGGAAGCTTCTCAGGTCAGAGCACAAATTCCTGCGGCGGCTTTATCGGCTGGCGAAACTACGGCGCTGATATTTATGACAGCGTTTTCGCTCCGTCAAATATCGGTATTGACCTTACAGGTTGTTCCACTTTTGCACGGAATAAGGTGGATACCCATAACAGCTACTATTTGCAGATGATGGGTACGGATAATCTTGATATGTGGAAAAAGGGTTATACCGTTACCGCAGGCGCTGATGTGACGATCAACAAAGGCAACGGCACGCTGTACAATGTAAGCGGTATCACCGCCTACGGCACGGGACTTGATTACGGCAGCCGGTTCTATGCAGGCACAGGCGATAAGCTCAGCCTTTCGCATTCCGATAAATCAGGCTTTATCTTCAAGAATTATTCGGTAAACACCGGCTCCGTCAGCGGAAATACCCTGACGGTTGGCAACACAGATACCACCGTGAACGCTGTTTATAACACACTGTATACCGTTACATGGAAAAACGGCGACACGGTTTTGAAAACAAGCACGGTAGAACCCGGCGAGGTTCCGTCCTACAGCGGCGAAACACCCGTCAAGGCAAGCGACGGCAAATACAGCTATACCTTTAAGGAATGGTCTCCTGCATTGTCGGCGGCGACAGGCAATGTGATCTATACGGCTGTGTTTACAAAAACTCCCCTTGCCGCGCATTTTTCACAGAACAACGACGTCTACACCATACATGACGAAACAGGCTGGGAAATCTTCTGCGAATGTCTGGACGACGCCGCCTACAACGATTTCAGCGGTAAGACCGTAAGGCTCGGTAACAGCATCACCGTAAGCCGTTCTGCAGGCAACAGCTCCCGCAGATTCAAGGGTACATTTGACGGAAACGGCAAGACTCTCACCTTTAACCGCACTGCCGACGCGCAGTTCTGCGCACCGTTCAGCTGTGTGAACGGAACAGCAGCCTTCCGTGATCTGACCGTCGGCGGTACGATCAACACCGCATATGAAAACGCCTCAGGTCTTATCGGACATCTTTACGGCGCGGTCACTGTTGAGAACTGCAAAAGCAACATAGTTATCAATTCCACGACGAATAACGCCGGCGGCTTTGTCGGGCTGTGTGAGAATGCCGTCAGCTTCAAAAACTGCGTCAGCAGCGCCGTGATCAAATGCAGCGGCGGCAACAGCAGCGGCTTTGTCGCGTGGAGTCGCAGCAGCGCATATACAATCGACTTTGACGGCTGCTTATTCAACGGCAAGCTCCTTCAAAATAGTGAAAGCGGCTCGTTAAACGGCGGTTTTATAGGCTGGAAGGGCGACGCAAAGATCGTTACAATAAATAATTGCCTGTGCGCTCCGGCGGCTGCCGCAGAGGGTGAGGAATATGCTTACTCAGGCAGCGCCGTATTCAGCCGTCAGCACAACACCAATACGGCAAAGATCAAAAACAGTTACTATTACTATAACGCAGATCCCTTAGACGCTGACGAAAAGCCCTTCGACGCAGTTCAGGGCAAATCGGCACGCACCGTCACCGCCGGTGATGGTGTAACGCTCGATATCCACGGTGCTCAAACCGAATACAAATTAAGCGGGATCACCGCATACGCGGACAACAGCGGCATCAGTTACGGAGATACTTTCTATGCAGGCAGCGGAGATAATGTTGCTCTTACGCCCGGCTACACCGGTACGCCTGCCGAGGGTTATTCATTAAGCGGCTACACCGCAAGCGCAGGTACGCTTGACGGCACAACGCTGACAATGCCCGATGACGACGTTGTGATAAACGCAGCCTTCGAGATCAATAAGTACACGGTAACTCTCCCGGATGAAATGGAAATTGTCGGTACAGCTTCCGAAGAATACGAACACGGCACAGCCGTTTCGTTCAAGGTCAAAAACGGCTATACCGCAAAAGGCGACGTTACGGCAAACGGTACGGTTCTGACAGCAGAAAACGGCGTTTATACCGTTACCGTTACGGACAATACGGAGATCGCGGCGAATTTTGAATTCTCCGACGGCATAGGCGCTTCCCTTGCCGGTCATTCTGTCAGTCTTGACGGCAACATCGGCGTGAACTTCTATATGAAGCTTTCCGACGCCATTGCGAACAGCAGCACGGCGTATATGCGATTCACTATCCCCGAGGGCGGCAAGACCGAAACCGAAACGATCTCGGTTCGGAACGCAAGAGAGGAAGACGGCTATCACATTTTCAAGTGCAGCGTCTCCGCAAAGGAAATGAATTCCAACATCACTGCTCAGATTTTTGACGGCAACGGCGGTTCGGGTACACAATACACCTATTCCGTTAAGAAATACGCTGATCATTTGATTGCGAACGCCGACGAAAACGGTACTGCGGAACAGAAAGCCTTCGCAGCGGCAGTTCCGCTTGTAAAAGCGATGCTCCATTACGGCGCGGCGGCTCAGGAACAGTTCGGCAGCACGGCTCAGTCCGCAAACCAAAACATCGAAAGCAACGGCTGGGAGAATGTGACCGTTCAGACGATCGGCAGACCTTATGACAGAACGACCGAGCTCCTCCCCGAAGGCACGACCTTTACGGGTGCGACGCTCTCGCTGAATTCGCAGACCACACTCTCGCTTTATTTCAAGAGCGATGAAACCTTCGATTTCTCCTGTAACAAGGGTATGACCGTCGAAACCGAAACAAACGGCTCTTATCTGGTCGCGCGTATCCGCGACATCCCCGCAAAAATGCTCAGCGAAGCATTTACCGTAAGCCTCGGCAACGGTTATCAAGTGACCTACAGTTCGCTGACCTACTGCTACAATGTATTAAACGACAACAGCCAGCCTGATTCGCTCAGGCACGTTGCCCAAACGCTGTACATGTACTCACAGGCAGCAAACGCATATTTTCCCGAATAACGGAGGGTTTTCGAGTGAAAAAAGAAAAATATGAATGCGCCGAACTGGAGATCATCAAATTTCACGGCAAGGACGTAATTATGACAAGCGATATCAGCTATGCGGAGAACGAAACACCGTTGGTCACCAATCCCTGACCAAACCGCAAAGCTTGACTGCAATTTATCAGGTATCATATTGATCCACGCCTTACGGATCTCCGATCCGTCAGAACAAACCGTCACCAAAAACTCACACCCAAAGCCGGTAAAGCTGAGGGTGTGAGTTTTTTGCCGATACCGGCTTTTGGCTGACTATGCGTTCAAAATCAAACGCGCCGAAGCTTTGTCGCGTTTTTCGGGATCGTGTCGCTGCGCACGGATTCTTCGCAGTTCGCGTCGGGTTTTGCGGCGATTCAATGATTGACATTTTCGGCGTTTTGCTGTATGATAGAAATTAATAGTGCCATAGTTGCGTGCTGAGGCGCATTATTCTTGATATATTGCGTTTCAGTGATGAAAAACAAAGGAGATTGACACATGATTTCTACGGTAATAGATCAGGAGCTCGAACTGGAATTCCCGATTTTTCAGGGCGGAATGGCATGGGTGGCAGACGCTTCTCTTGCCGCAGGAGTTTCCAACGCCGGCGGACTCGGAATTATAGCCGCGATGAACTCCAACGGCGAACAGCTCAGAGCCGAGATAAAAAAATGCAGAGAAATGACCGACAGACCCTTTGGCGTCAACATTATGCTAATGAGTCCCTTTGCGGACGAGGTCGCCGACGTCGTTATTGAAGAAAACGTTCCGGTCGTCACAACAGGCGCAGGCAATCCCGGCAAGTATATGGCAAAATGGCTTGAAGCAGGCATCAAGGTGATCCCCGTGGTGGCGAGCGTGGCGCTTGCCAAAAAAATGGAGAGAAGCGGCGCTTACGCGCTGATCGCCGAGGGCGGCGAAAGCGGCGGTCACGTCGGCGAGCTGACCACGATGGCGCTTGTTCCGCAGGTAGCAGACGCGGTGACCATACCCGTTATCGCGGCAGGCGGAATTGCCGACGGCAGACAGATCGCCGCGGCGTTTATGCTGGGCGCAGTAGGCGTTCAGGTAGGCACAAGATTTTTGGTCGCCCGGGAATGTACGATTTCTCAGGCGTATAAGGATAAAGTATTAAAGGCAAGGGATCACGATTCCGTGGTTACCGGAAAGCGCCTGGGACACCCGGTGCGCTCTATTCGCAACGACTTTACAAGAGCCTATCAAAAGGCGGAGTACGACTCTTCCTCATTCTCCGACGAGGAGCTCGAGAAGATGGGAGCCGGAGTGCTCAGGCTCGCAGCACGTGAGGGCGACGTGAAAAACGGCTGCGTCCTCGCCGGTCAGGTGGCAAGCATGGTGAAAAAAGAACAGTCTGCGCGCGAGATCATTGAGGAAATGTTCGCGCAGGCTGAGGAAGTTTTGAACGGAGCGGCAAAATGGGTAAAATAGCATTCGTTTTTTCGGGTCAGGGAGCGCAGTACAGCGGCATGGGCAAAGCGATGGCGGAAGCCTCTCCTGCTGCCAAAGCGGTCTTTGACATGGCGGACAGTGTGCGCAGCGGCACCTCGCGGCAGTGCTTTGAGGGCAGCGCCGAGGAGCTGTGCCAAACCGTCAACACCCAACCCTGCGTTTTCGCGGCGGATCTTGCAGCGGCTTACGCGCTGACCGAGCGCGGGATCACTCCCGACTCCGTTGCAGGTTTTTCTCTGGGCGAGATAGCGGCGCTTGCGTTCTCGGGGATGCTCAGCGACGAGGAAGCGTTCAGGCTGGTGTGCAAACGCGGAGAGCTTATGGACAAGGCAGCGCGTGAAAATCCCGGCGCAATGGCGGCGGTCATGAAGCTGACTGCGGCTCAGGTCGAGGAGATCTGCCGGCGGTTCGGGTCAACCTACCCCGTCAACTACAACTCCCCTGCCCAGACCGTCGTAGCCACGGCAGGCGAAAACGCCGAGGCTTTTTGTCAGGCGGTGAAGGAAGCAGGCGGCAAGGCGAAGCTTTTGGCTGTCAGCGGCGCGTTCCATTCGCCGTTCATGGCTCAGGCGGCGCAGGGACTTGCCGATTACATGAAGGATATAACATTCTCGGAGCCGCGAACGGTGATCTACTCCGACGTGACCGCAAAGCCGTATGAGGGCGATTACAAGGCGCTGGTAAAGGCGCAGGTCGAAAGCCCCGTCAGATGGCAGTCGATCGTGGAAAACATGATCGCGGACGGTACGGATACCTTTATCGAGGTCGGAGTGGGCAAGACCCTGACGGGTTTGATCAAGCGCATCAGCCCCGAGGTCAGGGCTTTTAAGGCAGAGACCCCCGAGGACATAGATAAAATCACGTTATCATAACGGAACCTGTTTGGAGGTATATATGAAATTTGAAAATAAAACCGCCGTCGTAACGGGCGGCTCGCGCGGCATCGGTCTTGCGATCGCCAAAAAGCTCGCCGAGGGCGGCGCGAATATCGCGATCTTATACGTCGGCGACCCTGCCGAGGGCGAAAATGCCGTGCAGGAGCTGAGCGGTTACGGCGTTAAGGTCGGGCAGTATTTTTGCGACGTGTCCGACTTCGCCGAGTCAAAGAAAGCTGTGGACAAGGTGATAGAGGACTTCGGCGGCATCGACTTTTTGATAAACAACGCGGGCATTACCCGCGACAAGCTGGTGCTCAATATGGAGGAAGCCGATTTTGACGCGGTCATCGACGTCAACCTCAAGGGCACCTTTAATATGATAAAGCACACCTACAGGCATTTTATGAAAAAGCGCTCGGGCAGGATCGTCAGCACCTCCTCCATCGTCGGTATCATCGGCAACGCGGGACAGGCTAACTACTCCGCTTCAAAGGCAGGCATCATCGGTCTGACAAAATCTGCGGCGCGCGAGCTGGCAGGCAGGGGCGTTACCGTGAACGCGGTCGCTCCCGGCTACATCGGCACCGACATGACAAACGTGCTTTCCGACAAGGTCAAGGAAACCATGAAAGCGCAGATCCCGGCGAAGCGCATCGGCACGCCCGAGGACGTCGCAAACGTCGTGGCGTTCCTCTGCTCCGACGAAGCGGCTTATGTGACGGGCGAGGTCATCCGCGTAGACGGCGGACTGGCTATCTGAGGAAAACCACGGAGGAAAATATGGCAAGAAGAGTAGTAGTAACAGGTTTGGGCGCGGTCAGCCCCGTGGGAAACGATATCCCCACGATGTGGCAAAATATGCTCGGCGGAGTAAACGGTATCCGTGAGATCGACCGCTTTGACACAAGCGATCTCAAGGTACATATCGCAGGTCTGGTAAGGGATTTCGCGCCCGAACGGTATTTTGAAAAAAGAGAAGCCAAAAAGCTCGATCTCTACTGTCAGTACGCCATAGCGGCGGCACAGCAGGCAGTGGACGACAGCGGCATTTTGGGCACGATCGACGAGGAGCGCTTAGGCGTGTATATCGGCGCAGGTATCGGCGGACTGGAAACCTTTGTGAACAACACCGTCGGTCTCGATCACGGCGGTTCGCGCAAGGTCAGCCCCTTCTTTATTCCCATGATGATAGGCAACATCGCCACGGGCAACGTGGCTATCAGATTCAAGGCAAAGGGCGTGTCGCTCTCTGTTATGAGCGCATGCGCCTCGGGAACGAACTCCGTCGGCGAGGCGTTTCACGCCGTAAAGGACGGCTACGCCGACGCGGTGATCGCAGGCGGCGCAGAGGCGGTAGTTCACCGTCTCACCATAGCAGGCTTCCAGAACATGAAGGCGCTGACAACAAATCCCGACCCCGACAAGGCTTCACGTCCGTTTGACAAAGACCGCGACGGCTTTGTTATGGGCGAGGGCGCAGGTGTGATGGTGCTCGAGGAATATGAGCACGCCAAGGCGAGGGGCGCCAAAATATACGCGGAATTCGCAGGCTACGGCAATACCTGCGACGCTCACCACGTCACCGCTCCCGACCCCGAGGGCGCAGGTCTGCGCAGGGCGATCGAAATAGCCTTTGCGGAGGCAGGAGTATCCGACGACGCGCAGATCTATATCAATGCGCACGGCACGAGCACCCACCTCAACGACATGACCGAAACAATGGCGATCAAGAACGCCCTCGGTCAAAAGGCTTACGACTGCAACATCAGCTCAACCAAGTCCATGACCGGACACATGCTGGGCGCGACGGGCGCTATCGAGGCTATCGCGGCTGTCAAGGCGCTCGAGACGGGCATGATACCGCCCACGATTCACCTTGACGAGCCCGACGAGGGACTTGACCTCAACTATACTCCCAACACAGCCGTAAAGCGCGATATCAACGTCGCCGCCTCTACCAATTTGGGCTTCGGCGGTCACGACGCCTGTGTTGTATTCAAAAAAGTTTGACGGAGGAAATCATGATCGACATTGCAACCTTAAAGGAATATATCAAGGTGCTGGAGGACAGCTCCCTTGCTTCAATAGAGCTCTCGGACGAGATCAACTCGATCCGTCTTGAGAAAAACGGCACGGCAGGCTGTGTAGCCGTGAACGCCCAGCCCGCGGCAGTCGCCGAGGTTCCCGAAGCTCCCGCAGCGGCGGACAGCGACAAGACCCTCAAAGCGCCGATCGTCGGCGTGTTCTATACCGCTCCCTCACCCGACGCACAGCCATATGTCAGCGTCGGCAAAAAGGTCAAAAAGGGCGACGTAGTGTGCATCATCGAAGCGATGAAGTGCATGAACGAGATACAGGCTGAGGAGGACGGCGAGATCACCGCCGTGCTCGCGATCAACGGAGAACTGGTTGAATACGGTCAGCCGCTGTTCCAAATCCGTTAAGAGGTAATTATGAATCAGGAAGAAATCAAAAAGATACTCCCCCACCGCGACAATATGCTGCTGGTGGAGGAATCCGAAACAATAGATGAAACCACCGCAAAGGGCAGGTACACTGTCAAGGGCGACGAGTTCTTTTTGCAGGGGCATTTCCCCGGCAATCCCGTTGTCCCGGGCGTTATCCTGTGCGAAATGATGGGACAGGCAAGCTGCTGCCTGCTCGCCGACAAAGCGAGCGGCTGCACGCCTTACTTTACAAAGATGAACAACGTGAAATTCAAAAACCCCGTCAGACCGGGCGACACGCTCGAAAGCGTATGCACCCTCACTAAAAACAGGGGATCTTTCTATTTCATCGACGCAAAGGGCTACGTTGACGGCAAGCTCTGCGTCAGCGCGGAGCTTTCATTTGCATTGATAAAGGAATAAGGCGTTTTTCAGTGGAGAGTGGAGAGTTTCGGTCGGGCAGACAGGTTGGTGTGGTTCCGGCGTTTGGCTCCCGGTTGGATAAATAGGGGTTAGAATTTTTTCTGATGTCCGAAAAATATCCATTATCGGCGTAGGGGCGCGCATTGCGCGTCCGCAGTCGGCGTGCCGCCGCTGTCAGCTTGCGGACTATGGGGCGGCATGAAAGGTAATGTCGCCGTTACGCGAGAAACCGTAATCGTTTTCCTTTTCTACGTAGAAACGCTTTGCTCATATCATCATACGGACAAAAAGACAACCTTTGTCGCCGCACCAAAGCCTCCTTTGTTAAAGGAGATGTCGCGCCCTAAAGGCGCAACGGAGGATTTACACGGCAGATGGTTATCTTTACGTTCAGCGTTATTCGATATAGCCTAACGTTGGAATCCGGTAGAAAAAACGGACGTTCTGGAAAATGCGGCACAGCGGGCTTGCAATGCAAGCCCCTACAGGTTGAAACGCTAATCTGCTGCTGTTACGCGAGGTTGGCACGTTCCCTCCATATGTCATTTCGAGCGGTCGGCGTGAGCCGAATTCGCGTCAGCGAATAGCCGAGAAATCTCCCTGATAGGGAACAATGCTGCGTCGCCGAAGGAGATTTCTCCACGCGTTCCGCTTCGCTCCACTTGGTCGAAATGACATCTAATTCAGAATATAAACAAACGTTTTATTTAATCGCAATCTCCCGAAAATTATCAAACCTCGGCGTAGGGGCGCGCATTGCGCGTCCGCCTGAGGTTGCTGAACTAAACGTTTTATTCCTATCAACATACGGACAGGAAAACAACATCGGCACAACGGGCTTGCAATGCAAGCCCATACAGGGTTATGTTTCAATCCTTCTGTAACTGCCAATTAAAATACTAACCAAGCATAAAAATTTAACTAAAATAGACGTTATTGTGAGTATAGGATGGCTTCTCATCAAGCACATCCTTTCCCGCGAAACGCCGACCTAAAATATACATCCGACACAAAGTACGCGAACTAAAAAACGCGAACTAAAAATAGACGTTGTTGTGAGTATAGGAAGGCTTCTCATTAAGCACATCCTTTCCCGCGAAACACCGACCTAAAATATACATCCGACACAAAGTACGCGAGCTAAAAAATGAGGTAAAAAATGTTTTCTAAGATTCTTGTTGCTAACAGAGGTGAGATCGCGGTGCGGATCATCCGCGCCTGCCGCGAGATGGGCATTTCCACCGTTGCGGTTTATTCCGAGGCGGACAAAGACGCTATGCATGTCCAGCTTGCCGACGAAAGCTACTGCGTGGGCGGCAGCCGTGTTGCCGACAGCTATCTGAATATCCCTGCCATTTTGACTGTGGCGGTGGAGAGCGGAGCGCAGGCGATCCACCCGGGCTACGGACTGCTCAGTGAAAACGCCAAATTCGTTTCGCTTTGCGAGCAGTGCAATATCAACTTTATCGGTCCGACTTCCGAGATGATCGCCATGCTCGGCGACAAGGACGCCGCCAGAAAAACCATGCGAAACGCCGGCGTGCCCGTCACTCCCGGCTGCGATATTGTGGAAAACGTGGTTGAAGCGATCGAAAAAGCAAAGGAAATCGGATTTCCGCTGCTGATAAAAGCCCGTTCGGGCGGCGGCGGCAAGGGTATCCGCAGAGTTGATTACATAGAGGACTTTGAGGAAGCGTTTTTGGCTGCTTCCTCCGAGGCAAAGGCAGCCTTCGGCGACGGCGCGTGCTATCTGGAAAAATTCATCTTCCCCGTAAAGCACATTGAAATGCAGCTGCTTTGCGATAAATATGACAATATCATCTGTCTGGGCGAGCGCGAGTGCTCCGTTCAGCGCAAGAATCAAAAAATGATCGAGGAAAGCCCCAGCCCCGCGCTTGACGAAAAAACCAGAAAGCAGATGATGATAGCCGCAGTCAAGGCGGCTAAGGCAGTCGGCTACGTCAACGCCGGTACCGTGGAATTTTTGCTGGACAAACAGAACAACTTTTATTTTATGGAAATGAACACCCGTTTGCAGGTAGAGCACGGCGTTACCGAAATGGTGACGGGACTTGACATCGTTCAGTGGCAGATACGCATTGCCGCAGGCGCAAGGCTCAGCCGCACACAGGACAGCATATTTACCCACGGCAACGTCATAGAGTGCCGCATCAATGCCGAAAATCCCGATAAGGGATTCCGCCCGAGCTGCGGAAGGATCAGGCGGCTTCATACTCCCGGCGGCTCGTTCGTGAGGTTCGACACAGCCATTTATCAGGACTATGTGGTGCCGCCGTATTACGACAGCATGATCGGCAAGCTGATCGTTCAGGCAAGAAGCAGAGCCGAAGCTATACGCAAAATGAAGATGGCGCTGTCCGAGCTGACTATAGACGGCATCGACATCAACCGCGACCTTTTGGCGGAGATCTTGTCGGACGACCGTTTTGTAAGCGGCGAGTACACCACCGACTTTATGGAAAATTTTGAAAAAATACGCAAATACAAGTAAGTCAATACCCTTTCGCTCGGAGTAAATTATGGATTTTTTCTCATTTGTAAAACCCAAAAACGATTTGGAATCCACCTCGGATAAGCAAAACAACGTGCCATTTGTCCCTGACGACCTGTGGACTAAGTGCCCCAAATGCGGAGCGATGCTGCTCACCACCGATTTGGAGGAGAACCTGCATGTTTGCACGGGCTGTTCGCACCATTTCAGGATCAACGCCAAGCAGCGGTTGGCGCTGCTCGCCGACTCCGGCAGCTTCAGGGAACACGACGCAACTCTGAAGGGCAGTAACATCCTCGACTTCCCGGGCTACGATAAAAAGCTGGAAAAGGCAAGACAAAACGGCGTCGAAAGCGTTATCTGCGGCGAGTGTACCATTGAGCGTATCCCAACGGTGCTTTGCGTGATGAACGCCGAATTTATGATGGGAAGCATGGGTACCGCGACAGGCGAAAAAATCACCCGCGCTTTTGAATTCGCGACCGAAAACCGTCTGCCGATAGTGGTGTGTACGGTTTCCGGCGGCGCAAGAATGCAGGAGGGCATCTTATCGCTGATGCAGATGGCGAAAACCTCCGGCGCAGTCAAGCGTCACAGCGACGCAGGACTGCTGTACATCACCGTGCTCACCGACCCGACCACCGGCGGAGTGACTGCGTCATTTGCAATGGAGGGCGACATAATCTTAGCCGAGCCCGACTGCCTCGTGGCGTTCGCAGGTCCGAGGGTCATTGAACAAACCATGCGCCAAAAACTGCCGAAGGATTTTCAGACGGCAGGCTTTGTTATGCAAAAGGGATTTATCGACGCGGTCGTCAGCCGCCACGTGCTCAAACCGACCGTGGCAAAGCTGCTCAGACTGCACGGCTGCAAGCCAATTGAAGCAAAGGACGCGGTGACAAGATCATGACGGCTTACGAAAAGGTAATGGCGGCGCGTGACAGCAAAAAACTGACCGCCGTAGATTATATAGCGCACATGTTCGGCGAGAACTTTATTGAGCTGCACGGCGACAGGCGCTTTGCCGACGACAGGGCGATAGTAGGCGGCTTGGGGCTGCTCTATGAAATGCCCGTGACCGTTATCGGCATTGAAAAGGGCAGAAATACCCGAGAGCGCATGGACCGCAACTTCGGTCAGGCGCACCCCGAGGGCTACCGCAAGGCGCTTCGCCTGATGAAGCAGGCGGAGAAGTTCCACCGTCCCGTGCTTTGTCTGGTCGATACCAGCGGAGCGTTTCCCGGTATCGGCGCGGAGGAGCGCGGTCAGGGACAGGCGATCGCCGAAAACCTGATGGAAATGATGACCCTCAAAACTCCCGTGCTGACTATCCTGATCGGCGAAGGCGGCAGCGGCGGCGCACTGGCTCTGGCGGTTGCCGACGAAGTTTGGATGCTCGAAAACGCCGTTTACTCGGTCATCTCTCCCGAGGGCTGCGCGTCTATCCTGTGGAAGGACAGCTCAAAAGCGCCAGATGCGGCGGAAGCGCTGAAAATGACTGCGCAGGATCTGTTCAACTTCGGAGTGATCGAGCGTATCATCCGCCAGCCGAAAGCGGAGGACAGCGCCATGTTCGAGAGCCTGAAGCTGCTGATCAGCCGCACCTTTGAAAAAAACATGGAGCTTCCGACAGACCGCCTGATCGAAAACCGCTATAACCGCTTCCGCAAAATCGGCACAGAGCATTTGATGAGTTGAGAGTTGATTAGATGAAGGAGGATGCTATATTATCCAACGGGATTCGCTTGGTATGCCAACAACTGTCCTATTTGCACAGCGTAACGATCAGCGTCAGCTTTCGGGCGGGTCGCGTGTTTGAAACGGAATCAACAGCAGGTATATCCCATTTAATTGAGCATTTGTTTTTCAGGCAGTTGGATGACCTATCATATAAAGATTTGTATTCTGCTACCTATACAATCGGTTGCGAGATGCGCGGTACTACATATGACGACAGAGTGACTTTCAGAATAACGGTCGTTCCGCGTTTCTTTTTGAAAGCGTTTCAAATTATCACACGTGTTCTGCATGAGTTCGATTGGAGTGCCGATATGATCGAGCTGGAAAAGCCGATCGTGTTGAATCAGATCAAATATGATACCGAATCTTATGAAGCCTGGCTGAATCGAGTATATTATAAGGACACTGTTTTTGCAGAATCCAATATGGGGACAGCCGAATCGGTGACTGCCTTGACAGCGAATCAGATAAATGATTTTAAGTGCGCATACTTTTGCCCGGCAAATGCATTTGTAACCATTATCGGAGCTTATACAGATAATGATTTTGCGGTGGCGACAACGATACTTAAACAACTCCCTGCATTTGGAACACCAAAAAAGAATAAGATAATTAAGCCGATTCACTTTGCCGACAGGAACATTCATAATCGCTGGAACGTTTTTGACGCAGAGGGAACGACCTCAGATATTTGCTTTTGCTTTGACGTTACGCGTGACTGCGATTATGAAACGGCAAGGCTGCTCTCCTGTATGCTCGGAAGCGGTTACGCTTCACTGCTGAATGACCGTTTCAGTGAGCAGACTGCGCTGACCGATGAGGTGTATTGCGATATTTATTCCTTTTACGGCTTCCACAGAATCAATATTCGCTATTCGATAGAAAACGCAGATTTGAAAAGAAGCGCTGTGATTTTGGAAGAAACTCTGAATATGCTGAAACAAAAGATTGAAAACGAATGGTATGAGCATAACATCGTTTTTTATACCGACAACTTCTTGAAGGACTATGACGATACTCAGTTTTTAAGTGACGATTATATATTCTCTGATTTTGCACTTGACGGAGCGGTTGCTTCTGAACCAAAGCGATGCATGGAAAAATATAAAAGTATCACTCTGCAAGAGCTTTCTGAAACCGCACGAAAAATCTTTACGTCCGAGAATACCTCTGTCATTATAGAAACCTCCTTAGATGAACAGGAAGTTATCGAAAGAATAGAACCGGCAATTTCGCTTCTAAACGAAACGTTGGATTTAAGGCAACACCGCACAATTGCAAGGCGACAGCCTTACCTCAATTTATTTGTACAACCTGACGAAAAATCTTACTGCGCAATCCGCACACCTGAATTATGCGGTATTGCCTTAACAGATAATGTGTGATGATATTGAAATGAAAGTTTCACAAAATCCGGATTTTCAGGAAAATGCTTTCTTCCATCATTTGTTATTTGCAAAACGAGGATAATATGGAGTCGGGCAGACAGGTCGGCTTGGTTCATTCATATGTCATTTCGAGCGGTCGGCGTGCCGCCGTTGTCAGCTCGCGGACTATGGGGCGGCATGAAAGGTAATGTCGCCGTTACGCGAGAAATGCTCATTGTTTTTTCTAAACTGCGCAGTTAAGTACAACGTTCTGCTCCTATCAACATGCAGACAGGAACACAACCTTTGTCGTCGCACCAAAGCCTCCTTTGTAACAGGAGGTGTCGCGCCCTAAAGGCGCGACGGAGGATTTACACGGCAGGTGGTTATCCTTACGTTCAGCGTTATTCGATATAGCCTAACGTTGGAATCCGGTAGGAAAAAGCGGACGTTCGGGAAAAATGCAGCACAAAGGGCTTGCAATGCAAGCCGAATTCGCGCAGCGAATAGCCGAGAAATCCCCCTGACAGGAAGCCGCGGCTCACTGCCATAGGATATTCCTCCGCGCATACCGACGACACCAAATATGAAAAAACCGACCTCGCGGTCGGCTTTTTTGTTTTAGGAAGAGCTGCTTCTTATTCAATTTTTTAATTGATAATACTATTTAGATTTCGTCGGCTGAGGAAGGGGAACGTCATAGCAGGTGCGCACCAAATAGGAGCCGCCGTCCTCGCCTTCAAGGTAGAGTTCGACCTCGACTACGATCTTCTTGGTGACGGGCGCGTTAAAAAAGTAGGTAAACCTGCCGGTTCCGCCTTTATCCATTGAAATATGATCTTCGTCAATTGACGAACCGGCATAGCGGAAGAATTTTTCTTCATCGAGCAAGTATTCCTCGCCGTTTTCATCCCAAATCGTAACGGGGAGCTTGTCGTAATAGTTCATTACGCCGTCGGTTTTGTTGGTGACCTCAAAATTCAGTGCGTAGCGCACCTCGTTTTCCCTTGTATCCTTATCCCTTTCTACAAGCTCAGCGCTGACTATCGAAACATCCGCGCAGTCGCAGGAATACTTTTCGCCCAACTTACGGTTTCTTTCCGATTCGTCTAAATATTCCTCTGTTCCGTCGGAATATACATCCGCACCCCCGTAAATGATTTGGTTTCCGTCCTGAGGATCCCGATTGATTTCCTCCGCGAAAACCTCGGCGGTTGACTTGTTGTAGAAAAAAGCGGAAAAGACGGACAAACAGATCCCCGACAGAAGCAGGATAGCAAGAACGACAGCTACCGTTGCCGTCAGGATATGTCCTTTCTTTTTCGGCTCAGCGACAGGCGCGGAATAAGCCGTCAAATCAATTCCGCAATTAGGACAAAAACTGTAATCATGCGCGTCAGTGCCGCAGTTAGGGCAAAGCATAACCGTACCTCCCGGATTGTCATATAAAAGCTACTACAATTTCGCCTTAATAATATCACCAACCCCGACAAAAGTCAATAGTGATTTTTCCGTCGATCGAATTTCCCCGAACCCTTGACAAATAAATTTGGATGTGGTATGATTAAATTGACAAATGAACACATATTCATATATTCATTTAAGGGTGATATAAATGGAAGAAAAACTGACTATGAGCGTTGTTCCCGATTTAGAGGTGCTGTTTGAGCTTGCCGATCTTTTCAAGGTGTTCGGCGATTCTACCCGTCTGCGCGTTATGTACGCGCTGTTCGACGGCGAATTGTCGGTGACGGCTATAGCCGACTCGCTGGGCATGGAACAGAGCACTATCTCACACCAGCTTCGCGTGCTGCGACAGAACAAGCTCGTGCGCGTTCGCCGTGAGGGAAAACAGATTTATTACGCGCTGGACGATGAACACGTTGAAAAAATAATTCAAATGGGTCTTGACCATGTGCTGGAGTGATGGTTATGAAATACACTTTTACGCTTGAAAATCTGAACTGCGCTAACTGTGCAGGCAAAATCGAGAAAAAAATCGCGCTGACCAGTGGTTATCAAAACGTCAGCTTCAACTTTGCCACCAAGAAGCTGAACTTTACATCTGATAAACCCGACGTATTGGGAGAGATACAGGCGATCTGCGACAGCATTGAGGACGACGTGAGAGTAACTGACGACAACGCGAAGGAAGCCGACCACTCTCACGAGGGCGGCAGGCTTCAAAAGATCCTGCTGATCGTCGCAATTGTATGCGCGGCGGCAGCTTTCGTACTTCATCTGAGCCTGAACACATACCCTGCACAGCTCATATCCTCCGTGCTTTCCGCTGCCGCAGCGCTGCTCGCGGGATACCCAACGTTTTGGCGCGGTATCAAAAGCGTTCTAAAACTGCGGATCGACGAAAGCACGCTGATGACAGCGGCGGTCATCGCCGCCTTCGCGCTGGGAGAATTCGTCGAGGGTGCCATGGTCGCAGTACTCTTTGCCGTCGGCGAGCTTATAGAGGAAAAAGCGGTAGACGCGTCGCGCAGAGATATCGAAAAGCTCTCGAAGATCCGCCCCGACGTCGCGACGATCCTTCACAACGGTCACGAAGAAACCGCAGCGGCGGAAACGGTAGCTGTTGGTTCTGTTATTGTGGTGAAGCCGCACGAGCGTATCCCTCTTGACGGAGTGGTGACCGACAGTCGCTCCACAGTCAACAATGCAGCGCTGACGGGCGAGAGCGTTCCTGTGGACGTGAGCGAAGGAAGCGAGGTCATGAGCGGTGCGATCAACGGCGAACAGCCGCTGAAAATCAAAACGACAAAGGAGTTCGGCGACAGCACCGCCACGCGGATACTCCGCATGGTAGAGGAAGCCGCCGCTCAAAAAGGCCGCAAGGAAAAACTCATTTCACGTTTTGCGGCGATTTACACACCGGTGGTGATCGCGATAGCCGTACTTGTCGCGGTGATACCGCCGCTCTCGGGTATGGGCTCTTGGGGCGAATGGATATACCGCGCGGCGGCGGTACTGGTAGCTTCATGTCCCTGCGCCATAGTCATTTCGGTACCTCTCGCCTACTACGCCGGTATCGGCTCGGCGTCGCGCAGCGGCGTGCTCATAAAGGGCGGAAAATACTTGGAGGCGCTTGCCGAGGCGGACGCCTTCGCGTTTGACAAGACAGGCACCCTGACCACGGGTGAGCTGAGCGTTGATCGCGTGTACGCGCGCGGAGGCTACACAGAAGCTCAGATATTATCGCTGACCGCCGCCTGCGAGCGCTATTCTTCTCACCCTGTAGCCAAAGCGATACGCCGCGCATCGAACAGCTCTGACGCGGAGCTGACCGATCTACGGGAGATCCCCGGCAAGGGAGTTCAGGCTTGTTACCGCGGCAAGCCGATATACTGCGGAGGAGAAAGGTTTTTGAAACAGCCTGTGCCGACCGATATGCCGAACGCCAACGTGTTTTTGATCTATGACGGAAGCATTATCGGCGCGGTCGCGGTGAGAGATACGGTACGCGCGGAATCCAAAGCCGTGCTCGAAAAGCTCCGCGCTATGGGCGTGAAGCGCACCGTTATGCTCACAGGCGACAGCAAATCAAATGCCGCGCCCGTCGCAAAGCAGCTTGCTCTCAGCGAGTTCCGCGCCGAGCTGATGCCTGCCGACAAGCTGAACGTGATAAGCGAGCTGAAGCAGAAAAGCCGCGCCGTGTGCTTTGTCGGCGACGGTATCAACGACGCGCCCGTTCTCAGCGCAGCCGACTGCGGAGCCGCTATGGGACTGGGCAGCGAAGCGGCGATCGAAGCAAGCGACGTCGTGCTTTCCTCGGGCACGCTTGAAAATTTGCCATCGGCTGTCACCCTTGCGCGCAAAGCGATACGAACCGTAAAAAGCAACATAGCCTTTGCCATCGCGGTCAAAGTCGCCGTAATAGTACTCGCGGCGCTGGGGATCACCCCCATGTGGCTGTCGGTTTTCGCCGACACCGGCGTATGCGTGATCTGCGTCCTCTACACCGCCCGCCTCCTGAATTTTAGCTCGCATACTTAACGTCGGACATATCGGTAACGTCGGCGTTTCGCGTTTTTTGGTTCGCGTACTTAAAGCAACACCGCATAATTCAACAAACAATTAAGTGATAAGCCGGTTTTGCGAAAAAGGTTGTGGAATACTTAGATTTTCAGACAAGGTCTGTCAGCTAAGATCAGATTTGCCAAGGCAAACATGATGTTGAACTTGGCTATCTGTTTTTGCAGTCCTCGGTATCGGGTTTTCTTGAAGCCGAGCTGCCGCTTCACAACAGCAAACACATGCTCCACTTTTGCCCTGACCGATGACTTTTCGTGCTCTCTTTTCTTTGCTTTATATTTTCCGCTTCTGCTGAGTTTGTTTAACTGGGACGGACGACGGTTGATCTCATACTTTATCTTCTTTCCTTGCTTGTTGCGAACAATGGCTGTTTCTCTCTTATCTGCGCCGATGTATCCGGCGTCCTCGGCAAGGCGACAGCCTTACCTCAATTTATTTGAACAACCTGACGAAAAATCTTACTGCGCAATCCGCACACCTGAATTATGCGGTATTGCCTTAAGTGTTCAGTTTGGGTAACATCGTGTTCATTTGCCGATGTACCTACTACCGTATGCACTTTTGTCTACACCTATATGCGCTTTGTAGCCAAAGTGCCATGTATTGCCTTTCTTAGTGGATTTCGCCTCGGGATCTCTGGCTTTATCTTTGTTCTTGGTGGAAGAAGGCGCTGCTATGATGGTTGAATCTATGATCGTTCCCTTTTTGAGAATCAATCCCTTTGCCATCAGCATTTTGACTACTTGTGTAAACAGCTTTTCCTGCAGTCCGCTTGCGATCAGCAGATTGTGAAATCTTCCGAGAGTATCGCCGTTGGGGATCTGATTGCTCGAATCCACTCCGCAAAAATCCGAAAATGCGCGACTATCAATGACCTCTCCGACGCAGCCTTCGTCGGAGAGATCGTAGAGATTTTGCAGAAGATAAATCCTGAGCATCAGTTCCAAATCGTAGGGCTTATTTCCGCGCTCTCCTTTGTAATAGTGCGGTCTGATTAATGCGAGCCATTCTCCCCACGGAATGATGCGATCTATCTTTGCCAGAAATTCTTTCTTCTTGGTTCGTACCTGTGCCAGCTCATCGTCAAACGCTGACAAACTCATTTGTTTATTCATGCTTTTATTATATCATAAACCGCCAATTTCCGAAACTTCTTTTTTGCGGTATTGCCTTAAGGAAAACGCCGATTGAGGAAACGTCGTTTCCTTTGCCCTCACAGCTTCCGATATTTCTATTCTGTCTCGCGAAACGCCGACGTTACCGATGCGTCCGACGTTAAGTACGCGGGCTGAAATAAACGCGAGCTGAAATAAACGCGAGCTGAAATAAATCAATAAATCTCTTTGATGATTTCCGCGACGAGCTCGCGCTCGTCCATGTGGTATTTTACGCCTTTGATCTCCTGATAATCCTCGTGTCCCTTGCCTGCCAGCACTATGATGTCGCCGTCCTGCGCGTTCTCCATGCAGTAGCGGATCGCGTCCTTGCGGTTGGGGATCACTACGTATTTGCCGTCGGTTTTGTTCAGCCCCGTTTTGATGTCCTCGATGATATCCATCACGTCCTCAAAGCGCGAGTTGTCCTCGGTGATGACTGACAGATCGCTGAGCCTTCCGGAGGTTTCGCCCATTTCGTAGCGGCGCACCTTGGGACGGTTGCCGCCTGCGCCGAACATGGTGATCAGACGGTTGGGGTTATACTGCCTCAGGGTAGTGAGCACATTCTCCATGGAAAGCGCGTTGTGCGCGTAGTCGATCAGCAGGCTGTAATTGCCGGGAACCTTGACAGGCTCCACTCTGCCCTTGACGTGAGCTGAGCGCAGTCCCTCGGTTATCGCCTCGTCGGGAAGGTCGAAGAACGTCGCCGCGGCGACTGCGGCAAGCGCGTTGTAGGCGTTGAATTTACCGGGTACGCCGACGTTCAGTTCCAGTTCGCGTATACCCTCGGTTTCAAGATGTACGCCGATAAAGCCGTCCACGGACAGCAGACGGTCGTTTTTGCCGACCAGATCAGCCTCGGGGGAGAAGCCGAAGGTGGTGACCTTGCCGGGGAAGTCTTTGGTGATCTCGCGCCACGCAGGATCGTCGATGTTTGCGGCGGCGTGCTTCACCTGACGGAACAGCAGGCTTTTGCAGTACAGGTATTCATCCATATCCTTGTGCTCAACACCGCCGATATGATCGTTGGAGAAGTTTGTGAACACGCCGGCGTCAAAGACGCAGCCTGCCAAGCGGCTGTGTTTAAGTCCGATCGAGGAGGCTTCCAGCACCATAGCGCCGCAGCCTGCGTTTATCATGTCGCGCATGGCTTTTTGTATCTCGTAGCTTTCGGGCGTGGTGTTGTCCGTTTTGCGGGTTTCGCCGTTGAATACGATGCCCAGCGTTCCGATGGTTCCCGTTTTGATGCCTGAGCGTTCAAAAATCTCCGCGAGCATGGCGGTGGTGGTGGTCTTGCCCTTGGTGCCGGTCACGGCAACGGTTTTGAGTTCACGGCAGGGATTGCCGAAAAAGGCAGCGCTCATCAGAGCCAGCGCAAAACGGGTGTCTTTGACCTTGACTACTGCGACCTCGGGAGGAACGTCAAAGTCGAGGTCATCGCTGATGACCAGCGCGGCTGCGCCCTGCTTCACGGCGGATTCGGCGTAACGGTGACCGTCGGTCGCGTAGCCCTTCAGCGCTACGAACGCGGTTCCCTCGGTGACCTTGCGCGAATCATAAATAATGTCGGAGATTTCGGGATTCCCGCCCGACTGCGACAGAATACTCAGTTCAGCGGTGATTTGGTTGAGTTTCATCGGATCATTTCCTCGCTTCCGTTTAATAATCTTCTAATATTATATCAGTATTCGCCGCTGTTTACAAGATGTATTCCAAAGATAATAACTGATACAATTCGAGTCTTAACGACGTGAAAAACCGCGTTTTTCGGTGATTAGTGTAAAATAACCAAAAAAAGCCGAATATTTTTTAGCCGAAGCGAAAAACAGGGTATGACAGGACGGAAATTTGACGTTTTCGTGACGATTTTGTATAAAAGGTTAAGCGAGTTGCACAAAGCACCAATGGTTAAAATGCATAAAAACGCACACCCTAATTTGTGCAACCATACAAAACAGCACTTTTTTAACGTCATTTTTAACAAAAAATAAGGCGCGAATTAGCGTTTTAGTAAAAAAGTACAAAAGTGGTTGAAATTTAATCGGTTTTTTGATATCATTTATTTAGTGGAACAGAGCGCCCTTTGTGCATTTTGCTCCATCAATGTTTAAAATTTTTTTTGAAAGAAGGATATTCCAATGAAAAAAGTACTCGCCATTCTTTTGGCAGGCATGATGACCGCTTCTGCGTTAGCAGGCTGCACCGGTTCAGACAACAGTTCTTCCGGCGGCGGACAGGAATCAGGTTCCGGCAGCACCTCAAAGGTTGAGGGCGGCAAGGTTGACGAATCCATGTTCGGCGACGAAAAAGACATCAGCCTTAAAGTATGGGCTCCCGAAAAGGGCGTGACCCTCGCTAAGAAGCAGGTTGAGGCGTTCAAGAAGATGTATCCCGGCGTAAGCTTCAAGAGCATTGAAGTTGTAGCTCAGGGCGAGAACGACGCTGCTACCCAGATCGTTAACGACCCCAACAAGGCAGCCGACGTATTCAGCTTCCCCAGCGATCAGCTCAACAAGCTCGATACCGCGAAGGCTCTGTCTCCCGTATCCAAGGCGTTCGTTGAGGACGTTAGCAAGGCTAACGCCGAAAACACCGTAAAGGCTGCTACCCTCAAGGATCAGAAGACCAAGGAGGACACCCTCTACGCTTATCCCGAGACCAACGATAACGGCTACTATCTCGTTTACGACAAGAAGGTCGTATCCGACGAGCAGGCAAAGAAGCTCGACACCGTTCTCAAGGCTTGTAGAGACAAGGGCAAGGAATTCATCATGGACTGCGGCAACGGCTTCTACAGCTGTACCTTCGCTTTCACCGCGGGCGCTGTTATTGACGGCTTCGAGGAAGACAACGAGACCCAGAAGTTCAAGGAATTCGACGAGGATGCAGCAGCTGAGACCCTGATGGCATTCGCTAAGCTCATGAAGGAATACAAGGGCACATGGAAGTCACTTGACGTTGCTCAGATCACTTCCGGCTTCCAGAACGGAACCCTCGGCGCCGGCGTAGACGGCTCCTGGAACTCCGTTGCGGATCAGGACGCTCTGAAGGACAACTTCGGCGCATCCAAGCTTCCCGCCATCACCGTAAACGGCGAGGATAAGCCCCTCATCTCCATGTTCGGTTACAAGTATATCGGCGTAAACGCAAAGACCAAGTTCCCCAGAAGCGCTCATATCCTCGCTTACAATCTCTCAAGCGAAGAGTGCCAGCTTCAGAGAGCCGAAGAGCTCGGTTGGGGTCCCTCCAACCTCAAGGCTCAGGAGAGCGACTTTGTTAAGAACAGCCCCGTTCTGCAGGCTATTGCCGAGCAGTCCGCAAACGCTGTAGCTCAGGTTAATATCCAGGGTACCTTCTGGCAGGCTATGGGCACCATGGGCAACGAGATGCTCAAGGAAGGCTGGAAGCCCGACGACAAGAACGCTACAAAGCAGCTTCTCAACGATACCATCAAGGACGTTAGAGACGAATAATCGTCTGCCTAAAGTACGGCAAAATCAATCAAAACAATTGACGGGGCGCTTCCTCGGGAGCGCCCCCGATAAACCCCTAATCTGCGTTTTCTTTACACCAAACGAATAATGTTTTTTATTATAAGTGAAGAAAACGCATGGTAAAAAGGTAAAAAACATTATTAGTTTGGTGTACTTATAATAAGAGAGATTTCAATTTTTTAAGGAGAGCTTATATGACATATGTTGAATATAAACAGCTCACTCCGTTCCAGAAATTTGCTTATAACTTCAAGAAGTTCTTTACCAACATTCCCTCGGCATTCGGCAGGTTCTTTTCAGCCTGCGGCAGAGGTATTGTTAAATTCTTTACAGGCATAGGCAAAGGATTCGCAAACTACGGCAGCACGTTTGTAAAGGGCGATTGGGCTACCAAACTTTCTTATTTGATTTTCGGTGTGGGCGATATTCACAAGGGCAAGACCTACAAGGGAATTCTGTTTTTCCTTACGGAAGTGCTCTACTTCTGTTACATGATTTTCTTCGGTTGGCACTGGTTCAAGGATTTCTTCACCCTCGGTACCCGTGAGACCTACACTGTATATGACGACATGGGTTTCCCGAGTCAGGTACCCGGCGACAACTCCATGCTCATTCTTTTGTATTCCACACTGACGCTGGTAATTACAGCGATAGTTTTCGTCATTTATATTCAAAACATAAAAGACGCGTACCGCCATCAGGTCATGAGGGCGAACGGCGAAAAACCCACCACCCTCAAAGAGGACGCTCTGGAGTTTTTGGACGGCAAGTATCACATCACCCTGCTGTCCTTCCCCGTTCTTATGATCAGTGTATTCAATATTCTTCCGCTGATCTTTATGATTTTGATCGCGTTCACCAACTACAGCAAGCAGCACTATGTACTGTTTGACTGGGTAGGTCTGCAAAACTTCGGCGACCTGTTCGACGTAATCAACAACAGCAAAAAGGCAACGACCTTTATCGGCGTCGCGGGCTGGACCCTTATCTGGGCGGTAGTCGCGACCTTCTCCAACTACATCCTCGGTATGATCGTCGCTTTGATGATCAACAAAAAGGGCATCAAGCTCAAGAGTCTGTGGAGAACCCTGTTCGTAATCACCATCGCTGTTCCCCAGTTCGTATCCCTGCTTCTTATGAACCAGATGCTTCAGGAGAACGGAGCGGTGAATATCCTGCTCAGTTACTTCAACGGCGGCGTCAATCCCGGCATACGTTTCCTCGGAGACGATGTTTGGGTAGCGCGTATCACCGTTATGATAGTAAACTGCTGGGTAGGTATCCCGTATACGATCCTGTCAATGTCGGGTATTTTGATGAATATCCCGGAGGATCTCTACGAATCGGCACGTATCGACGGCGCTTCGCCCGTTAAGACCTTTACGGCTATCACGCTGCCGTACATGATCTTCGTTACAACTCCCCAGCTGATCACTCAGTTTGTCGGCAACATCAACAACTTCAACGTTATCTTCCTGTTGTCGGGCGGCGGACCTACCACCAAGGAATACTTCGGCGCGGGCAAAACGGATATCCTCGTTACATGGCTGTACAATCTGTCGATGGGCAACGAGCAGGACTACGGTCTTGCCTCGGCGATCGGTATTTTGGTATTTATCATCTGCGCAACCCTGTCGCTGATCGTATACAATAACTCTAAGTCTATGAAGGATGAGGAGGCGTTCTCATGATTCAAAGCTATAAGTTAAGAAGAACTGTCGCGAATATTCTCATCTACGCTATCCTGATCGTCATGTGTTTGATTTGGATCTCACCGTTCGTTTATCTGGTGCTCCACTCCCTGCGTGCGGACGGCGGTAACGTAACCTACAACCATCTGATCCCCAGAGAGTATACGCTTGACAACTACATCGCGCTGTTCAACGTTAAGGGCGCGGCATCCATCAACTTCCCCAGATGGTTCCTGAACACACTGGGCGTCGCTGCGTGCAGCTGCGTTATCTCCACTATTTCTCAGCTCGCTGTTGCGTACACCCTCAGCCGTCTCAGATTCGGCGCCCGCAAAAAGCTGATGAACGTCGGCATGATCCTGGGTATGTTCCCCGGCTTCATGACCATGATCGCTATGTATTATCTGCTCGACGCTATGCACCTGACAAGAACCCTCATTGCTCTTGTCATATGTTACAGCTGCGGCGCGGGTCTCGGCTTCCAGATATCCAAGGGCTTCTTCGACACCATTCCGAGAGCGCTTGACGAAGCCGCGACGATCGACGGAGCGAATAAAAACCAGATCTTCTGGAAGATCATTCTACCCATGTCGAAGCCTATCGTAGTTTATACCGTTCTTACCACCTTCATCGGTCCGTGGTGCGACTTTATTCTCGCCAAGATCATCATGGGTGACGTAAGAGATAACTACACCGTCGCTATCGGTCTGCAAATCATGACAACGCCTGAGTTTATGCAGGGCTACTTCAAGCAGTTCCTTGCCGGCTCCGTTTGCGTTGCCGTACCGATCACGATCCTCTTCCTCAGAATGCAGAAATTCTACGTTGAAGGCGTCACCGCCGGCGGCGTTAAGGGATAATCGGCATTCCGAAAAAAGAAATATGCTCATTTGGGCGGCAGTCACAGGCTGCCGCCCTTAATTTTTCAAAGATACAGAGGGATAAACCATGAAAAAAATATTTTCTGTTCTGTTGTGTGCGCTGCTTGCATGCAGCTGTGCGCTCACGGGCTGCGGCGGTGAACAAAGCAGCGCGCAGGGCGAAACCGAAAGCCAAACCTCAGAGGTAAAACCGGGGAACAACGTGCCCGATCCCATCAAGGGAATAAAGGCGACCGCTTCAAGTGACAAATACCGCAACGTTTACCAGATTTTTGTAAATTCATTCTGCGACTCCAACGGCGACGGTATCGGCGATATCAACGGCATTATCTCGCAGCTTGACTATATCAACGACGGCGATCCCGAAAAAGGCGAGGATCTGGGCGCCGACGCGATTTGGCTGACCCCCGTTATGCCGTCCAAATCCTACCACAAGTACGACGTGGAGGATTACTACGACATCGACAAAAACTTCGGCACCCTCAAGGATTACGAAAAGCTCCTTGCGGAGTGTCACAAACGCGGAATCAACGTGATAATGGACTTGGTGCTCAACCACATCTCCTCACAGAATCCGCTGTTCCTGAAAGCGGTTCGCGAGGTGAGCGAGGGAAAGCTCGACGGTAACGCTCAGTATTTTGAGGTACACAAAAAGGACTATTTCAGCAGCGATACCCAGGTCGTCAACATGGGCAACGACTATGTGTGCGAGGCGAACTTCTCGCTCGATATGCCCGAGTGGAACCTGAATTCGGACAAAACAAAGGAAGAGTTCAAGAAGATCTCCAAGTTCTGGCTTGACAAGGGTGTTGACGGCTTCCGTCTTGACGCGGTGAAATACTATAACAACAAGGAAACCGACGGCGTGAAATTCCTCAAATGGTTCTGCGACACCTGCCGCGGCATCAAAAAGGACGTATACCTTGTCGGCGAGGATTGGTCGGGCGATTCCGAGATAGAGTCCTTCTACGAGAGCGGCATCGACAGCCTGTTCGCCTTCAAATTCGCAACAAACACGGGCGCGATAGTCGAGGGCATCGACTCACAAAAGGGCTTCTCCGTTGTAAAGAAGATCAAGGCGTACGACAAGAAGATGTCGGCTCTGAGCGATAACTACATCAACGCGATGTTCCTGTCCAACCACGATCAGGTGAGGATCGCCAATTCGCTCGAGGCAAAGGGTCTGGACTACGAGAAATTCGCCGCGAACGTAAGTATGCTCGCTCCGGGCAATTCCTTCATCTACTACGGCGAGGAGATCGGCATGACCGCGCCTCAGACTGACAGCGACGCATATTACCGTCTGCCGATGGTCTTTGACAGCGGCAAGCTTCAAAAGATCGGTGTTCCCGGCACGGGCGAAAGCGACAACAAGGCTCCGTCGGGCGGAGGAGTCGCCCAGCAGCTCAAGGAGGACGACTCGCTGCTCAACCACTACCGCCGCATAATCCAAATCAAGCTCCAAAATCCCGAGATAGCGCGCGGCAGAGTCGCCAAGCAGGTGAAGTTTGACGATACGGCGATCGGCGCATACGTAGTGGAATATAAGGGAAGCAAGCTGATGGTGATCCACAACTTCAGTACTGAAGACAGCGAGGAGCTGACCATAACCGACGAGATGCTCAAAAATGCATCCGTTCGCGCGGATCTCCCGGGCGATATCAGCTACGGTCATGTAGAACTGAAAAACGGCAAGCTGACCCTCCCGCGCCATTCGTCGGTGATTCTGAAAGGCGAATGATAGGGCTAATCGTATAGTTTATCGTATAGTTAAAGATCAATAGTTTTGCACGGCGGTCAGGTAAGCACCCTGACCGCCGTTTTGCAGTTGAAAGTTGAAAGTGAAAAGTTGAAAATTTCGGTCGGGGAGACAGGTTGGTTTGGTTCAAGCGTATGTTTCCCGGTTGGATAAATAGGGGTTTTGAGTTTAGAGTTTTGGTTAGCACATTTCCTATTTATGTCATTTCGAGCGGTCGGCGCAAGCCGAATTCGCGACAGCGAATAGTCGAGAAATCTCCCTGACAGGGAACAATGCTGCGTCGCTGAAGGAGATTTCTCCACGCGTTCCGCTACGCTCCACTTGGTCGAAATGACATCGGAAGGTGAGTTTTCGGAAATTAAAAATATGGTTATAGTTTTATCGCAATCTCCCGAAAATCATCAACCCTCGGCGTAGGGGCGCGCATTGCGCGTCCGCAGTTGCCGCACCAAACATTTTCGCTCCTATCGACACTCGGACAGGAAAACCACGTCGGCACCGCGGGCTTGCAATGCAAGCCCCTACAGGTTGAAACGCTGATGTACTGCTGTTTCGCACGGTTGACTTGTTACCTCCATATGTCATTTCAAGCATTTAGCACGTTTCCTCTACATGTCATTTCGAGCGGTGCCCGAAGGGCAAAATCACGAAGTGATTTAGCCGAGAAATCTCCCTGACAGGAAACCACGCTTCACCTCCGAGGAGATTTCTCCACGCGTTTTTTGACTCGCGTACTTAACGTCGGGTGTATTGGTAACGTCGGCGTTTCGCGAGATAGAATCCATCAACGGGAAGCTGTGATGGCAATGGAAACAACGTCATTTCGAGCGGTGCCCGAAGGGCAAAATCACGAAGTGATTTAGTCGAGAAATCTCCCTGACAGGAAACCACGCTTCACCTCCAAGGAGATTTCTCCGCGCATTTTTTTGCTTCGCGTACTTAAACCTCGGATTCACCGGTGATGACGGACTTTTTTATGTCGTATGGAATGTTTTTGAAACGCAAAATCCATATTCACGTGTGAATACCGAAAAAACGCTTGACAAATGGGGGAGGAGTGAGGTATAATGGATAAACGCGGAGTATGCTATAAGTGCGCCCTTTTTAAGGTACGAGGGCAAAAAAGCAGCTCTGCGACTTTATCAATTCCAATACAGAGGAAAGGAGGAAAAACATGCCTACATTTAACCAGTTGGTACGCAAGGGCAGAGAGGTTTCTGAGAAGAAGGCAAAGGCTCCCGCACTGTTGAAGGGCTGGAACTCAAAGAAAAGAGTTGCCATCAACCAGAACTCCCCGCAAAAAAGAGGTGTTTGTACTGCAGTAAAGACAGCTACCCCCAAAAAGCCTAACTCCGCGCTGAGAAAGATCGCCAGAGTAAGACTTTCTAACGGTATTGAAGTCAGTTCCTACATCCCCGGCGTCGGTCACAACCTTCAGGAGCACAGCGTGGTTCTGATTCGCGGCGGACGTGTAAAGGATCTCCCCGGTGTTCGTTACCACATTGTTCGCGGTACACTCGATGCACAGGGTGTAAACGGTCGTATGCAGAGCCGTTCCAAGTACGGCGCAAAACGTCCTAAGAAGAAATAAGGAATTGACAAAGCTCTCTACTTAATTTGATTTTATGATATCTCAATTATTGTGAAGGAGGGAAGCAAAGTGCCAAGAAGAGGTTCTATTGCGAAGCGTGACGTATTACCCGATCCGCTTTATAATTCAAAATTGGTAACCCGTCTTATCAACAACATCATGTACGACGGCAAAAAGGGCGTTGCCCAGAAGATTGTTTACGGCGCGTTTGAAATTATTGCTGACAAGACAGGAAACAACCCGCTCGAGGTTTTTGAGCAGGCAATGGAAAACGTAATGCCTGTTCTCGAGGTCAAGGCTCGCCGTGTCGGCGGTGCTACTTACCAGGTTCCTATGGAGGTTCGCCCCGCAAGACGCCAGACACTGGGTCTGCGTTGGATCTCGACCTACTCAAGAGCCCGCAGTGAGAAGACCATGAAGGAAAGACTTGCAGGTGAGATCATGGACGCTGTGAACAGTGCCGGCGGCGCGTTCAAAAAGCGTGAAGACACTCACAAGATGGCAGAGGCTAACAAGGCTTTCGCTCACTACAGATGGTAATTTAATTAGGAGGATTTTATGCCCAGACAGGTATCACTTGAACAAACAAGAAATATCGGCATCATGGCTCACATCGACGCCGGTAAGACGACTACCACCGAGCGTATCCTGTATTATACCGGCGTAAACCATAAGATTGGTGAAACCCACGACGGCGCGTCCACCATGGACTGGATGGCGCAGGAAAAAGAGCGTGGTATTACCATCACTTCCGCTGCGACCACCGCTTTTTGGAAGGGCAGCAAGCAGCAGTATCAGCCGCACAGAATCAACATCATCGACACCCCCGGACACGTTGACTTCACCGTAGAGGTTGAGCGTTCCCTGCGCGTGCTTGACGGTTCTGTTACAGTTCTCTGCGCCAAGGGCGGCGTTGAGCCGCAGTCTGAGACCGTATGGCGTCAGGCTGATAACTACGGCGTACCGAGAATGGTTTACGTTAATAAAATGGACATCATGGGCGCTGATTTCTACCATGTTGTTCAGATGATGAAGGATCGACTCAAGTGTAACGCCGTTCCCATTCAGCTGCCCATCGGCGCTGAAAGTGATTTCACCGGTATCATTGACCTTGTAACAATGAAGGCTGAGATCTATCACAACGAGGACGGCACCGATTACTCGGAGGAAGAGATTCCCGAGCACATGAAGGAAATTGCCGAGGAGTACCATGAAAAGCTCATCGAGTCCGTTGCGGAGCTCGACGAAGAGCTGATGGACAAGTACTTCGGCGGCGAAGAGATCTCCATTGAAGAAATCAAAAAGACTATAAGAAAGGCTACTATCGCTAACACAATGGTTCCCGTGACCTGCGGTTCTTCTTACCGTAACAAGGGCGTTCAGATGATGCTCGACGCTGTTATCGATTACATGCCTGCTCCTACAGATATTCCCGCGATCAAGGGTATCAACCCCGACACCGACGAGGAGACCGAGAGACCCGCTTCCGATTCGGAGCCCTTCTCCGCTCTCGCGTTCAAGATCGCCACAGACCCCTTTGTCGGTAAGCTGTGCTTCTTCCGCGTATACTCCGGCGTTGTTAAGGCCGGCACCACGGTGTTCAACTCCGTTAAGGGCAACAACGAGCGCATGGGCAGAATCCTGCAGATGCACGCTAACGACAGAAAAGATATCGACTGCTGCTACGCAGGTGATATCGCCGCAGCGGTAGGTTTGAAGAACACCACCACCGGCGACACTCTCTGCGACGAAAAGCACCCCGTTATCCTTGAGTCCATGGAGTTCCCCGAGCCCGTTATCCGCGTTGCTATCGAGCCCAAGACCAAAGCAGGTCAGGAGAAGATGGGCATCGCGCTTGCAAAGCTGGCTGAGGAAGATCCCACCTTTAAGGCTTACACCGACGAGGAAACAGGCCAGACAATTATCGCAGGTATGGGTGAGCTGCACCTCGAGATCATTGTTGACCGTCTGCTCAGAGAGTTCAAGGTAGAGGCCAACATCGGCGCTCCCCAGGTTGCATATAAGGAGACTATCCGCAAGGAAGCTTCCGTTGATGAAAAATACGCCCGTCAGTCAGGCGGTAAGGGACAGTACGGTCACGTTAAGATCAACGTGTTCCCCAACAAGGATCACGGATACGAGTTTGTCAACTCCATTGTCGGCGGTGCTATCCCCAAGGAATATATCCCCGCTGTTGATCAGGGTATCCAGGGCGCTATGCTCAGCGGCGTTGTAGCAGGCTACAACGTTGTAGACGTTAAGGTAGAGCTGTACGATGGTTCATACCATGAGGTTGACTCCTCCGAAATGGCGTTTAAGATCGCAGGTTCAATGGCGTTCAAGAGCGCAATGAAGAAGGCAGACCCCGTGCTGCTCGAGCCCATTATGAAGGTTTCCGTTATCACTCCCGAGGAGTACCTCGGCGACGTTATCGGCGACCTCAACAGCCGCCGCGGCATGATCCAGAGCATGGAAGCGGACAACGGCGTTCAGCGTGTTATCGCTCACGTTCCGCTCTCCGAGATGTTCGGTTACGCTACCGACATGCGTTCCAAGACTCAGGGACGCGGTCAGTATGTAATGGAGCCCGACACCTATGCCGAGGTTCCCAAGAACATCGCCGAAAAGATTATGAGCGAAAAAGGCAAGAAGGACTGATTTTCGGCTCACCAAACCGTGTGAAACCGTCAATCAACCCCTTTTGACAAATATCGACCCGAAATTTCATAAAAAAGTTGCAAAACGCAGACCGAAACTATTGATTTTTTGGGAAGAATTTGGTACAATAATATTAAATCTATTGCGAATCAGCCGATTTGCATAACTAAAGGAGGAAAATTCCAATGGCAAGAGAAAAGTTTGAAAGAAATAAGCCGCACGTTAACATTGGTACTATCGGCCACGTTGACCACGGTAAAACCACACTGACCGCTGCGATCACAAAGGTTCTCAACCTCGAGGGCGACGCTGATTTCGTTGATTACGCTAACATCGATAAGGCTCCCGAGGAAAGAGAGAGAGGTATTACAATCAACACCGCTCACGTTGAGTATGAGACTGCTAACCGTCACTATGCTCACGTTGACTGCCCCGGCCACGCCGACTACGTTAAGAACATGATCACCGGTGCTGCTCAGATGGACGGCGCTATCCTCGTAGTTTCCGCTGCAGATGGTCCTATGCCCCAGACCAGAGAGCACATCCTGCTTTCCCGTCAGGTAGGCGTTCCCTATATCGTAGTATTCATGAACAAGACTGACCAGGTTGACGACGAAGAGCTCCTCGAACTCGTAGAGATGGAGATCCGTGACCTGCTCAACGAGTATGAGTTCCCCGGCGACGACACACCCATCATCAAGGGTTCCGCTTATCTTGCTCTGCAGAGCACTTCCAAGGATCCCAACGCTCCCGAGTATGCTTGCATCCACGAGCTGATGGCTGCTGTTGACGAGTTCATTCCTACTCCCGACCGTAAGGCTGACCTGCCCTTCCTGATGCCCGTTGAGGACGTATTCACCATCACCGGCCGCGGCACCGTTGCTACCGGTAGAGTTGAGAGAGGCCAGATCAGAACTTCCGAGGAAGTTGAGATCGTTGGTCTTACCGAGGAGAAGAGAAAGGTTGTTGTAACCGGTCTTGAGATGTTCAGAAAGACTCTGGACTATGCTGAGGCAGGCGACAACGTAGGCGTACTTCTCCGTGGTGTTCAGAGAACAGAGATCGAGAGAGGCCAGGTTCTGGCTAAGCCCGGTTCCATTCATCCCCACACCAAGTTCCGCGGTCAGGTTTATGTACTGACTAAGGACGAGGGTGGCCGTCATACTCCCTTCTTCAACAACTATCGTCCCCAGTTCTATTTCAGAACCACTGACGTAACCGGTACCATCTCTCTGCCCGAAGGCACCGAGATGTGCATGCCCGGAGATAACGTTGAAATGGACGTTGAGCTGATCACTCCTATCGCTATCGAAGTTGGTCTGCGTTTCGCTATCCGTGAGGGTGGCAGAACCGTAGGTTCCGGCGCTGTTATCGCGATCAACGAGTAATTTATTTCTTTCAAGAAATCCAAAAATCAAGGCTGCCTGATTACAGGCAGCCTTTTTTTACGTGTTTGCCCAGAATGGGCAGCAACTTGGTGGTGAAAGTCCACTACACGCTTGGCAGTAGGAAGTGTTAGCTGAGGGCAAGGGTGTCCGTTGTGAAGC
>CADASG010000044.1 GCA_902790475.1 uncultured Ruminococcus sp. | reverse complement strand
TCAGCCTTTTTTATACTCATTGAGAGCTCTCTCCCTCATTTTCTTGATTTCGCCCATAATCATATTGGACGCGTCCTTAAGTTCGCGTCTGCCGCCGTCTACGGTCAGTCCGAGCTTTTCTGGGGTCAGCGGCTCACCGAACTCGATCACGCGCTTTGAAAAAAGGAATTTCGGGTTGCCGACGATCGTGATACACGCGGGTACAACAGGAACCTGCATCTGCTGGGCAACAAGCGCGCAGCCGCTTCGCGGACGCATGAGGCCGCCTGTCTTTGTACGTCCGCCCTCGATAAAGATAGTCATGACGTTGCCCTCTTTAATCAAATCCTCGCCCGTCTTTATCGCCTTGCCGTCGCCGGCGCCGCGTTCAACGGGAAAAGCGCCGAGCGCACGGATAAGCGCGCCGAAAAACTTGTTCTTGAACAGCTCGACCTTCGCCATAAAGTACATCCTGCGCTTTGCGGAAAGTCCCAGAAGCGGCGGGTCGGAGTTTGAGATATGGTTGCTCGCTATGATAACGCCGCCCTCTGAGGGGATATTATCGGCGTTTATTGTTTTGAAACGGTAAAAAAGCTTGAAAATCGGCATACAGATACCCTTGCCGATAGTGTATAAGACCTTATTTTGTGCCATCAGCGATTCTCCTTTATCACTGAGATGATTTTGTCGACGCTCTGCTCAAAGTCGAGCTCTGTTGTGTCGACAGTGACGCTGCCCTCGGCAGGCTTTAGCGGCGCGATCTCGCGGTGGGAGTCATTGTAATCGCGCGTAATAACGTCCTGAAGTATATCCTCGTATTTAACGTCCATGCCCTTCTCGATAAGCTCCTTATAGCGGCGCTGAGCGCGTGCCTCGGGAGAAGCGGTGAGAAAGATCTTTACCTTAGCGTCGGGCAAAACGACAGTGCCGATATCTCTGCCGTCCATGATAACGTCGTTTGTCTTTGCCATATCGCGCTGCAAATCAAGGAGATACGCCCTTACGGCGGGAATCGCAGAGATTTTTGACGCCGTCATTGAAGCCTCGGGAGTGCGGATCTCACCCGAAACGTCCCTGCCGTCGAGAAGAACGATCTGCTCACCCTGAGCGTTGAAGGTCAGCTCAACCTTGATCTCAGAGAGGAGCTTGTCCACCTCGGGAGAATCGACAGGCTCAATGCCGTGGAGCGATGCGGCAAGGCCTACGGTGCGGTAGAGCGCGCCTGTGTCCACGTAAATATATCCGAGCTCTTTAGCGGCTCTTCGTGCGATAGAGGACTTGCCCGCTCCTGCGGGGCCGTCCAATGCGATTGCGGTTGACATACAAAACTTCCTTTCTATATTGCGGCATTCTCGCCCGCGAGTCTGCCGGTACTCCATGCTATCTGAAGATTGAAGCCGCCTGTGTACGCGTCGCAGTCGATCACCTCACCTGCAAAATACAGCCCGGCTGCGAGCTTGCTTTCCATGGTTTTGGGGTTGATCTCGTCGGTTTTCACTCCGCCCGAGGTGATTATCGCCTCTTCTATCGGGCGGAAACCGCTTATCGGAACCGTAAAGCCCTTGAGGATCGCGCACAGGGCGTGCCGCTCCTCGCGCGTAACGGCGTTGCATTTTTTATCAAACGGAACTCCCCAGCGCTTTAACACGGGGACAATGATTTTCTTTGGTAAGAGCTTCGAGAACGAATTGGAAACGTCCTTGTTGGAGTTTGCCTTGAATTCGTTCTGCAGACGGCGGTCAAGCTGCTCGCTGTCGAGGGCAGGCTTGAGGTCGATCACCGCCGTGTAGGTATCCGGCGGAATATCGCGGATATGGGAGCTTGCGGAAAGCACCATGGGACCGCTGATACCGAAATGCGTAAACAGCATCTCGCCGAAGTCGGAGTATAATTCTTTATTGGAATTTTTATTGATGATTTTTAGTGACACGTTTTTGAGCGAAAGCCCCTGCATCGATTTGCATTCGTGGTCGCTGCTCTCGAGCGGAACGAGTGAAGGCTTAAGCTCTGTCACGGTGTGACCTGCCTGCTTTGCGAGAAGATAGCCGTCGCCCGTCGAGCCTGTCAGCGGATAGCTCTTGCCGCCGCAGCAGACGATAACGCTGTCGGCATAATAGCTCTGTCCCTCACACTTAACGCCGAGGGCTTCTCCGTTCTCCAAAATCAATGCAACGGCGGTGTCATTGACTATCTTCACGCCGCTGTTCAATACATATTCGCGCAGCGTATCGACAACGTCTACCGCGCGTTCGGAAACGGGAAATACCCTGTTGCCTCTCTCGGTTTTCAGCGGCAAGCCGAGACTCTCGAAAAAGCCGATCGTGTCCTCGGGAGAAAATCGGTTGATCGCCGAATACAGGAATCTGCCGTTTACGGGAACATTGCGGATAAAGGTCTGGACGTCGCAGTTGTTTGTGATGTTGCAGCGCCCCTTGCCGGTGATCATGATCTTCCTGCCGACGCGCCGGTTCTTTTCTATCAGTGTGACGCTGGCGCCGTATTCTGCGGCTGTACCTGCGGCGATAAGTCCCGCAGCACCCGCGCCGACGACAAGAACCTTCTTACTTACCATTTTTCTCTGCCTTTTCGTCGTGGTTGGTATAAACGCCCTCGCGGTTCCATACGTCCTCGAGCGCGTGGAAGGTTTCGGATACCTCGTCCTTCTTCTTGAGGACGGTCGCGACAATCAGGGCGTTGATCAGACTGAGCGGTGCGACGAGCGAATCGACGATGGACGCCATATCACTTCTCGCAATCAGGATCGAGTCAGCGGACTGCACAAGCGGCGACGCCATGCTGTCGGTGATAGCCACGGCGTGAGCTCCGCGTGAACGCGCGAAATCCATCGCTTCAATAGCCATCGAGCTGTAGCGCGGGAATGAAATACCGATCATAACGTCGTCCTCGGTAATGCGGAAAATGTGCTCATAGGTAGAGGTCGCCGAGGTTGTATTTATCAGAACCACGTTGTCAAAAATCAGCTCAAAATAATACGCCAGAAAGCCCGCGATCGCGCCTGTGGAACGAACGCCGAAGATGTAGATTCTCTTCGCGTTGCAGATCTCGTCGACCGCGCGGTTGAAGTCCTCGTGCGAGGTTTCCTCGATCGTGCGGCGGATCTTGTCGATATCCTGATTGAGCACGCTGTCGAGGACGTTGCTGTTGCCGATCCTGCTCGAGGTGACTTCAATTCGCTGAACCGAGGTGAGCTTGTTGCGGATCATTTCCTGCATCGCCTTTTGCAGGCGCGGATAGCCGTCGTAGCCAAGCTCTGTGGCAAAACGGACGACTGTGCTCTCGGAAACGCCGACGGTTTCGCCGAGCTTAGAGGCGGTCATGAACGCCGCCTTATCATAATGCTCCTCGATATACAGCGCAATGCGCTTCTGTCCCTTCGAGAAGCTGTTCATCATCAGATCTATTCTTGTCAAAAGGTGTGTTATCATTATTATGATACTCCTTTAATTTATTCTCATACGTATTTCATTTTATCACACTCACTTGCAGAATTCAATATTTTTTGAAGGAAATTTCCAAATCCCTGAAAGATTTCTGACGTTATTAAAGGTTTTGGTTGCAAAAGAACTTTTACTATGATAATATTATTATATAAGATAAGGAGGACGGTAAAATGATTGCAATTATCGACTACGGCGCAGGCAATATTCAGAGCGTTTACAAGGCGCTCAGGCATATCGGCTGCGACTGCTTCATCACAAATAAAAAAGACGAGATCATGTCAGCGGACGGCGCTATTCTCCCCGGAGTAGGCTCCTTCGGCGACACGGTAGACAACATGGAAAAGCTCGGTATCAGAGAGGCTGTTAAGGAGTTTATCGCCAGCGGCAAGCCGTTCCTTGGCATCTGTCTCGGACTGCAGCTTCTCTTCCCTGCAAGTGAGGAAAGTCCAGAGGCTGACGGTCTGAACATCTTCGCGGGCAGCATTCGCAAAATCCCGAAAAAAGAAGGACTGAAAATCCCGCACATGGGCTGGAACAGCATCGAAATCAACCCCTCGAGCAGACTGTTCACGGGAATCGAACGGAATCCGTATGTATATTTCGTTCACTCGTATTTCCTCAACGCCTACGAGAGAGATATCGTGGCGGCTCAGACTGAGTACGGAGTAATGATTGACGCGGCGGTGGAAAAGGACAATGTGTTCGCGACGCAGTTCCACCCCGAAAAAAGCGGCGAAACAGGCCTCAAGATCCTGAGAAACTTCGCTGCGATTGTGGAGGGCTGATTATGTACGCAAAAAGAATTATTCCCTGCCTCGACGTCAAGAACGGCAGGGTCGTAAAAGGTATGAGCTTTGTAAACCTCGTTGACGCGGGCGATCCCGTTGAATGCGCAAAGCAGTATGACGCTCAGGGCGCCGACGAGCTTGTATTTCTCGATATCACCGCATCGAGCGACTCGAGGAATATCACCATCGACATGGTTGAAAAGGTAGCTGACAGTATTTTTATTCCTTTCACCGTTGGCGGCGGTATCCGCAGCGTTGATGATTTCAACGCGCTTCTCAGAGCGGGCGCCGACAAGGTGTCAGTAAACTCCGCGGCTGTACACCGTCCCGAGCTTATCAGCGAGGCGGCGTATAAATTCGGCAGCCAGTGCGTTGTCGCGGCAATCGACGCTAAACGCAGCGGCGACAGCTGGGAGGTATACATAAACGGTGGCAGAACTCCTATGGGCATCGACGCCGTTGAATGGGCGCTTCGCTGCGCTGAGCTCGGCGCGGGCGAGATTCTGCTCACAAGCATGGACGAGGACGGCCAGAAAAAGGGCTATGACCTCGAGCTGACAAGAGCGGTTTCCGAGCGAGTGAATATCCCCGTTATCGCGAGCGGCGGTGCGGGCGCGCTCGAGCACTTCTACGACGCGTTTACCGAGGGCAAGGCTGACGCTGTGCTCGCGGCTTCGCTCTTCCACTTCGGAGAAATCCCTATCCCTCAGCTCAAGCAATATCTGGCGGTCAAGAATATCCCCGTCAGGATCTGAGAAAGGAGATAATGCATGGTAGGTTGTCCCACCTGCGGAGCTGCCCTTCGGTTCGATATCGCCTCTCAGAAAATGGCGTGCGACCACTGCGGAAACCTGTTTGAAACACAGAAGCTCTCCGACAACAGCTCTCGTGACGACGCGCGTTCATCGCAGTTTGACAGCTACGTATATATCTGTCCCTCGTGCGGCGCGGAGCTGCTCACCACAGACAAGAACGACGCCGTAGGCTTTTGCCAGTACTGCGGCGGCGCGTCGATGATCTACGAGAAGATGCGTCAGGAATGGAAGCCCGACTACATCATTCCCTTCAAGGTCACAAAGGAGGACTGCAAAAAAGCGTACTGCAAGGAAGTGCGCCGTCATCCCTTTGTTTCGCGCAAGTACAGCAAGTCAGATCTTATCGAGAGCTTCCGCGGTATATATATGCCCTACTGGAGCTACCGCGCAGTTATGAGCGGTCAGTTCCGCGTTCCGGCTCAGTCCGGGCGGCAGCACGTTTCCCTCAATACATACGAAATCATACACTACGACGTTGTGGGTAACTCAAACCTCGCGCTGGAAGGCTATTCCCGCGACGCGTCCATAAATTTTGACGACGACATCAGCGACGCTCTCGCGCCGTATGAGTACCGTCAGCAGATGCCCTTTGCCCCGGGCTATCTCAGCGGCTTTTACGCCGAATCCGGCGACGTCAGCGCTCACGAGTACGACTCCGCGATTAACCTCGAAACCAAAGATGACGCCGTTAATATCTTGGTGAACGACAACGCGGTCAAGAGCTGCTGTGAAAAGCTCAAGATTACTCCAAATCCCGACGAGGTAAGAGCCAAGGTCAACATAGAGTCTGCAAAACGCACCCTCAACCCCGTTTGGTTCATGAGCTACCGCAACGGCAAGCAGATCACATACGCCACTGTCAACGGACAGACGGGAAAGGTCGCCGCAGACCTTCCGCTCAGTCCTCTGAGGATCCTTCTTTTCGCACTTGGCTTGTCAGCGGCAATCTTCGGAATTATCGCGCTGCTGATGAACGTGATTCCGTCTATTCCGTCAATAAAGGCGAACGGCACATTAGGACTTTGCCTTATACTTATGAACGCGGGTATGTTTTATCTGCAAAACTCATTCAACCGCACCGTATCGGGCAAAGGCGGCACCCGAACAAGGGTCGCCACAGGAGGCTACACTCTTTCGCTGATAGTCTGTCTATTTGCGTTTATCGGCGCGATAACCGACGGCTCATATGAAAAGGATCGCTTTTTCATTTGTATTATTCCGATGATGGCAACCGCTGTCATTATGCTCTTCGCGCATTTCAGGCAGGCTGCGTATACAAGTCTGATCAAAAAAATGGCAACGGACAACACCTCGGTTCTGCGTACGCGCGTTATAACCGAAGCGAAATCCTTCCTCAGAAAGGTCGTCTGGCTCAAGTTGGCTATGTATCTCAGCATCGCAATCGGCGCAATGATCGTTTACATTGACCCCGCTTACAACGCAGTTTCATACGGCGCTTGCTTTGTCGCGGCGGCAGAGCTGTTCGGTCTGGCTCTATTCCACATTCACTTCCAGACTAACGTCGCAAAGCGACCCCTGCCCCAGTTCAACAAGAAGGGAGCGCGTTACGATGAAAACTAAAATCTTTGTTTCAACCGTTATCGCCGCGCTGCTCATTCTCTGCTGCGTATTACCCGTCGGAGCTGCTCAGCGGCAGGACGCTCAGTACACCAACCCCGAAACCTCGTATCAGGCGATCATTATCGACGACATCGACCTTCTGACCGAGAGCGAAGAGGCAAAGCTGATCGAGGAAATGACTCCTCTGACCGAATACGGCAATATCATTTTCTGGTCGACAGATGTTCACAAAACCGATTACATTGACCAGGCGAGAGTTAAGCGCCGCTCGCTATATGACCTTGACAGCGCGGCGATCCTGATGATAAACATGAATACTCGCAAGGTCGTTATTCAGTCATACGGTACAATGTACCAGTACATCACAGACTCAAAGGCGCGTTCCATAACCGACAACGCAAGTCATTACGCTACCTCGAAGGACTATTACATGTTCGCAAAGGAAGCGTACGGTCAGATGTACAAGACAATTAAAGGCGAATTCATCAGCGAGCCGATGAAGTACACAAGCTACGCTGTGATCGCCTCAATGCTCGGAGTGATCATCGCTCTCAGCATCGCCTTCTCGAAGCGACACAATCCGCTCAGCAAGGATTACGAGCACGCGCGAGTAATGACCGCAGGCAACGCAGTTGTCGGCCCTGTCAGCGTTTATGAAACCCGCAGAGAGAAAATCTACGTCAGCTCGTCGTCGGGCGGCGGCTGCAGCGGCGGTTCAAGCTGCGGCGGTGGCGGTTGCTCAAGCTGCGGTGGCGGAGGAGGAGGCTGCGGCGGTGGCGGCGGTTCGTCCTTCTGATTAAATACCAAACAATAAAAGACTGCCTTAACCATGAACGGTTTCGGCAGTCATTTTTATTCTGTGAGATCTGTTTCGGTTACATCATTATTGCCGGCATCACTCTGCGGTTCCGCGTCCTCTCCCTCAACAGTCTTCGGTACCGGCGGCGGAGTAAAGCTCACAAGAGGCTTGACCTCTGAGATGTTCGCAGCGAAATCCCAGTCAGCCATCTGCGGCTTCCAGATATAGCTTTCGCGGGTGACTTGTTTTTCGCGGATCAGCTCGCGCAGCTCGTCAAATGAAAACGGACCCTTGCTCTCGCCGCCGATCACCGCGTAGTAAACATCAGAGCTTTTCTGCGGAATCTGCGCGCGCATATCCATTAGCAGTCTGCCCATTGCGGTACCCATATTGTAGGTGTATAAGCCGTTCATCGGATAAAACCAGTAAAACATCGCTGCCTCCTTATCAGATATCTGTATTGTTTTCTACATGCTCAGTATAACACATTCCCGTTGCCTGTTCAATCAGATAACGCAAATTAATTGACATTTGAGCAATTTTCCTTTACAATATCTATATCAAAACGAATGGCGGATATCAATGATAAATTTTTTACATTTTTACGCGCAGCCGATGAATATTGTATATCTCGAAATGGCGGGAATGTACCTTATCTGGCTGATAATGATGCTTTTTCTGCCGAAGAAACCCCGGCGAATCATCAGTACAATATGCTGCGTTCTATCGGTTGGATTAATTCTGTTTTTTACAATTTACAAACGTTCACAAGGCGGAGAACTCAGTCTGATTCCTTTCATCTCATTCACAAAGATCAAGGAACAGCCTGAAATACTCAGGTCTATGCAGATGAACATATTCCTGTTTATCCCCTTCGGACTAAGTACCCCGTTCGCTCTTCCAGAGCGCTTAAGGCACAAGGTGCTGCTGACCGTGCCGGCGGGAATGGTTATCTCTGCGTGCGTAGAGGCGTGTCAGTATTTCTTTTCACTCGGACATTGTGAAACGGACGACGTTATTATGAATACAATCGGCGCATTTGCCGGAGCTACGGCATTTTTGATTTACACTGCAATAAAAAAGCTTATCAATAAACGGAGAAGCAACAAATGGAAACACATCAGGAAAAGCTGATCGGTATTGTCCGATATCAGTTATTCGGAGGAGCAAAGCCTCAGATCGATGAGAACGAGCTGCCTGCGATTCTTAAAGAAGCATCGCAGCAAACTGTATATACCATGATTTACCCATTCCTCCGCGATGCAATCATCAAATACTCACCTGAAAAATTCGCTCAGAAAAACGAGCAGTTTCTCGGAAACGTACTGCAAAACACAGCGAACTTCTTTGAGCACGACGAGCTTCACAGACTGATGACGGAAAACAATATTCCCTACTCCGCAATAAAAGGACTCGCTTCGGCTTACTACTACCCCGAAGCCTCGCTCAGGGATATGGGAGATGTGGACTTTCTTGTCAGAGAAACCGACTTTGAAAGAGCAAAATTGGCGGTAATGAGCATAGGCTTTGAGATTGACCACGGAGAAGAAGATACTTCAAAGCACATCGCCTTTCAGAGAAAGCCACTCAGCATCTGGGAACAGCACCGCAGCATTAACGGTATTCCCAATAATGCAGCAGGAAAAATGATCAGAGAGGAAGCCGAAAGAATAATCGATACTTCCGTCACGGTCACCTTGGACGGCGCTGTCTGCCGCATACCGGACACTTTTCACCACGGCCTGATCATGCTGCTGCACATAATCTCGCATATGACAAGTGAAGGAATCGGACTGCGCCACCTCTGCGACTGGGCTGTTTTTGTCGAGCGGCTGGGCAACGATGAATTTACAGAGCTTTTTGAAGATAAACTCAAAAGCTTCGGACTGTGGCGGTTCGCTCAGATCATGACGCTTGTCTCTCAGGAATATCTCGGAATATCGGAAAAGAAATGGGCACAGAATAATTCGATTGACAAAAAGCAGCTGGAAAATGTCATAACTGATATCCTAAACGGCGGAAACTTCGGCAAGAAGGATATGAACCGATACCGCGAGATAAAATATATTTCAAACCGCGGTGAAAACACCGTTGATGACAAAAGCATTGTTTCTCAGGGTCTGAGTACCCTGAACCGCAAGGTATATAATGACTACGGCTGGATTGACAGACACAGGTTCTTTCTGCCTATTGGCTGGGTTGCCGAAGGCGGCAAATATATCGGCCTGCTGATAACCGGGAAACGCAAGAACAAAGGTACATCTGTCATGCTTCGCGAAGCGGCAAAGCGCAAGGATATTTACAGCCAGATGCAGCTGTTTGAAACAGAATAAAAGCAAAAACAGTCACGCTTGACTGTAACAGGTTTATAATTACAGAGCCGAGGATTTTGTTTCCCCGGCTCTGCTTTTGCATATAATATCATAATAAAGTTTAAGGAAGATGATAAAAATGAACGCCTGTGAAATAACAGCCGCGGTTACAGCTGCTGCAAACACCATTGCCTGCTGATTGAACGACGAAGAGCTTGCCTTGTGGTCCTCTGTGCTTGTGCAGCTAGGCGATACGCTTGCGACCATTGCCGCGCAAAGAGATTTATGCAGCCGTATTAATTTTCCAACAAACGAAGCAAATCAATAAAATTTTCCCTATACGATACTGTTTATTAAGAACACATCGGAGAAACTAAATCAATCAGGTGCGCGATGGACGGAATCGTTTTCTTCTGTTCAGTGGTAGTCGCACTGAGCAATGCGCCTGTAGGAACAAAAAGAATATTTGAAAGAATCCCGTTCTCTAAATCGTTCATTATCTTTGAGCAAAACGTCGTCGCGCAGCAGCCGCACCCTGAACCGCCCGCGTGTACGTCCTGTGCTTCACGGTCAAAAATCATCAACCCGCAGTCGTTGTGCCGGCTCTTGATATCAAAACCTTCAGCGAAAAGCAGCTCATAAAGGCTTCGGCTGCCGACAAGACCCAAATCGCCTGTAAGGATCAAATCGTAATTTTCAGGCGAGGTATCTGTATCCCTGAAAAAGGACGCTATGGTATCCGCCGCAGCAGGTGCTGTTGTCAAGGGTTAACCATAAATAATTCATTAGAAAAAGCCCAAAAGCCGCATAACTACTGACTTTTTTCGAACTGGTAATATTTAGTAGGCTGTAATTTGCCGAAATCTTAGTCAAATTATTTGACTTTGTCTTAATATTTGACTTTTTGGCTTTTTTGCGATATCTTATGTTTGGTGATAAGAATGAATGAGATAACAAAAGCCAAAATAAGAAATTTGCAAAATTATCTGCCTGCGATTCGCAAGCTGTTTGGCTGGCCGGCCGCTGTATTGGCTGACAAAATCGGCGTTTCAAAACAAACCATCAGCAATTTAGAAAACAAGAAAACCAAGATGTCCAAAACACAATATATCGCTGTGAAAGCTGTTATGGAATATGAAATCAGAAACAGAAACGATAGTACATATCTTTTGGAAATAGCCGCCGCTTTATTAGATTTGGACAGCCTTTCAGATATTGAACACAAACGTCTTTCAGAAGTAATGGCGTTTGTTTCTGCCGCTGCTGATAATCATTTGGAGGAATCGACTGTGAAAACCGTTATAAACACACTTCTTGACAACCTTAATATTAAACTTGATGTTCTTTCAGTCGTTGCATTATCCAAAGCAAATCCTTATTACTGGCTGGAAAGAATTAGCGAATAAAATTCTTAAGTTTATTCAAAGAATAAACAACGTCAGAGAAAACAAACGCCAGGTTTGCTGAATATAAAGGCGAAGATTTAACTAATTTATTATTTAACGCAAATAAACACAAAAACGCGCTTGAATATATCAATCAAGTTATATTTATATCAAATATGTGTTCGTATATGAAAGACGGTGATTAAATGGCGGCGGATAAGTATGAAGTGCTAAAGCAATATTTTGGCAATAGCTCTTTTCGCAACGGGCAGGAAGAGTTGGTTGACGCTATTCCAAAAAAGTTAAAAAACGGCAGTGTCTTACTTAATCCCATATTTTTTCTTTTGTCTTTTCAGCTCGTTTTTTTCAAAATGAACGAAAAATCCACTCGGCATTTTTTCTGCTTCTGACTCCAGAATATCAATTTCTTCGAGAATTCTCTTTAAAGCGCCGCTTATTATTGATTCGTTATCAAAATTGATGCTTTCTTCAGCTTTATCTGAGTCTTTTTCACTATCTTCTTCATCTTCGTCAATAATATACTTCTCTCCTACTTCAAAATCGTCAAAAGCAACTTGCATTAAATCTTTACTGTCAAAAATAATATCCATTATTTTATCAAGCGCCTGCTTAAACTCATAATCATGCATGGCGTCCTTGAATTCTTTCGATAAATACGGAAGCATATTTGAAGGGATCCATTGTTTTAGCAGATAGTTGTCTTCCTGACCCTGTCTTGACCCAATCAATCCGACCAAAACACCTGATCTGAGATACTTCTTTATATACATCGAGTAAAAACTCAATATATCCATAAGAGCATTTAACTCCATGTGCGACAGATATTCTCTTTTGTTTATATATGTATCTTGGCAAGACTTGATAATCTCGGAGAAATGATCCCACAAAACTTGAATCTCATCCTTTGGCGCCATCTGACCCTCTTTCGGTATTTCCCCGGGACGGGCAACACAATCTTCCAGAGGTTCCTTAGAATAATGTTGCAATAATGAATTATCGCTTAGCCCCATTTCAAATATTCTATCACTCAGGAATGAGTACAAACTCCCGTAAAATTCATTAAGCTCCAAATCTTTTCTTCTGTTGATTTGATAATTATGTGCCATCTCAATAATTATTGCAACAATAAATGAAGCTGTTGAACCTAAAATAAGATTACTGCAGATTTTGTATATCAAGTCAGCATCACTATAAAATGACATTATCGCAATCATCACAGCATCAAATACGATCATCAATGAAAAAGAGAACGCAATCAAATATACGGGTCGAAACGCTATTGTTATATTCTTCCATAACATCCAAATCTTTAACTTTACCCTAATACGTTTCATATCATACGCCTCTCAGAAACTACGGTTTCATTTTGAACAAATTGACTTGCAGTACTAAATTATAGCAACTGCATTACCGATGAAGCACTTTCTATTTAGGATTTATCGAATTATTACAGAACTATCAATAGGCTGTTCAATATAGCACATTGTATTACCATCTATCTCGACTTTTATTGATATGCTTGTGGCTTCTTTTGCGCCGATCAAGCCATTAAGATTAACCGGTTTTGCCTCTTCGTAATCAATTTCTGTGCTGATTTGTTTCTGCTCTACAATTCTGCGAGCGTTAAACCATTCAACTGTAAGCATTAGCTTAACAGGAGTTAACTTTTTGACACTATTTTTCGCCTTTTGCCTACTTGTATAATACTTTTTATTATAGGTATCAGCGAACTTTATTACTATTCCTCCGTTGTAATACCTACAATCAGTAATAAACAAACCGTTTTTCAAAAACATATCCTGTTTACACACCTTGATTAGGTTCCTATATAACGCAAACTGCTTAGGATTTGTTTTTCTCAGCATATTCAACAAGCTGGTTTTCTCTATTTCGTTTCTACAAAGAATAAAAGAAATATACTCTGCTATTTCTATTTTTCCCGGGTAGTTTATTTCTGCGTGTCTATAAGACTTTACCTCTTCTATATTCTGTCCGCCAACACTGTAAATGTTATCAAAATTCAATTTTGAAAAAGCTTCTTCACCTTCAAACAATTCTGAACCATTTCCGGCTTGTCCCCTTTCGGAAAACTTGACTCCGTTTTTTGAAAGTATTTTCTCCAAATCAAAAAGGAAGAATACCGGGACCGGTGTGTTCGCATTAGTGTCATTATCATATCTGAGCTGATAATGCTTATAACCTTCGTTATAATACTGAGTAGGTGTCATGGGTCTAAAATAGAACCTGACTGACGAAACTGTATCAAAATTCGTCACATCTATAACCTGCCTGCTTGCATTATCATTTTTCATAACTCCGGATTGTTGCGCGTTCAACCTACTGTATATAAATCCGCTGCTGAGTATGTTGACAGCATTAGTGATATCGGTATAATGATAAGCAAATCGGGGCCACCAACTAACCACGGAATGATTCTTGCAATTATCTGCGATTATATTCCTATAGCTCATTCCTGCACTCCCTCTATGTCAAATACACGACCTGCTCCTTCGTTGATTTGAAACCCGTTCTTAAATGTGTTTGTTTTAATGTTATAGATTCGAACAAACGATAAATATCCTAACGAATTTAATAATGATAGAATCAGGTTTTCCCATTCATATTCACTCTCCTGTACGATACTCTGCGTTCTAAGTCGATCCCAAATCTGATAAAACTCATCTTCTGTTATAAAAGCTATGTGTTTTCCGCCATTCTCAAATAACACGCCATCTTCATATCTTGTATCAATTGCTTTGCCGTGATAATCAAAAGAATACGAAAGCAATCCGCAATGGCATTTAATATCGTCCTTGAGTCCGACAAACGACATATCTTTTGCGTTCTTTTTTAACCAATCCATGGTATTATTCATATCTTTATGCTCGGGAGTACCATCATTTATCATTCCTAAATAAACATATACATCGATCGGCAAAGGATTGAGATACTTTTCCATCAAAGGTCTGACATCTTCCCAATCCAACCCTCCGTTTCCACAGCCTAATCTCGGAAAAGCTATAGAGGTAATACTCTTCTCTGCATAAGAATTTACGAATTTCATCAATCCTTTTTCGATGTACTCCAGCTTAGAAGGATTTCTCCAATTCTCTTTCGTAGGAAATAGCAACACCCAATAATCAGGTTCATAATAAAGCATCAGTTTTCCGATTGTGAGTAATCTTTTTTCGCATATACTCTTATAATGTTGAAACATATCAGGATAACGTTTCTTGAAGGAAAGCGCAACTCCCTTTCCCATTACCCCTACAGTATTCACAGTATTCACTATTACCTGTGCCGGGCTGCTAAATATATCTCCTTCAATATACTGAATCATTTATTTCACCTCTACTCTATTGTAATTCTATCTCCATCAGGAAACACAAATCCGCATTCAAATTTGCATCCGGTTACGAGCGCAATATCATTCAAATCGTCAATAGTCAAAGATCCTCTTTTGATTTTCTGGTTAAACGCCTGCGGGGTTTTGTTTAATCTTCTTGCTATTTCCGATAATGATAAATCGGATTTTATCCCTAAAATTTTCAAATGAGTATCAACTCGCATAATACATCACCCATTACAATTATAAACGAATTCGTTGATAATATCAATATTTTGTAACTATTCAGCACCCCACCCCAAAAACCTGATTGATCTGACCTGATAAAACCATCTTTACCGCGTGATAAGAATCAAACCCGTTTTTGCGGGCG
>CADASG010000043.1 GCA_902790475.1 uncultured Ruminococcus sp. | reverse complement strand
AAAACCACCTTGCTCTCGGCACTGCACAGCGAGCTGATTTTGCGGATCGTTTCTTCAAAAACAGAAAGCGTCAGATAATAGGACACGCCCAGAATCGCAAAAAACGTCGGGATCTCGGGATCATAGCCGAAAGCCGGCAGACGTTCGCTCATATCATCCTTTGAAAAATCGATCGGAACAAAGGTGAGGTTATCCGGGATGTTCCACTCAAGCTCCCTGATCCTGCGCCGCTTGTACCTTCCCGTGTCGGGGTGATCAAGCTCAAATACCTTGATTTTGGGGTTACCGTTGCGAAACGCGAAGGTGTCCATACCTGCTCCGCATATCACATACTGACATTTGCCGTGACGCCGTGCAAACGCGTTGAGTTCACTTTCCGCAAAGGCTATGCGTGAGAGTGGGATCGGCGTGATGTAGCGATTGAGACATTTCGTGATCTTGTCGGACGCAAAGGCAAAGTTTTTATCCGACTTTTCCTCATCGAAATTATTTTGGATCAACTGTCCGATTTCCTCATATTCGTCTCTGCCCATCAAATCATAGGCGAGATAATCGTCGAAAATCTTATTTCTTCCGATATTGGAATGAAAAGCTCGCGCAAAGGAACAAAGCTTTGCGGTAACGCTTTCCCTTGTTTCTACCATCAGTTTTACCTCCGTTCAAGCATAAAAATACCGCCTGAGCTGCGAATGCAGACAGGCGGTACAGGTCAAACAGTGTTTTTATCAAAAACAAAACCCTTGACCGCCGCCTGTGTCCATACAACACATACAGCAGGCGCAGAAGGGTGCAGCAATGCTGCCGAAACCATTCATGTTGACTTCGGCAAAAACAATATTGAATTGTACATTGCTGTTGATTTTCATTTTACTTACCTCTTATTCTGAAAACATGGGAGTTGAAAGGTATCTTTCTCCCGTGTCGGGCAATATTGCCACGATGATTTTTCCTTTGTTTTCGGGACGCTTTGCCAATTGAGCCGCAGCCCAAACAGCCGCTCCCGACGAAATGCCGACGAGCAGACCCTCGTGCTTGGCGAGCTCTTTGCCTGTTGTGAAAGCGTCCTCGTTTGTCACCTTGATGACTTCATCATATACGTCGGCGTTGAGCGTTTCGGGAACAAATCCTGCGCCGATGCCCTGGATCTTATGCGGTCCCGGCTTTTCTCCCGACAAAACGGGAGAGCCGGACGGCTCAACGGCGACGACCTGAATGTTCGGATTTTTGGTTTTTAAATATTCGCCCACACCCGAAACGGTTCCGCCTGTTCCGACGCCGGCAACAAGGATATCTACTCTTCCGTCGGTGTCGTTCCAAATTTCGGGACCGGTCGTATCATAATGCGCCTTGGGGTTGGCATTGTTAGTAAACTGGCTCGGAATAAAGCTGCGAGCATTTTCGGCGGCGATCTCCTGCGCCTTTTGAATAGCGCCCTTCATTCCCTTGACGCCCTCTGTCAAAACGACCTTTGCGCCATAAGCCTTCAACAGGTTTCTGCGCTCAACGCTCATTGTCTCGGGCATGGTTAGGATCACCTTATATCCTCTCGCCGCAGCTACGGCAGCAAGACCGATGCCCGTGTTGCCGCTGGTAGGCTCCACGATGACCGAATCGGGCTTTAGTATTCCCTTAGCCTCGGCGTCGTCGATCATCGCCTTGGCGATCCTGTCCTTGACGCTTCCGGCAGGATTGCTTGCCGAATACGGTCGCGCCCGTGTTTTTTTCTATGCTTTCGAGCTCCAAAAGCGGAGTGTTTCCGATCAAGTCGGTAATTTTCTTATATGTTCTCATAACAGTATGCTCCCTTTGTATTTATGACACCTAAAATACAGCAGAGTCAACATCGCTTAAATGATTTAGTCAAACTCATAATAATTCCCTCAACTTATAATTCCCATTAACTTAGTAGGTTTGTTCTGCAAGATATTATCTCATATTTCACTTTGTTTGTCAAGATGTTTTTTCCGTTACGGTTATAGATTATTTCTATTGCCGGGTATAGACTCCTGACAAAACGATTGCTAAATGGCGTCTCTGAACAACAGAATAGTTTTGAGATGTCATCAATACAAAATCAGCCGAGTGTTTATCTGAAACACCCGGCTGTATAGGCAACACCGCACACCTCAAATTATGCGGTATTGTATATTATTTATCCTTCAAAACCCGTCAAATCCTTGATCACTTCACCTGCTATGATCAGTCCTGCTACCGACGGCACAAACGCTGTGGAGCCCGGTATGTCGCGGCGTACCGTGCATTTGCGCGTTCCCGGAGGGCAAACGCAGTGCCTGCGGCAGCTGACAGACATATCTTCCTTTGGTCTGATGGGTTTCTCTTTGGAATAAACTACCTTTAGCTTTTTGATACCGCGCCTGCGGCATTCGTAACGCATGACTCTGGCAAGAGGACAAACCGAGGTCTCGTAAATATCCGCAACCTCAAAGGCAGCGGCGTTCACCTTGTTTCCTGCTCCCATGGAGCTGATGATCGGCGTACCTGTCTTTTGAGCGTTCTCGGCAAGCGCAAGCTTACCCTTTACGGTATCAATCGCGTCGACGATGTAATTATATTGCGAAAAATCAAATTCGTTTTCGGTGTCGGGCATATAAAACGTTTTGAAGGCTTTGACCTCGCATTTCGGGTTTATTTCGGCGATGCGCTCCTTTGCAACGTCCACCTTGTATTGACCTACGGTTTTCAGCGTAGCAAGAAGCTGTCGGTTGACGTTTGTGACGCACACCTTGTCGTCATCAATCAAATCAAGTTGACCGACGCCGGAACGGGCAAGAGCCTCAACGGTGTAGCCACCGACTCCGCCTATGCCGAAAACAGCCACCCTTGCCCCGGCAAGGCACTGCATGGCTTCTTCTCCAAAAACAAGCTGTGTTCTCGAAAACTGGTTCAGCATTTCTCGTCTCCCGTATAGATGAATTCAACTATGTCGCCGTCCTGAAGCACCGCGTCCTCAAAGCCGCCGTCAAGCAGTATCTCTTTTCTTGTAACGACCGAAGCATATCGCGGTCTGCCTGCTTCTTCGCTGTTGAGCAGCTCCGCTACAGTCATACCATCGGTCACTTCTTTTCTTTTTCCCGAAACAATGATCTCCATAAAACTCACTCCGGATTGATTATCTTACAAACGGCGCGGTATATTCCGCGTTGATTTCCGCGATTTCCTTTTCGCCGTCAATATACGGCTGAAATAAGGTTTCTATTCTTCCGCCGCCCCGATTGTCGCAGCCGGAACAGAACTCACATTCGGCTCCGCAGTTCCCCCACAAAGACTGCTTAACGATCTGTTCTCGTTCTTCTCTGGTCGTATCCTTGATCAAAATTGACTTCATAAGAGTACCTCCTTGATGACTATACAATCAATTAGCCGGTTTTGCTTTCTGATACTAATGTCGAGAAATTCATCCAAAAACTCTATGAGATATATTTTACACCGGAATTATGGGTATCGCCAAAAGTCCGGAATAAATAGCTCCGCCGTCTGTGCAAGGCGATTGGCAGGTGAAATGCCAAGGTCAAAAAGCTTTGCTTTTCCTCTAAGTAAGCTTTATTAACTACTGGCATAGTAGGTTAATTATACAGCATAGAATCTCGCCTGTCAATAAAAATATGATAAAAGTGCCGCCATAAATCCAAACCACTATCACACGATCAAGGTGCGCGGATTTTTCGGAACCTGACGGAATAATATGCAGACAAACCGCAGGACACAAGAATAACATAATAATTCTTCCACCGAGGTGACGTTACCATTAGGTTCCAGTCCGCGAGGGTGCAAGTTCAAGTCCTGTCAGGCGCACTAATTCGTAAAAATCCGATTCTTCTTTGAATCGGATTTTTGCGTTGTTTTGGCAAACACTATCGGAAAGGAGCTGCCCAAATGCCAACAAGATTGGGTATAGAAAATACAATAAAAGCTTTGCTTGCACGATATAACGCTGAATATGCTCTCCTTTTTGGCTCCTACGCCGGAGGTGAGGAAACTCCCGATTCCGATATTGACGTGGTTGTATTTGGCGGCGACAACTTTAAAAAATCAAACATCTTTGCCTTTGCCGAAGAACTCCGTGAAGCACCTGAAAAAGAAGCGAACGTTTTTGATGAAATGGATGATTTTGTAGAATCCATTAAAAGCTTAAGGCAACAAAATCGAGGTAAGGCTGTCGCCTTGCCGAGATTTTTTGGGCAAGCTGACGGAATAAGATTCAAGCAAGCCGGGCGCCTTGAATTGTGCGGTGTTGCCTTAATATAACAATGAGCGCAAATACAGTCCTTTGGGAAGGTATTTGCGCTTTTTTCTTAAAAAAGTTGCGCAAGATAAAGTGGTTATCTTCTAAAATGGAATTATAGCATCCGTTTTCTCAGCTCTCAAGGAGCGTACTGTGCTGACCGTTGACTACGATACCGAGCGACGCTGCGTGTACCATCAGCTCCGGATGGGTTTTTGAAGCCCGACTTATTCAGCATATTCTGCACATGGGTACGGACGGTGTTCGCTGATATGCCCAAACGGACGGCGATCTCCTCGTTTGTCAGCCCGAGCAGCATCTCGCGCAGGACGTCGAGGTCGCGCTTTGTCAGGGCAACGCTGACTGTCTTGCCGAAAGCGACCCGCGGCGCGGAATCGGCGTCGCTGAAAGAGGCGGAGAGATCACAGCGCTCGTTCTCCCTGACCTGCGCTTCTAAGAACATGCGGGAAACCCGGTAATCGTCCGCGACAACGACTTTGTATGTCTTGGCTTCCGACATCGCGGCGTCCTCCCTTCGACTATACTTGCACATCATCCGACGGGTGCCTTCGGGACAAAGTATTTATCATAGCCGCTCCAGCCGGAGGTGTAGCGTGAGAGGATGCCGTGAAGGTATGGTTTCTGTTTCCGTTAAAAACATAATTGTCCGGATCGGTAATAGCCACTTCTACGCGCAGCCAGTTGTCATGACTCAGATCGGGGTAATCGCTGTTTTTTAGCATTCGTCCTTCCGTACCGTCATAAATACCGGCGACAGAATTGACTTTCCACCCCTCTGTTTCGGCAGCAGCCATGAAGCCCTTGCCGTTGCCGTTACCGGCGTTCTTCAGATTATTCAGCCAAACGCCGATCGTCTCGTTTGATCTCAAGGCTATCGCGTTGGGATTCGCCGCAAAGCGAAATTCGTCGATACGGGTAACCGTCTCCGCAGATACCGTCAGCGGCAGGGCTGCTGTCAGCAGTACAGCCGCCAGTAATAATACCAGAATGTTTTTGCTTTCTTCATAAAAATTCCTCCTTAAAATCGAATTTTAATAGCACACATATCTACACATAGCTATTATAAAGGATATTTTCAATTCTGACATCCTCATAAAGGACGAGGCAGGAAAGTTTTTTCATAAAAGAAGCTGCCGCACAAAAATGCGACAGCTGTGTAAACATACATGTATTCAAGGCAATACCGCATAATTCAGGTGTGCGGTATTGCCTTAAGGTTTTTGACTTATACTATTCTCTGCTTGAAAATCTGCGTTTAGTATGCTATACTGACATATAGCAAAGACTTTTTGAGGTGTGCCATGACGTCGCTTACTAAAGACGCAATCAAGAAATCGTTTATGAAGCTGCTCAACCGGAAGCAGGTCAGTAAGATAACCGTTAAGGAAATCGTGGAGGACTGCGGCATCAACCGCAACTCCTTTTACTACCATTTTGACGACATCCCCTCGCTGATAGAGGAGATCTTCGACGACCGGGTGGACGAGCTGATGAACCGTCAAAGCGGATCGGAGAATATTTACAACAGCATTATTGACGCTATCGACTTTGCCATGCAAAACAAAACCGCAATGATGCACATTCGTGATTCCGCCAGCCGCGATCTGTTCGACCGCTATCTTAACAGAGTTGCCGAGCGAACCGTGTCGGAGTTTTTTGACAAGAGTGTGCCCGACGCCAAAACTATCGACGCCGGCGACAAGGAGGCTATTGTCATCTACTACAAAAGCCTGCTCATCGGCTTTGTGGAGGAGTGGATGGCCGACGGAATGAAATACGATCTGGTCACCAAAATCGAGCGTCTTTGCGAGCTGTTCGAGGGCACCACCGAGATAGCCCTCAGCCGCTGCGAAAGGTCGGAAAAGTAAAGGCAACACCGCACAATTCAAGGAGCACGGCTTGCTTGAATCTTATTCTCTCGGCAAGGCGACAGCCTTACCTCAATTTATTTGTGCAACCTGACGAAAAATCTTACTGCGCAATCCGCACACCTGAATTATGCGGTATTGCCTAAATATCTGCTGCAATCGCCGCCTGTCCTTGGGGATAGGCGGTTTTTTAATTAGACAAAACAAGGTGTTTGCCCAGTTTTCCGTCACGGAATTATAAGTGTCTGTTTTTTTCTTTTGTTCTTTGTAATAAAATGAAAGGAGAAAAGGAGTGACCAAGGCATGAAACTCGGAAATGCAGTAGTAAAAAGCCGCGTTGTGATCTTGATAATATCACTTGCGCTTCTGGTGCCGTCTGTCATAGGAATGCTGACGACGCGCGTCAATTATGATATGCTCAACTACCTTCCCTCCGACTTGGATACGGTCAAGGGTCAGGAGTACATGCTGGAGGACTTTGGCAAGGGCGCGTTCTCGTTTTTGATTTTTGAGGGCGCTGACGACAAAACAATGAAGGAATCAGCGCAGAAAATCAAAAAGATAGATCATGTGGCTACGGTGCTGTGCTACAGCGACATAGCCGGAGCATCCATCCCCAAGGAGCTGCTCCCGGACAACATCTACGATGTGTTCAACTCGGGCGAAGATACCCTGATGGCGGTGTTCTTCGATTCTTCCAGCTCGTCGGACGAAACGATGGAGGCGATAACACAGATCCGTTCGATAGCCGGCGAAAGTTGTCTTGTCTCGGGAATCTCGGCGATGATCACCGACCTGCGCGACCTGTGCGAGCGCGAGGAAACGCTGTATGTTGCAATAGCGGTCGTGCTGGCTGTTGTCGCGATGATGCTGTTCATGGACAATTTTATTATCCCGTTTGTCTTTTTGGCAAGCATCGGAATGGCGATTTTATACAATCTCGGCTCCAACTTCTTTTTGGGCGAGATCTCCTACATTACCAAGGCGCTGTCTGCGGTGCTGCAGCTGGCGGTAACAATGGACTACTCCATCTTTTTGTGGCACAGCTACCGCGAGCAGCGTGAGAGGTATGACGATAACAAACAGGCTATGGCGAATGCTGTCAGCGAGACCGTTACCTCTGTGCTGGGCAGCTCCGTTACGACCATAGCAGGCTTTATCGCGCTGTGCTTTATGACCTTTACTCTCGGACGCGACTTAGGTATTGTTATGGCAAAGGGCGTGCTGCTGGGCGTTATCGGCTGCGTAACAATCCTGCCCTCCATGATACTGGCGCTCGACAAACCGCTAAATAAAACCATGCACCGTCCGCTGATCCCCCCAACCAAAAAGCTTGCTGGCGTTATGGTAAAACTATTTCCTGTCTTTCTTATTTTGTTCGGCGCGCTGGCTGTACCGGCTTTCTACGGATATAATCAGACCAATAACGAAGTGTATTATGATATTTCGCGCAGCCTGCCGAGGGACATGGCAAACGTCGTTGCAAACACCAAGCTAAAGGAAGAATTCGGAATGACCAACACTCATATGGTCTTGGTGGACTCAAAGCTTTCGGACAGGGATGTGCGCAGCATGACCGACGAGCTTAAAAACACGGATGGCATAAAGTTTGCCCTTAGCTTAGAGAGCGTAATCGGTCCCATGATACCCGAGGAGATGGTGCCGGAATCCGTATCAAAGGTGTTCAAAAGCGACCGGTGGGAAATGATAATTCTCAGCTCCGAATACGCCACCGCTACCCCCGAGATGGGCAGGCAGGTGGAGCAGCTGAATCAAATCATCAAGCGTTACGATAAAAACGGACTTCTGGTGGGCGAAGCCGCCTGTACCAACGATCTGGTCAATATAACCTCAGTGGACTTCGCCACGGTTAATGTCATTTCCGTAGCCGCTATTTTCATCATCATTCTTCTGGTGGAAAAGAGCATTTCGCTCCCTATCATTCTTGTAGCGGTGATCGAGCTGGCAATATTCATCAACCTGAGTATTCCGTTCTTTACGGGAAACTCGCTGCCGTTTATCGCTCCGATTTGTATAAGCACCATCCAATTGGGCGCGACGGTAGACTATGCTATATTGATGACCACCCGGTATAAGCGCGAGCGGTTTTTGGGGCACGACAAGCGCGAAGCGGTAATTACCGCGCTTTCCGCCTCGATACCTTCGATAGTGGTCAGCGCAATGGGACTGTTTGCCGCAACGGTAGGCGTTGCCGTTTATTCGGATGTAGATATGATCGGCTCGCTGTGTAAGCTTTTAGCCCGTGGCGCGATCATCAGTATGTTCAGTGTAATTCTGTTTTTGCCTGCCATGTTCATGTTGTTTGACAAGGTTATCGGCGTAACGACTCTTGGCTTTAGACCCAAGAGCAAGGAGGTAAGACCATGAGAGTAAAAAAATATCTGTCCAAGGCACTTGCCGCTGCAATGAGCCTGATGATACTGTGCAGCGGCATTGCGACCGCGTCATATGCCGCAGGTGCGGAAAGCACGGGAGCGCCGCCTGCCGCAAAGAGCAGCAGTGACGCTAAGTCCTCTGCTCCTGCAAAGGCAGCAAAGAGCTACAATAAAGAAGAGACCGTGTATGTGATCGCCGACGCGAATGGTACGCCGGGCAAGGTCATTGTAAGCGACTGGATCGGCAGCAACGGCAATAAAAAGCTCACCGACAAAAGTAATCTCAAAAACATAGAAGTGGTCAAGGGCGACGGAAGCTTTACCATTGACGAAAACAACGCCTGCGAGTGGGATACGAACGGCGGTGATATATACTACCGTGGCACAGGCACGACAGAGCTCCCCGTAGGCGTTAATATTCAGTATCTGCTGGACGGCAAGGCAGTCGAGCCAAAGTCGCTTGCAGGCAAAAGCGGAAAACTGACGATACGCATCTCCTATTCCAACCGCAAGTTTGAAACGGTCAGGATAAACGGCAAAAACGAAAAAATCTACGTTCCCTTTGTAATGATGACCGGCATGATGCTCGACAATGAAAAGTGCAGCAATGTTAAGGTCAGCAACGGCAAGGTCATAAACGACGGCAGCCATACTTACGTTGCAGGCTTTGCGCTCCCCGGTGTGCAGGAGAGCCTTAAACTCAAAAGCAGCGAGCTCGAAATCCCCTCCTCGGTAGAGATCACTGCGGACGTAAAGGACTTTGAGCTTGCAACAACACTGACGGTCGCGGCAAACGACGTGTTCAGCGATTTGGATGTGAGCAAGCTTGACAGCAAGGTGAGCGATCTTTCCAAGAAGCTCGACAAGCTGACCGACGCTACAGATAAGCTGCTCGACGGCAGCTCTCAGCTCTACAAAGGACTCAGCACGCTGCTTGATAAATCAGGTGAGCTGATCGAAGGCGTGAATGCGCTGAAAGCAGGCGCAGGCAAGCTGAAAAACGGCACGGACACTTTGGAAAACGGTACCGATTCCCTCAGCAGCGGCGCGGCTCAGCTCGACAGCGGAGTCGGTTCGCTTCAAAGCGGCGCGAGTTCGCTCCAAAACGGAGCTGGTTCGCTGTACAGCGGAGCGGCTCAGGTGAATAACGGCGCGGGCTCGGTCGTCAGCGGCGCGGCTCAGCTTGACAGCGGAGTTGCTCAGTTGCAGGGCTATATCGCAACGCTGTCCGGCGGACTTAATAAGATCTCATCCAACAGCGACAGTCTTAAAAGCGGTGCAAAGCAGGTGTTTGAGACCTTCCTCTCTACTGCGGATACTCAGATAGAGGCGGCAGGGCTGACAGCCGACAAGCTGACCATAAATAATTACAGCAGTGTGCTTACCGCGCTTATCTCTTCGCTGAGCGACGAAAAGGCTCAGGGACTCGCGTATCAGACCGCTCTCAATACCGTTACCGCAACGGTGAAAAGCCAGCGCGACGTGATCCGTCAGGGCGTGGAAAATGCTGTAAGAAAGCAGGTAACGGAGGGCGTGCTCGCTGCAGCCGGACTCGATATGACCGCAGATCAGTACGAAGCGGCGGCAGCGGCAGGACAGATAGTCGCCGAGGTTCAGGCGCAGGTGTCCTCCGCAGTCAGCACACAGATGAGCGGTATGCAGAGCACTGTAGACCAAAAGACGGAGGAGCAGACAGCCGCACTCATAGAAAGCAACATGAAGTCCGAAGAGGTGGTTGCTCAAATCGCAGAGGGCAAGGCTAAGATAGTAAGCGGCAGGAAATCATTGGAAGCGCTCAAAACGCAGCTTGACAGCTACAACACCTTCTATCAGGGCATACTGCAATATACCGACGGCGTAGATAAGGCGAGCGCAGGCGCAAAGGATATTCTCGGAGGCACCGATACCCTGAAGAGCGGAACCGGCTCACTCAAAAACGGTACCGAGAAGTTAAAGAACGGTACCGACTCGCTTTACGGCGGAGCAGGTCAGCTAAAGAACGGAACGGATACGCTCGGCAGCGGAACAAAAGCCCTAAAGGACGGCTCATCCAAGCTGAAAAGCGGCGCAGTCGCCCTCGATAAAGGCGCAAAAACCCTCGACAGCGGCATGGGAGAGCTGCTAAACGGCATCAATACCCTCAGCTCAGGCTCGGGTGCGCTGACAGACGGCGTTGCTCAGCTTAAAAACGGTTCTATGCAGCTTAACAAAGGCATGAAGGAATTTAAGGAGCAGGGCGTTGATAAGCTCAAAAAAGCAGCCGACGGAGATATCAAGTCGCTGATAGAGCGAATCAAGGCGATGTCCAAGGCATCCAAAAGCTATAAGTCCTACAGCGGCATAGCCGATAACGCCGACGGCAAGGTGGATTTCATCTTCAAAACCGACGGCATTGAAAAATAGAAAATAATGTGTTATTATTATAATAAAGGTAACACCGCATAATTCAAAGCGCGGCTGCGGTATGTAACGATACCGCAGCTGCGCCTTGTTTTACAACGGAATAGAGCCATAGTTTCAACAGGAAAGGAAAGGTACCGGACATGAAAAAAGCAATTTCTGTTTATCTGATAATCGCGATCCTGATGTTTTCATTTGCAGGATGCGGACAAAACAGCGCCCCTGCGCGCGAAGCCGACGTGATCATTCAGGATATAATCACCTACCACGGGTGCTACGATCACGAAGCGGACACTAAGGTCGGCGAGCTGCTTGATGAACTCAGCGCTGCCGACAGCAAGCAGGGTTCGCTTTGGAAAAAGATCATGGAGTACTGGGAGTACGCAAATAATGAGATGAGCGTAAACCTCGATAAGCTTCCCGACGATCTGCCGAAGGGCAGCAGCCTCGCCGTTGCCGTGCTCGGATTTGAGCTGAATGACGACGGCACAATGAAGGACGAGCTTGTCGGCAGGCTTAATACCGCCCTGAAATGCGCGGAGCAGTATCCCAATGCGTATGTGATCTGCACCGGCGGCGGTACCGCGAAGGATAACAAGAAGGTTACCGAAGCCGGTTTGATGGGCGATTGGCTGAAGGAGCACGGACTCAGTGAGAACAGGCTGATCATCGAGGATCAGTCGCTCACCACAGCGCAGAACGCCGAGTTTTCCTATAAAATCATCCTGGACAAATACCCCGGTATCAATTCAATAGCTATCGTCAGCAGCAGCTATCATATCGCGTGGGGTTCGCTTCTTTTTGAGGCTGAATTTATGAAGTACGCCTTGGAAAACAATGTTCCCGAGATCCACGTGGTTTCCAACTGCGCCTACAAGACCTCGAACGAAACCTACAAAGAAAGCGAGATACTGCGCTGGGAGACGGGAGGAATGCTCCAGCTAGTCGGCAACAATGAGTTGGCTATGAAATATTACACGAATGAATACGAAAAACCCGCGCTCTGATACAAGAACGCGGTTAGTGTTCACCTTATACAAATAAAATGGGGCGGCTCTTTTTGCGTTTGAGTCGCCCCCTTATTTTATAGATATTTTGCAGATGTTCAATGCTTTTTCCGTTTGGTCAGCTGCGTCATTTAAGCGAATCGGCGAGTTCTATCATTCTCCTAACGTATCTCTGCACATCCGTGGATTGTTTCGGCAGAAGCTGTTCCAGCTCGTCAAGGCACTTTTTTCGCCCGTCTTCATCACCACGGAGTATTTTACACAGCTGCAACTCAGCCAGCGTATAGCACTTGCCCATTGAATCCTTTACCTGTTCGTACAGCGGCAGAGCCTGTTCGTAAATTTCTTCGGCACTGCCCCAATCTTCTTGCAGCAGCTTTAGATCGCCTTTGTCCTGAAGCACATTTGCAAGCCCAAGGTCATCATGCTCAGCTTTAAAAAGCTTTTTCGCTTCGTCGTAGGCTTTCATTGCTTTTTCCGGCTCTCCGGTTAGGCTCAGCAGGTCGCCGCGGGATTGCAATACATTTGCAAGTCCGAGGTTTGAATGCTCCGCTTTAAAAAGCTTTTCCGCTTCGTCATAGGCTTTCATTGCTTTTTCCGGCTCTCCGGTTCGTCTCAGCAGGTCGCCGCGGGATTGCAAAACATTTGCAAGTCCGAGGTTTGAATGCTCCGCTTTAAAAAGCTTTTCCGCTTCGTCATAGGCGGTCATTGCTTTTTCCGGATCTCCGGTTCGTCTCAGCAGATCGCCGCGGGATTGCAAAACGTTTGCAAGTCCAAGGTCATCATGCTCCGCTTTAAAAAGCTTTTCCGCTTCGTCATAGGCGGTCATTGCTTTTTCCGGATCTCCGATTCGACTCAGCAGATCGCCTGATCGTTTATAAAATACGCTGCGCAGCGGAAAATCACCGGGAATGTTTTCAACCAGCTTTTGCAGCAGGGGAACGGAACGAATAACATCAAACATGTAGTAGTTGTGAGCGTTTTCTAACAAACAGAGTAATTGTCCGCTATTGTTTTCTTCAAGACACTGTTCAGCCAAATAGAAGCACTGCGGAAGAAATGATAATGCGCGGTCATGGCAGGCAATGTAATCTGTCCTCTTTCTGTCGTCCCCTTTTTCCAGCATCTCGCCGCATACACGCGTCCATGCCTCCGACGCTTCTTCCAGTTCATTCTCCGCTTCATCGCCGAGCTCGGGGAAAAGCTTTTTGAGAGCAAGCAGCATGCTTTCTTTTTGATCTGAGGTTTTGTCCGTCAAGCCGTACCTGCGCAGCATTCTGCCGCCGTCTGCCCATTCTATATCGGAAAATGTTTTTTCCCGAGCGGCTTTCAGCTCAGTAAAGGTATCGGGATCAATCGGCATCACGCTGCGCGCGTGCAGTGCCCAGCGGAATACAGCGGCTTGGTTTGTCTTGATTTTTTGCCACGGAAGCTTGATAGCAAGCCGCAGGCTTTCATGTGTGTCTTTTTTATCACCCGGAATATGTTCTTCCGCCTTTAGCCAGATTTTCTGTAATTCATTTATCGAATCACATTCACTGCCGTACAAGGCGGTAATTATGATCGAAAGTGGGTGTCCGCTCAATTCACCGAGAAGGGTTCTGAACGAATCACGTTCGGTTTCGTACGGTTTTCTGCCAAATTTTTCAACAAACAGCTTCGTCTGATCCAGACCCATAAGCTCGTCCCACGGTAAAGTACTTACATCAATATCACCGTCCAAGGGCTTTACCTCTACACATTCACCAAAGCTTACGGTCAACTGGCTTGAGATCAACAGCTTTAGTCGGTGTCCCTCGGTCAATCCATAGAGCGAATCTATCAACTCGATCCGCTCTTCCCTGTTCAAAGCGTTCAGAATATCCTCAAAGTTATCGAGATAGAGCGTATACGACCCATTTTCGACTTTGGAATTTATTTGTTCAATTACTTCGTTTTCGGTCAAGCCGTTTGTTTCAATTTCCAATCCTTTTGCAAAACGTTCCCAAAAATCAGGCAAACCGACCGAATCGGTAATATCGACGAACGGCATATAAAAATCAGGGTGGGTTTCTTTGATCTTTTGGTAAACAGCCTTGCAGATTTCCGTTTTGCCTATTCCTGCCAAGCCGTGAACAAGCAAAACTGTCGTCTCAGGCTTCATCAGCTTATCCGCCAGCTCACCGACATCTAAATCTCTGCCGATAAAGGACTTTGAAACCGCGTATGGATCTTCCTTCACTCCCATGCGCTTCGGAGAAGAAGGCGGCTTAGTGATCCCCATATCCTGCGCCAGTTGGTTTATCAACACCTCAACCGCTTCGTGTTGACCGTGAGGATACCAAATGACCTGGAGGTTCATTTCGTCAAACCTCGTATCCGCCTCGTCAAAATCATCGTTGTCCTCAGGCTTTGTAACAAGCGCATATCCGGTCGTTCCTACGCAACTCTTAAAAACAGCACAGGTTCTGTCCGCACCGAGACTGCAGCCTAAAAACAAAGGCGGAGAAGCTTTAAAAACCGTTTCCAGTGTTTTGGGCAGCGAAAGATTTCTGTCGGGATTATCCGGATCGCTTCCGTAAGCGCTGTTATAGCTTTCCTCCGTAATAATCAAATGCGTTGGGTCGGCAACAGTTCCGTGGAGCTTTATCAAAAAGTGTTGATGGTTTTGGATATGATCATTGATCGAAGCTTCATTATATTCATCCATCGGATCAACAGTATACGGCGCATTTAGCAACCGCTCTAAGCACACATCATAGTTAGTTGTGACAAAAGGACCCTTGAATAGATTTGGAAGCAATTTCTGAAAAAGAGGACGCTTGGATTCGTCGATTTTATCAGGCGAAAACTCCTTTTTCAGCACACGCAGGAATTTGTTTGGTTTATAAAAATCCGACAATTTCTGCGCTGCTTCTTCAAATTTATTATTATCTAACAGATCGTAAACATCTTTTTCTTCCTTTGTCCCCTTCGCTTTGTTTTTAAGCAAGCCGCCCCACAAAGGATATCCCGCCCAGCAGGAAAGTCCCGCGCCGATCACAGGAGTAATGCGGTTTGATTTAAGTTCATTTAATAAACTGTTGTAAACTGCTCTGTTGCATAAATCATCATTGATATTATAGAAATCCATCAGCTCGTCAAACGTCATAGCTCATACACCTCGCTTCTATTGCAGCATTAAAGTTATTCCGGTTTGATTATATCATTGCATTATGACGATTGTCAATAAACACGCACAGAATTTGAGGTTTTTTGCACAACAAAACGTCGAATGCTGCGGAACAGAAAAGACCTGCCTGCGGACATCCTTATATTGACGCCATATAAATTCAGGTCACAAAGATCGTCTGCATTTTTTATCAGTATTATATTCCGCATAACTGCGTTGACAGCGCTGCGGTGTTGCCTTAAATACAAAAAGCGCACGGCTTTGAGTTGCCGTGCGCCTTGAATTGTGTGTTGTTGACTTAAGCCTTGCCGCGTGAATCGAGGTAGACCTTTACGTTGTCAAAGGCTTCGTTGCTGTAGTTGACGACGTCCTCATACTCGGTCGCACCGGCTTTGATCTTGTTATCGCTGTCGTTGCAGTAACCCCAGCCGTCATAAACAAGAGTGTCTCCCTTGAAGAAAAGAACATGGTACTGCACGAATTCAGCGTCGATCTTGCCGTTGTTGGTGATGCTGAGGATCACCTTGTTTTCCTTCAAATCGGTCTTGCAGCTAAGATCCTTCACAACGGGAGCGTAGTATTTCGGCTTCTCCTTCGCGTCGATCCTGTACTCGTACTTTGCGAAAGCCTCGTCGCACTCAAAGCGCAGAACGATCTCTGAGTCGGCGTCGAATACAGTCGTAGTTTTCTTCGAGGTACCGAGAACGCTGTCGTTGCCGTCAAAGAACACGCAGTCAACGTTTACGGAAGCGGCGGTGGAGGAGGTGTTTTTAAGCACCATCAGCAGAAAATACTTTTTAAGCGAGGAGTTGTACAGGGTGTACGTTTCCCCTACCTTTATGTCGGAAGCCAGCTCGCCCGTCGCCCTGCCGGCTTTTCCCTGAGCTTCGGCAGACCCGTTGGCTAAATCGGCGCTGCCCTGACCGGTGGTCTCGGCACTCTGCGTGCCCGGAGCCTCGGTGGTCTGCTCGGCTACGGTCTGAGCTTCGGTCTGCGCCTCTGTCTGAGATACTTCCGAAGGGGGAGCTGCAAATCGCTCCGAGAAAAGCGCGCAGCCTGTGAATGATGTAGCCGTCATTGCGATGGCTAAAAATGCGGTAATCAGTTTTTTCATAACAATACTCCTTTTTAGTGAGCCTCTGATAATTCATTTGTCGCGCTTACACGCGGCAGAAAGTTGTCAGCGGTTCTATCCTATTGTTCGGACGGCTCGTCCCCCCGGCGCTGTTTCATTGCGGAAAAATCAATTTCAGGCGTTTCGGTGATACGGCTGACCTCCTCGCGGTAGCGGCGGTCAATGACCGATTTGTACAGAAAACCGCCCAGCAGGATCAGCAGCCCCGGAACCACCAAAAAAACGCTCGGCACCACCGCGCAGCCGATAATCAACAGCAGCACGCCTGCCATCATGATGGCGTAGGCGCTGAAACGCTTGTTCTTGTGTTTTTCCTCGGGCGTCATAGGCAAACTCACTGTCCTTTTTCACGTATTTTGCAATTATATCATAACAGATACCCAGCAATTATGCAATACTTTTTTGTGTATTGTTTCGGAGTTGAGCCGTGGTTTCCTCTCAGGGAGATTTCTCGACTATTCGCTGCGCGAATTCGGCTTACGCCGACCGCTCGAAATGACATATGGAGGAAACGTGTTAAAATCCCGAAACATATTTTGCTTTACCGACAGTTTACCTCTCGATGTCATTTCGACCAAGTGGAGCGTAGCGGAACGCGTGGAGAAATCTCCTTGGAGGTGAAGCGTGGTTTCCTGTCAGGGAGATTTCTCGGCTAAATCACTTCGTGATTTTGCCCTTCGGGCACCGCTCGAAATGACATATGAAGGAAACGTGCAAGCCTGTCTCCCCGACCGAATTTTTCAACTTTCAATTTTCAACCTAAAAGGGCGGTCAGGTTTGCTTCCTGACCGCTTGATGAAACTGTTAATCAATATAAAAACACAAACTAAAATAATAAACGCAACCTAAAAACACAACTCAAAAGTCCTTTACTCTTTGATTTCTGCGATGTGTTCCACTATTTCGGCGAGCTTGAGCTGCTGGGGTTCTTCGAGTCTGTCGAGAACATTTTCGATACGCGACATCGCTTCGCTGCTGCGGTCATACATAACCGCGTCAAACAGCAGCACGTCGGACATAGTCACACCCAGAGCCTTGCATATCTTGTAAACCGTGTCGATCGTTGGGCATTTTTCGCCGCGTTCCAGCCTGCCCAAATAGGCAGGATACAGCCCTGCTCTTTTGGCGAGCGTTTCCTGACTTATGTCGGCTATCAGCCGATATTTGCGTATATTGCTGCCCAACTTTTTATTTAAAAGCTCTCTGGTCATAGTTTTGCCTCAAAATATCATCAATACCAAAAACATTTTATTGTACTGCACTTAATCATTTTAACACATACGCCTATATTCGTCAATCAATTCACCAAAAAAATAATGTAAAATAAACAGTTTTCTTTTTGCCTTATCATGTGCAGTTTTACCATATGTACAGTTTTGATCTGACAAAAACCGCAAAAAATGCAAAGCGAAAATTAAGCCTTGCAATCTTGCCGAGTTTTTTGTATAATAAAGGATAAGTGATTAACCGAGAGGATGAAGATTTCATGGAATATAAAAAGGCATTTGACTTAATCGCGGACAAGGTTGAGGAGGAGCTGACTAAAACAGGCTTTACGCGCCAAAAGGTGGCTTCTGCGGACGATGATCCCGTAGCGCTGTTCACGGGTCAAAACATCGCGTACTCCGTGACCTATGTCACCGACAAGCAGCAAATGCTGCTTCGCTCCTGCGCCATGACCGACGAGGGTCCCGACAACGAATGGAAAACCCTGTCCACCTGGCTGTACGACGACTACGTTGCCACGCAGAAGGACGCCGAAAGCATCGCCAACGACTTTGTTGAGGGTGTATCGGGCAGCGCCGCGATCAAGCGCGCCAAGCAGGTCAAAGCCAAGAAGAAAAAATCGGACGACGGCAATGCCGATCCCAAGTTTTTGGCAAAGCGCTTCGTCACCTATTTTCCCGAACTGAGAGACGAAATAAAAACGGAGGAGGACTGCTACTACCCCTTCCGCGGCGCGACCTTTGCCAGAGACCACATCGCTCCCAAAATCAAGCTGTACCTGCAAAAAGCCAACAGCAAGGAAACCGAAAAGCTTGCAGGAGTGTTTAATCTGCAGTACAACAACGGCGACACAGACACGCGCTCTATCATCACCATCGTACTTCTCAATTCGCTCGGTGAGGATGAATTCGCGCAGCTTTCCGAATACTTCGATGAGGATTTGTCCAAAGCCGCCGCAGCCGCACGCAAATACATCGGCAAAGAGGTGAAGCCCGAGAAACCCAAGGCAAAAACAGTCTCGCGCTTCAGCACCCTCAAGGACCAGCAATAGAAAATTCAACAGGTCGGATAGTAAACTAAGCTATCCGACCTTTATTTTGGTTTATTTACAAACTGTCCGGTTTTCCGGCTTCGGAATTGAAGAGTATTCGGCGGCGAAACTCTGAGGGGGGTTGACCGTTTAGGCGCTTGAACACGCGCGAAAAGTACATTTGGTCGGTAAAGCCTACCGAGAACGCAACGTCCTTGATCGAAAGGCTCGAATTTGACAGCAGCGTTTCCGCCTGCGAAATGCGGCGGCGGTTTATGTAGTCCACGGGCGACAATCCGGTTTCATTTTTGAACAGGCGATAGAAATACGATCGGTCGATTTTGAGATGATCCACGACCGCACTGACGCAAAAGCCGTGGCTGCGGTAATTGTCCTCGATAAACTGCCTCGCGGCGTACACATAGGAATTCTCACGGCTTTGAGCGGCAGGATAATGCTCGAAATAGTAGGAGAATATCAGGAAGATGACCGCGCTGTTTCGGTACTTTATATAGATCTCATCGGAGCCGCAGTCCGGGTACCCGAACAGAAGCTCAAATCCGGGCAGATTGAGTCTGCCCACAGCCGGAGATTCGCGTGTGAACGAGGTTTGGCTGACGATCGCCGCAGCTTCAAAGCCGCTGAACTCCAGCCAAAAGAATTTCAGACCCTCAGCCCTTTCGATGCGAAATCTTTGAAAGGGAAACACCAGCACCGAGCAGTCGGTTTCCACAGCGCGGCTCACCCCGTCAATATTCATCACGCAGCTTCCCCTGTAAATATAAAACAGCTTGAAGGTTGACCGAGCGACAGTCTCAACGTGCAGGTCGTCGTCAGGGCTGCAGCCGCAGGAATTGCATATCAGGTCAACGCAGTTAATCGCTCTATTGTTCATATCTGCCCCTTAAAAACAATGATTTTCATACAACATATGTCCATATTAAAAATACAAAATTTTATAGAAAAAGTTTTTTCTAACAGTTATACTTATTATATCCTACATTATTTCCGTTTTAATTGCAATAGTCAAGGAGAAAAATCATGGATTATAAGTATAATATGGTGAATTATGACAAGAACATTCCCGCAACGATAATGTTTCTTAATTTGTCATCAGATACTCATAAAACCGAGCTGCAGTGGCACCGCGAGCCTGAGCTTGTGTATGTGATCGAGGGAAACGCCGAGTCCTGCTGCAACGGCAACAAGGTCGTGATCGAACAGGGAGATTTTATTCTGTTCAACAGCGAGGACGTCCATCTGGTGCGTCCTGCGGATAACTCCGGCTGCAAGCTGCTGTGCGTCAACTTTTCGTTTGAATACATCCGCATTTTTTGCAAATCCATTGACAGCGTGATGTTTGATCTCACCCAAACCCCGGGCGCAAAGAGCGAGATAACCGAGGTATTGGAGCAGATCGCGCATACCGATCCGCAAGATGATTATTCATCGCTGATCTTGATTTCGCACATAAACAAAATCTACTACACGCTGCTCACAAAGTGCATGTGCTTCCGCCGAACGGCAGGTATGCTCACTGCCTCAAGGCGCGACTTTTCCTACGCGAAAACCGCGATAGCCTATATCAACGAAAATTTTAGGCGCGAGATCTCTCTCGACGAGATATCGGGCGTGGTCAATCTTTCGCCGTCTTATTTTTCAAAGTACTTCAAAAACGTGACTCAGGTGAGTTTTTCGGAGTATCTGGCAAATCTCAGACTTGAAAACGCGGTACAGGATATGCTCACAAGAAACGCCTCGGTGTCGGACGCGGCAATGGACAACGGCTTCGCCAACGTCAAGTCCTTCATCACCCAGTGCAAAAAAGTCTACCACTGCACCCCCGCGCAATACAAAAAACGCCTCGCAGGAAGATAGGTTGGATGTGCTTTGATCAATCGGCTTTGATTTATGAATTTTGATTTATGATTAATAGTATTATCATGCGGTCAGGTAAGCGCCCTGACCGCTTTTTTGAGTTAAGAGTCTTGGTCGGAGAGATAGGTTGACACGTTTCCTATACATGTCATTTCGAGCGGTCGGCGTAAGCCGAATTCGCGCAGCGAATAGCCGAGAAATCTCCCTGACAGGGAACATTGCTGCGTCGCCGAAGGAGATTTCTCCACGCGTTCCGCTTCGCTCCACTTGGTCGAAATGACATCTGGAGGTAAGCTGTTAGTATTACAAAACATAGTTATAGTTTTATCGCAATCTCCCGAAAAACATCAAACCTCGGTGTAGGGGCGCGCATTGCGCGTCCGAGGGCGACGTGCCGCCGCTGTCAGCTCGCGGACTGTGGGGCGGCATGATAAGTAACGTCGCCATTACGCGAGAAACCGTCACCGTTTTCCTCAACTACGTAGGGTCGCACCTGCGTGTGCGCCCGAGGGTGCTGCACCAAACATTTTATTTCTGTCAACACTTGTACAGGAAAACAACGTCGGCACAGCGGGCTTGCAATGCAAGCCCCTACTATATCGTAACAACTAAATATTTACTTTTTCTCGATTACGTGGTATACTGAAAGAAAAAGGCAAAGGAGTATACCACAATGATGAAAAAAGAAATCTACTTAACAGAAGAAGAGCAAATACAATTGAAAGAGATCGTGCGCAAAGGCGTACACAATTCTCATGTGATCACACGAGCAAGAGTATTATTAATGCTTGATCGAACCGGAAAAACCGATCATGTAAGATAC
>CADASG010000042.1 GCA_902790475.1 uncultured Ruminococcus sp. | reverse complement strand
TCCCTTTTTGTTAGACATGGTTTTCTCTCCTTTTATTTTTGCTTCCATTCCATTTTACCATACTTTTTTCTGTCTATCAATTCGGGGAAGGGGGCACAGCAGATTTCGGGTCAAACGGGCTTGGTCGGCTATCTCAGAGCTGACTTCGGATCATCGGACAACGGATTCTTCAACACGTGGAACGAATTTCGTGCCGACTACAACACGGACGACTTCAAAGCAGAGTTCTATGCGGTGATCGACTATTTCCGCGAGAAGAACAGATTTCTCCACAAGCGGCGCGATATGGAGAACTTCTGTTACGAGGTGGGCAATACTTTAGAGTATTCCAACGGCAGGGAGTACGGCGTGAGGGTGGATACCGAGCATTACACCTTCCTGATGCGCCTGAATCCGCATAAAGGCGAGTATAACCTGTATTGCTATTGCTACAGAAAAGATTGGTTAGACAGCCATCTGGAGCGCGCTAAGAAGGGTATCCGCTTCATAGATTCCGGTTATAATGACTTGTTCATTCTCCCTGACGGTGGCACCATTCAAATTAGCTATCTGAATGATAAGCCGGAGCAGCGTGTTTGCCGATATATTGACCCATATCACGTCGAAATCGGCAACAATCTCTATCATATCTGCGAGTTTGCAGAGCGAATGGAAAATATCGGGGCTACATACAAGCCCGTATAAGAAGATTGTAGCTTCTGTTGGGGAGTTAAGTGGACAAATTGTCCACTTGCTCCCGCGACAGAGAAGATGAAAGGAGTATTTATAATGGAAAATAATCATTTTCACCCGATTGCCGGACAGATCTATCAAAATCGTAACGGCATAAAGTATTTATGTTTGGAAAGCGAGGGTTTCAGTAACGACGGTCTGTTCATCAGTGTATCAAGCGGCTATGTGCTTTTGGCTCATGGCTGCAAGCAGAATGACGATGGCACAATCTATTGGAATTGCTCGGAAGATAAGGGGTTCCATGATGTGCATAAGTTCTCAGAACTTTATGGATATGATTCGACCGGCAAGAGTATCGTTCCGCAAGATGATGATGAACCGTCCACATGGGCAGAAGTCATTAAGATTGAGTTTGAGGGAGTACGCGCTGAGTTGGAGAGCTTGGTGTACTATGATACGAAACAAAGATGTTTCAATGAAAATATTAACCCAACAACTTACGACCAAATTTTGGAATCTGCGGAAATGAATGCGCTTGAGCAATACACCGAGGACGAAAGGTTTCCCGAATGGAATGATGAAGCAGAGTATTTGTTTCGGACAGAGTACATAAGCAAAATCAAGCCGCTGGCAGAGGAGTGGGAAGCGGGTATAATGTACCACGCAAAACTCGTTGACGAATACGAAAAAGAAAGTCTCGCATTTGGTGATGAAACCGCAACGGAATATTACACAGACTATTTCAACCGCTTTTGGGGCAGAGGATAGGCGCGAAAAAGGGACAGTGGACAATTTGTCCACCATCCCTGCGTAATTTTTTCTTCTGTTGGTTTTTGTAATCAGATTGTAATCTGATTCGACAAAATTCGATTGACAATAATCGGCAACTGCTATATAATCTAATTTGGTATGGTTTATAAAAGAAAAGACAGCCCATACTTCACCACGAGCTGTCGTTTTCACAAGATTAAACTGTGCCATAAAACTGAATAGGATCACTGTATCTGGTACTCAACCGTCAAATAAGAGTTACGCGATGACCACTGACTTTTATAAGCCAGCTCTGCGCCAACAGGGAAGCGACCAACACACAGTTGTTATTCTTGGGGAATAACCTTTTGTACGGAGTAAGAGCCTGATCCACTCTGCAAGATTAGAAATCTGTGTGAACTTCCGCTCTTGTTTAGTAACTACATCGGCAACTCACTCTCATGTTGGGAAACATCAAGAGAATAGTGCGTGTAACGCCGTTTGCATGACGTTGTTGAATGGGGTAAAGATACGAAAAACTATACAGTTATATGAAAACAAGCAGTCTGAGCAGTTTCCTGCCCAAACTGCTGTTTGGTGGGAGAAGGTGGATTCGAACCACCGAAGCATGACGCAACAGATTTACAGTCTGCCCCCTTTGGCCACTCGGGAATTCTCCTATTAGGTCTACTCACTTGATTGTCAATAATAGATACTCGACGTAGACCTTTGTTGGAGCTGGTGGACGGACTTGAACCCCCGACCTGCTGATTACAAATCAGCTGCTCTACCAACTGAGCTACACCAGCGTTTTTTCGCAACACTTTTTCGTGCTTATATAATATATCATAATCAACCGCGTTTGTCAACAGTTTTACAAAAAAATTTCAGATTCATTTTTTGATTCCGTTTTGATTTGTCTGTGAAAGCTGTGTTGTTCATATTTTTTTGTTTGCCGCGCATACTATTGACAAATCCAAATCAAAGGAGTCGGTCATGTGAACGCTTCCGCTCAGGCTTCAAAAACCGAAGCTAAGCCTGTCAGACAACGCTATTCGTTTTATCAAAAAATCTTTTTCCTTTATTTCCTCAACCTCGCCGACTGGCTGTGTACCGAGGCGCTGCTGAGCAGCGGAAGGTTTTATGAGGCAAATCCCTTTATGCGACCCGTCCTGAACGGCTTTTGGCAGACGCTGCTCATCAAGGGTATCCTGCCGTTTTTGCTGATCGCGGCGTGCTGCGCGGTCTACAAGTTCGCCGATGTGGGCGAAACAAAGCTGTCAAACGCCATGCTCTACACGGGTATAATCGCCTACGCTGCGGTAAACCTGTGGCATATTTTCAATTTCCTATTGCTCTTTTCCTCGTTTTAAGGTACAATAAACTGAGTGAAAAGCGCCGCCGGGCGCTTTCGTCCAACCTTGGAAACGTTCATCCCTATTCGCCCTCATCAGCGGCAGGATAGTGAAGGCAACACCGCACACCTAAATTTTTGCGGTATTGCCCGAAGTTCCATATAACGGAAAAAAGGAAGTGTTGATTGTGCCTGCTCTGTCGGTGCGAAATCTTGAGGTCTCCTTTGCGGAGCGCACGTTGTTTTCGGATGTGTCCTTTGACGTGGAAAAAAATGACAAGGTCGGCTTTATCGGCGCCAACGGCGTCGGAAAAACCACGCTGTTCAAGGTGCTCAACGGCGAGCTGGAGCCTTCCTCGGGTACGGTGGCGTTTGAAAAAAACACCGTGGTGGGATACATGGAACAGCACGCCTGCTCAAATCCGCAGATCGACGTGTATCACGAGCTGCTGTCCGTTTTCTCTTACCTAAGAGAAACGGAGCGCGAGATCTCCTTTCTCACCGAACAAATCGACAAAGGCAGGGGTGATTTGGACGAGCTTGTGGAGCGTCAGACAAGACTGATCGAGGAATTTGAGGCGCAGGGCGGTCTGACCTATCAAAGCCGCACACGCGCCGCGCTGCTGGGTCTGGGCTTTCGCGAGCAGGACTTCACCATGGAGGTTGGCGCTCTCAGCGGCGGACAGCGCTCCAAGCTCTGTCTTGCCAAGCTGCTGCTGTCAAGAAGCACGCTTCTTCTGCTTGACGAGCCGACAAACCACCTTGATATCCGCTCCGTCGGCTGGCTGGAGGATTTTCTGCGCGATTTTTCCGGCGCGATGATGATAATAAGCCACGACCGCTATTTTCTCGACCGCGTCACAAACAAAACCGTTGAACTGGAGCACCAAAAAACCATGTGCTACAAGGGCGGATATTCGGAATTCATCAAGAAAAAACAGGCGTACAACGAGAGCCTGAAAAACAAATACGAAAACGACCTCAAAGAGATCCGCCGCATCGAGGGGATCGTGGAACAGCAAAAGCGCTGGGGGCGCGAACGGAACTTCATCACCGCCGCCAGCCGCCAAAAGCAGGCGGATAAAATAAAAGAGCAGCTTGTTGCGCCCGAAAACGAGCTTGAAGTAATGCGTATGCGCTTCACGCCCAAATGCGAAAGCGGAAACGACGTGCTGATGTGCCGTGAGCTTAGTAAGCGCTTTGGTGAAAAGCTGCTGTTTGAACACCTGAACATGCACATCCGCAAGGGTGAGCGCGTGTTTATCCTCGGCGAAAACGGCTGCGGAAAAACCACGCTGTTCCGTATTCTCACGGGCAAAGCCGCTCAGGATGAGGGCGAATACGAATACGGCGCAAACGTCATGCCGGGTTACTTCGACCAGATGCAGCAGGATCTGGATCTGAGCAAAACCGCGCTCGATGAGGTGTGGGACGCCTTCCCACACCTTTCGCAGACTCAGGTGCGCAGCGCTCTGGCAGCGTTCCTGTTCAAGGGCGACGAGGTGTTCAAGCCGCTGTCGCAGATGAGCGGCGGCGAACGCGCGCGTGTGTCGCTGCTGAAACTCATGCTGCGCGGCGGCAACCTTCTGCTGCTTGACGAGCCGACCAACCATCTCGACGCGTCATCCCGCGAGGAGCTGGAGAACACTCTGCTCGACTACAGCGGAACCATGCTGATCATCAGCCACGACCGCTACTTTATCAATAAGCTCGCCCACCGCGTGCTGGTGCTGCGGCAGGACGGCTTTAAGGAATATCTTGGAAATTACGATTACTACATAGAGCGCGTCAGGGCTGAGGACGAGGCACAGAAGCAGGACGGCGCGAAGTCCTCAGCCAAGCCCAAAAACGCGTATTTTTTGGAAAAGCAGCGCCAAAGCGAGGAACGCAAAAGGCGCACCCGGCTGAAAAAAGCCGAGGAGGAGATCGAACGTCTGGACGGAGAGCTTGAAGAGGTCCAGGCGCAGCTCGCCGACCCCGAAACGGCAGGCGATTACGAGAAGGTTCTGGAACTGACCGCACGCCTCGAAGAGCTGCAGGCAGAACAGGAAAAGCAGTACGAGATCTGGTCGGAGCTGGCGGACTGAGTTTTGAGGGCTTTAGGCGCGGAGAAATCTCCTCGAAGGTGAACCGTGGTTTCCTGTCAGGGAGATTTCTCGACTATTCGCTGTCGCGAATTCGGCTTGCGCCGACCGCTCGAAATGACATATATTAGGAAACGTCGTTTCCATTGCCCTCACAGCTTCCCATTGATGTATTTTTCTCGCGAAACGCTAACGTTACCTATGCGTCCGACGTTAAGTACGCGAACCAAAAAACGCGCGGAGAAATCTCCTCGGAGGTGAAGCGCGGTTTCCTGTCAGGGAGATTTCTCGGCTATTCGCTGTCGCGAATTCGGCTTGCGCCGACCGCTCGAAATGACATATATTAGGAAACGTCGTTTCCATTGCCCTCACAGCTTCCTATTGATGTATTTTTCTCGCGAAACGCCAACGTTACCTATGCGTCCGACGTTAAGTACGCGAACCAAAAAACGCGTGGAGAAATCTCCTTCGGCGACGCTACATTGTTTCCTGTCAGGGAGATTTCTCGGCTATTCGCTGAGCGAATTCGTCTTACGCCGACCGCTCGAAATGACATATGTAGGAAACGTGCTAACCGACCGAAACTATTAATCATTAATCATTAATTCTTAATCAAAAAAATGGAAGAATACTTTGACATTAAAAACACATACGAAAAACAGCTTGAACTGATTTTGCGGCATGCGCTGTTCTCGGAATTTACAATGGACGAGCTGCGGCAGTTTTTGGAGCACGCACAGCCCAAGCTTATCGACATTCACGAGGGTCAGGTGGTGCGGCTCTCCCATGATTACTCCAACCACATAGGCGCGGTGTTTTCGGGGCAGGTCATAATCTATGGCGTTGACTACGCCGGCAACCGTCTGCTTCACAAATCCCTCAGCGATTCACAGAGCAGCGGAACACTGTTCTCGGTTTTGGATTTTGAAAACACACTGGTGGAGATCGAGGGCAAAACCGACAGTCTGATACTCATGTTTGACCGCGACACTATCTATGTCGCTGACGAGCAGGTAGTCATGCTGCAGCACTGTCTGTTGGTAAACATGATAAACGCGCAGCGCGCTTTGTTCAGCGACCTGTCAAACCATTTATACTGCCTTAACCAGCGGAGCATCCGCGATAAGGCACTTAAATTTTTGCAGTTTTGCATAGCAAAAAACCGCAGCTATGAGTTTGATATCCCTTTCTCGCGCGAGGATCTGGCGGATTACCTCGCGGTAGACAGATCAGCGCTGTCGCGTTCGCTCGGCGAGCTTAAACGCGAGGGCGTGATAGATTTTCACAAAAACCATTTCAAGGTTCTGTCCACGCAGTTTTTCACTTTTTGACAACGGAGGCATACGCAATGAGAAAAAGAACCCTGAAACGGGCGTTTAAGGACAGTCTGCCGATTTTGGCAGGATATTTGGCGCTGGGAATGGGCTTTGGCGTAATGCTCCAAAGCAAGGGCTACAGCTTTTGGTGGGCTATACTGATGAGCTGCACCATGTTCGCAGGCTCCGGACAGTATGCCGGGGTTGATTTTTTGGCGAGCGGCGCGTCGATTTTGACCACGGCTGTTATGACCTTCATAATCAACGCGAGACATTTTTTCTACGGCTTTTCTCTGCTGGACAAATACAAGGGCACGGGCATACGAAAGCCGTATATGATATTCGGTCTTACCGACGAAACCTATTCCATAGTCTGCTCCGCGCAATTGGAGGACGACATAAACCCCAAAAACTACTACTTCTTTTTAACGGCGCTCAACCACTCCTACTGGATAACGGGCTGCACACTGGGCGCGGTGCTGGGCGAGTTCCTGCCGTTTGACAGCAAGGGCATCGACTTTGCGATGACCGCGCTGTTTATCGTTATCATGACCGAGCAGTGGCTGAACACCAAGGAACACCTGCCGGCGCTGCTGGGCATAGCCACAACGGTGGTGTGTCTGCTGATCTTCGGCGCCGATCTGTTCATCATCCCGGCAATGACGCTTATCGCCGCCGAGCTGCTGCTGTTTCGCAGGCGTCTGGACAAAACCGAGTCGAAAGAGGTGAGCGGTGATGATTGACGTTAAGCATTCGCTGATTTTGGTGGCTGTGATGGCAGTTGTCATCGCTTTTTTGCGCTTTTCGCCGTTCATAGCCTTTCCCGAGGGCAGAAAACGTCCCAAGGTGATAACATATCTCGGCAGTGTGCTGCCATATGCTGTAATAGGTATGCTGGTGGTGTACTGCTTCAAGGGCGTAAGCGTGCTTCGCTATCCGTGGGGCATACCCGAGCTGCTGGCGGCGCTGCTGGTGTTGGGACTGCACGTATGGCGGCGCAACACGCTCATCAGCGTTTTTTCGGGCGTAGCCTTTTATATGGTTTTGGTACAGTTGGTATTTGTGTGAGGATAAAGCTATGAGCTATTGGGAAATATTTATTATTGGCGTGGGACTGTCCATGGACGCGTTCGCGGTGTCGGTGTGCAAGGGACTGTCCGTCAGAAAGGTCAGACCGCGCCACTGCCTGACCGCCGGCGTGTATTTCGGCGGATTTCAGGCGCTTATGCCGCTGCTGGGATGGCTGCTCGGCAGACAGTTTGAGAGCCTGATCAAAAGCGTGGATCACTGGATAGCCTTTGTGCTGCTTGCGCTTATAGGCGCGAACATGCTGCGCGAGGCGTTCGGCGTGGACGAGGCGCAGAACGATTCGTTCACGCCGAGGGTCATGCTTCCGCTGGCTGTGGCGACCGCCATAGACGCGCTGGCGGTCGGAGTGACCTTCGCGTTTCTGTCGGTGGATATCCTGCCCTCCGTCGCCCTGATCGGCGCGACCACCTTCGCGCTGTCGGCAGCAGGCGTAAAGATAGGCAGCGTGTTCGGCACCCGTCTCAAAAGCAAGGCGGAGATCGCAGGCGGCGTGATCTTGATTTTGATCGGTTTGAAAATACTTATCGAGCACCTGTTTTTCGGAGGGTGATTTTTAGGGAATGAGCACGACCTCATTCCCTATTATTTATAACAGCTATATAATAATAGGGAAAAATTAGGCAAACTGTACAAGGAACGACTTTTTTTATTAGTCATTTTTAAGATTGAAAAAAACCTCTCGCGGCGCTATAATAGAACTCAAAGCGATAAATGCACATTAAGGCAACACTGCACACCTGAATTATGCGGTATTGCCTTAAATCCAAGGAGGTTTACAATGAAAAAAACACAAAAAATCATTTCAACGGTGCTGGTGATCATGCTGCTGTTCAGCTGCATATCGGCACTCCCTGCAAGCGCTGAGGAAGCTCCTGCTCCTGCCCGCGCTTTCTATTTCTACAACACACTGGGTTGGGAAAATGTTTATCAGTACGCTTGGGACGAAAGCGGCAATTCCATAATGGGAGATTGGCCGGGTGAAAAACTGAACGTCTCCGGCAAGGACGACTACGGCTATGATGTTTACAGCATAAATATCCCCGCAGGCGCGTCCGGCATTGTACTCAGCAACAACGACGGCGACCAAACCAACGATATCACTGATTTCAACGTCAGCGGCTGGTATTTGGACGCGGAAAAAACCGGTCTCAGCATTTACGGTTCAAAGGTTTATGAGGTCATCCCTCTGACTGATCCGGTGCACTGGACAGAGCCCGTAGACGAGCCCGAGCCCACACCCGAGCCTGCGATTTTTAAACGTTACATGATCGGCGACACGAACGGCGACGATACGATCGACATCAACGACGTTACCCTGATCCAGCGTTACCTTGCGCAAATGTCCGTGCCCGACACGTATAATCCCGACGCTGCCGACGCCGACCAAAGCAAAGAGGTAAAAATCAATGACGCCACTCTCATTCAGTATTTTATCGCAAGATTAAACCACAGCGGCAGCTTCTGCGGCAGACCCGTGAAAAACGGCAAGCTGCTCAAGGTCATTGAATATAGCATCTATGATTCTCTCGGCTGGGACAATTTCAACATAATCGCGCGCGACAAGGGCAACCGCGTTTTGCCGGGAGTCAGCATATCCTACACCGACAAAACAGTTTTCGGCTGGGATACATACAGCGTAAAGATCCCCGAGGACGCATTTTCTTTGAGCGCTGTCAGCGCAGACGGCAGCAAGCATACCCCTGAAATCAAGTTTGATCCCCTGTGGTCAACCGAGTACGCGATCATGGTAGATCCTTATTCTGAAACACCGAGAGAAATCCTGAACGACGTAGCTACCCACTGGGCGCCTCCGCCTGAGGATCCCGAATTCCTGTTTGAAAACACCATGAAGTGGGACGAGGTTTACGCTTACGCATGGGACGAAAGCGGCGCCGATCTTCTGGGGGCATGGCCCGGTACAAAGCTTACCGATATCACAAGCACTGCCGGCGGTAACGACATATATAAGGTCACTGTTCCGTATTATGATACAAAGGGCGTTATTTTGAATGACGGAAAAAATCGTAACCAGACGATCACTATCACCGATTTTTATCCCGAGGGCGGCGGATACTATTTGGATCCCGAAAAAACCGTCACAGACGAATTCGGTCAGCAGGTTCCGGCGCTTGTGCCCTTTAAGGATACCCCTAAGTCGGAATTCCTTTTCGCGAATTCCCTGAACTGGAACGAAGTGTATGTTATCATGTATAATGAAAAGGGCGTTGTCAGTCAGGATTGGCCGGGAGCAAAGCAGACCGTCTATATGTTAAACGACTACGGCGAGGAGATTTACCGGATCAAGGTTCCCAAAAATGTGACCGGACTGGTTATCTGCGACGGCAAAGACGGTCAAACCTCGATGATAACCGATTTCACACAATCGGCTTATTATTTGACCGATTCCGAATATACCGTCAACAATTTGGGTGAGATCGAATATACTCCCTGTACGTTCGACTAAGACAACAACACATATTTCGGGAGATCATCGTGAAAAGACACGCAGCTCAACAGCCTTTAGCTGACGTTCATTGCCGGTTTTCAGCTGCATGGCGGCGGTTACCGTCAGCACTGATGAAACCGTTAATCGGGCAAACTGTTTACCGACTCCTGATATACCGATACAAACCGTAACATGCAAAAACGCAGAGGCATTTTCGCCTCTGCGTTTTCTGTTTTCTATAGTTTTATTTATCCGAGCTTTTCAATGATACCGGCAAGATAACGCTGGATCATGGTTACGTCTTTTACGCTGATGACGCCGTCGCTGTTGACGTCGGCAACCGCCATCTGCGCAGGATCGGTTTCATCAACGATCGGCGTGCCGTCTGCGTTTTTGAAAGCCGCGATATGTCTTTGAAGCGTTGTGGCGTCGTCAATGTTCACGGAGCCGTTGTGATCAACGTCGCCGATAACAACGGAAACCGGAGGAATGCCGGGCGTTGTGGTGGCGATCAGCGGATCGAAAGACTCACCGGGAACCGAAGTGGGCACGGGGTCGGTTGTGCAGTGATCGGTGGGACCATAGGGATCCCCGGCAGGAGCGGTGGTGTCCTCATCGCCGATTATCACCTTGTAGCCTTCGGCGGTAACGACCTGTAATTCTTCAACTTCAAAATACACGGTAGTCCGAAAACCGCTGTCGTTAAAGAAGTAAGCATCAGCTACACTTACCTTAACATCCGCAGTCAGCAGCGGCTGACCCTTTTTGACCGTCACGGCTTTAGTTGAAGCAAAGCTGCCCGTCAGCATGCGCGTATCGTTCTGCTCTTCGCAGTCCATGTCGGTAAACGGAGCGTAGCTGATTAACGAAACGCACGGATCTTCATGATAAAGCGTGAATTTGAAACTGACGATCTCCAAATCCTCGGGCGCAGTAAACGTTAATTCATGGGTACCGTACAAGGAACCCGAATAATAATTGTTGTCTTCGCAGTAATTCGATTCCATGTACAAATAATAATCCTCCCAATCGGTGCAGTGATTGGTAGAACCGTATAGATCGTATGGATCGTATGTATAATCCTCGACGGGATAAGTGTCTGTTTCAGTGCAGTGTCCCGTCGGATCCTGATAGTTTTCATATGCTGACACAGACGGCAGACATACTGTCATAGCGGAGACAGTCACGATCGCTGCCATAACGGCGGATAACAATTTCGTATGTTTCATTCTAAAACCTCCTTTTATGATGCGTTTTCCACCTAATACTATTTCCCTGCCGCACATCAGCACGACAGGGAATCATTATGGGAAAGATAATTTCGGCCGGCGCTCTAAATGACTCAGCCCAGCTCGTCTACGACCTTCTGGATAGCTTCGAGAGCGTCGTCGGGGAGCTTGTCGTAACCGCCCTTTTCTTCGCCGAACGCCTTGATCTCGTTTACGCGGTCGTTCATTCTCGCCTTGAGCTGAGATACATACTCAGCGTCGTTCATGTCGGGTACAAAGCCTTCCCAATCCATGATCTCGATGTCGGAGAAGGGACCCCACTTCTTGAACTCAGCCTTGCCCTCAACGATAGCCTCGAGTATGCCTAAGGTGTCCTTGGGCTGAACCTTTTTGCCCATGAAGTCGCCTGTGTTGACGATGTAGCAGTCAACGTTCTTTTCCTCAACGAGCTTCTTGAACTTGGCGTAATCGTTAGCCAGCGGATAGGTTCTGAAGGGGTTTGCGTAGGGGACAACAACGAGCTTGTTGGGGTCAACGCCGGGAGCCAAACGCTCTGCGGAGGAACGCTTTGTAGCCAGAGTAGCGCCCATGACGGAAGCCAGAGAAGCTCCCTTGAGCTTTACAACGGGAGGAATGGTGGGATCCTTCATGATCCAGAAGATAGCGTTTACGGGTGCTTCGATCTTGTCAACACGGTTGGGTGACCAGAGCTTTGACTTGATCGCTCTTCCGTTGCCGTTGCGGATATCCTCGGTAACGATCTGGATCTTGCCGTCCTCGTCCAGTGTAGCGGAGCAGTTCTGAACGGTGAGAAGATACTTGTTGTCGGGGCAGCCTGTGGGATAGTCGGCTGTTTTATCAAAGTAGGTGGGCTCGATCGCGATGGACGCGCAGGTGTCGGTGTTGATGATGAACGCGTCGTCGTGGAGCACCTTGATCTCGTACTTGCCGCCGTGCTTTGCGTGGGTAAGTGTGGATTTACCGGAGCCTGACAGACCGTAAACGGAAGCGACATACTTGCTGCCGTCGGGAAGGGTGTATTCCTTCTGACCGCCGTGGCAGGAAGCGTAACCGTTGCGGTTAGCCATTGCCCAAACCATGGTCAGGGTGCCCTTCTTGTGCTCGCCGAAGTATCTCATGCCGAGAATAGCCGCGCAGTTAGTGTCGGTGTTGAAGTAGCACAGGGTCTTTTTGGCAGGATCGGACAGGCAGTCGAAGCTTACGCCCGGGTTCTCAACGGGAGTCCACTGGGGATCGGAGAAGATATAGATGTCGGGCTCGTTGCCGTCGCCGACGGGCTTTGAGTTCTTGTACATCTTTACATAATCGTCGGACATATACTGGAAGTTGAGCATCCAGTTGTACATGATATTTTCTTCGCCCTCGGGGATCAGCAGGTGAACCTTCACCATGAATTCCTCGTCAAGACCCGCAAAGCAGGTAGCGTGATAGAGCTTCTTGTAGCGTGCGCTGTAAACAGCGTCCATTACAACCTTGTCAAGCGCTTCGCAGTCAACGCCGGGTTCGCCGGCGATGCGGCGTGCGGTCGCGTAACGGCCTGTGATAGCGCCGTCGTTGAACAGCAGCACCTTTGCGTCTGCGTCCAGACCGAATTCCTCGCCGCGGTAAACGGGCATGTCGGTCACGATCGTGCCGGGAGAATTCTTAGCGAGATTGTAGGCTTCCTTCAAGGTGTTCACCTTAACGACGTTGTTGCCGTAGAAAGCAGCCTCGATGATCGCTCTGGTCTTAGAGAAACCGACCTTGCCCTTGCCGATCTCGTTTAAGGGGTAATAAGCTTTTGTTGACATATACATAACTCCTTATCTATATACTTGCCGCAACAGCGGCTGATGATACCCAAATGGTAACCTCAAAGTGTATTATACCATTATATATGGGGATTTGCAAGTCAAATAAAACCTGTGTTGCAGTATTATTTTGTGAAACATGCAAAATACACTGCCTATAATTCTAACAAAGAATCATAAAATGATTTTTGAAAGATTTATATCCTCTCTCCTGCAAGAATCGGCTGAAAAACAGGTTTTTTTCTTTGATGCGGGTAATCTTTGTGTATAATCATAATTGACGAATCAGCCCGACAGTGATAAAATAGTGTCGTATCTTTTTTCTTTGGAGATAATCATATGGTAAAAAAACTGATCGGACTTCTGCTTTGCGCGGCAATGCTTTGCGGCTTGGCAGGCTGTTCCGACGACAATAATCAGGAGATCGTCGGCAAGTGGGTGCCGACCACCGTGACCATCGGCGGCAGCTCGGTCGCGTACAGCGAAATAAAAAAGGAAGACAAGGAGTTCAGCCTGACGTTTGAGAGGAGCGGCAAATGCATTTTGGTGCTTGGCGGAATACGAAACGAGGGCGAGTATGTGTTCAACGAGACCTCGGTGGACGTCACCTACGGCGGTCAGGCGCTAAAGCTTGACTACAGCGGAGGACTGATGACCCTTACGCTCAACTACAACAATGAATCAAATTCCTTCCTCTTTTCAAAGGTGAATGAATAAAGCAAACTGTAAAGGCAGTACCGCGTAAATCAACGCGCGGTACTGCCTTAAGAAATTGTCAGAGATTTCCTCGATGACTTTGCCTTAACAGCGGACAGTCGGGGTCGGGGATATCGTATCTGCCGAAACGCGCGTATGCCGCGCACTTCGCGCCGCCGCGGCAGTCCTCCGAGTAGCGGCAGCCCCTGCATTCCTGCGGCACTCCCGTTTCACGAAGCGAGATCATAACGGGAGAATCGCGGTAGATGCTGAGCAGAGTGCTGTCATGCGCATTGCCGGCGATTAACGGCAGTCTGCGGCACGGCATAACGGAGCCGTCAGCCAGCAGCACCAGCAGCGAATCGCCTGCCGAACAGCGGTAGATATTCTTGCGGCGGCAAGGGATAAACTGCAAAGCCCTTCCGCAAAAGACCTTTCCGCTGCGGTTTAGCCGCGCGGCGGTTTTTATCAGCTTTTGAAAGTCCTTTTTGTCAAGCGACAGTCCCTTTGGATCTTCGTCGGCAGGGATTACCACCCGGTCGAACCACAGCTTGTCAACGCCTGCCTTTTCACAGACGCGCGCCAACCCGGGCAGGTCGCGCAGGTTGCCGCGCTGTGCGGTAAACGAGACGCTGGTGAACAGCCCCTGCGCTTTGAGCGCGTTTATCCCCCTGAGTGCGCGCGCGTAGCTTCCCTCTCCCCTGATCGCGTCGTGAGTTTTTTCCAAACCGTCAAGGCTTATCTGCACGTAATCCACGCCGCAGGCGCGAAAAAGCCTTGCCTCGCGCAGTCCGACGAGGGTGCCGTTCGTGAGCACGCCCGAGGAGATGTGACGGTCGTTGATCTCGCGCAGCAGCCAAAACAAATCGGGATGGGTCAGCGGTTCGCCTCCCGTGACGTTGATATGTCCTCTGAGCCGGTACTCGCGCAGCAGCGCCTGAAACTGATCGAGTACATCCGTCATGGTATCGCGTGACTCAAAGGCGCTGTAGTCATCCTGATAGCAGTGGGCGCAGCGCAGGTTGCAGCGGTGGGTGATGTGCCACTGCAGCGTGAAGCAGCCCTCGTAAAGATACTCTTCCATAGCTTAAAACGAGGAGCTTCCGCCGCTGCCGCAGCCGCCGCCTCCGCAGCTCGAACAGCTTGAACCGCTCGAACAGCTTGAGCAACTTGATCCGCTCGAACAGCTCGAGCAGCTTGATCCGCCGGAGCTTCCGCTCGGAATGTATACGGGTCGCGGCGGACGGTATGTCGTGGTCTTTCCTACGAAGGCGATATTCGTGACCTCGCTCACGCTTCCCTTTGCCCTCGCGCGCGAAGGATACTGTATTTCGGCATCCTTTAGCAGAGGATTGAAGCGGGGTGAAAAGGCTATCCCCAGCGCCAAAATCAGAGCGATCATCACCGCGAACACAACGCAGCCCGTGACCTTCAGCGGCTCGCTGATCGTGCCGCCGTCAAGCTTGGTGTAGATCTGCTGAAAAGCCATTTGCGCGCAGGTGTAATAATCCCCTGTGGAAGCGTAGTTTTTTACATTGTCGGTAATGGAACGCGCATAGGAATCGGTTATCACACTGTTGATATCGCCGTAGCTTTGGATCGTCAGCTTTTTAACGCTCATGTTGACGGCGAAAATACCCGCGCTTGAAAATCCGAACAGCTCTTTGCGTTTCAGTCTCGCCGAATCTATCTCATTTGAAGTCTGCTCCATGGTTGTCCAAAAGGCGATATTGCCGTAGGCGGTTATCGGCGCCATGTCCAAGGCGAGCTGCGACTCCTCCGAGTCCGTCAGCAGATCGAGCTCGTCGATGATCACTGCACGGTAACCCGTTTCGCTGTTTTGATATCGCGTAGCATCATCGGCGGCGTTTGCCGAAAAGGTGAACGCGGCGGTAAGTACAATAAATATCAGACAAATGCAGAGCGGTTTTCTCAGCTTATTTTTCATCATACGCCGCTCCCTTCTTGTTGAACTGAGGCGGACGGCGCATAGCGACCTTTTTCTGGAAGAAAATGTGCAGCAGCGCGAGTCCGAACATAGCCGCGGCGTTCACAGCCGCCAAAGCGAAATACAAAGACTTTGCCGCAGTATCCGCGGAAATAACGAGGATACAGATAAACACGGCGATATACATCAGCACGCGGTAGATACCGTTGATCACGCGGAAGCTTTTTGCCTCCGCAAGTATGCCGTTTTGCTGCATGGACGGCGTGGTGAGAGTCAAATGCTTGATCACATTCGTATATTTTTTCTGCTTGACATGCTGCACGATGTTGACGATGAGTCCCACCATCATTGCAAGCATACCCATTGCGTAGCGGTCCTGTTCATAGGTGCCGTCGGTCGTCGCCAAAACCACGCCGACAGTCATCAGTATTGCGGATACGATAAAGGCGAGTGGGATCTTGCAGTCCATTTCGGGTGCGCGCAGCGTTTTTCCGACGGTGCGGATAAACGAGTGCTGAATGATATACATGCCCGTCAGCGAGAGCATAGCGCTCACGCCGTTCACGGTGGTGGCAGGAACGGTGGGCAAAACGTTTATAAGCAGCAGCATCAGACCGAACAGCACTGCGAACAGTCCAAGCGCCGTCAAAAGGATCCTCAGAGGACTGAGCGGCAGATCGGCGGCGACCTTGCCGGTCTGTCCGTTGACGGTTGCGTAGGTGATTTTGTTTCCGCGACGGTAGCTCATAAACCAAACCGGGTAAAGCCTGCGTTCGGCGGACTCCGGCTTGAACGGGATATGGTCGTCGCTTGCCTTGTCAAGCGTCAGGTTCTGCTCCTTCATCACTCCGTGAAACACCTTGTCGCCGTTTAGGGCGTTATACATGCTGCTTCTTACGGTCTCGCCCGAAGCATAAGCGTATTCGTCTCCGTCCAAATCGCCCGTTTCGGCGTAAAAGCCGCAGAGATAACCGGGTGTAAATCGGCGCAGAGCCTTTTCGTCATACGGAGCGATCCTGTCGCTGAGGTGGTCGTCAAAGGCGACGGAAGCCTCGTGCATCGAGGAATCCTTCACCGTGTAGTCGGCGTTCGCTGTTACAATAAAATGATCGGTGGAGTAGCGGTAGTTGCCCTCGTCGTATTCCCTGCCGTGCGCGCGAAGCTGAATGAGTCCCTGCACCCTGTTTTGGTAGCTGCTATACGGCATATATATTCCGCGAAAGCTCTCGATAAGCTTCGGATCGCGGTATTTGCGCGACACGAACCACTGTTTCTTTACCTCTTTTGAATACAGCTCCCTGCACTGCTCCTTTGTGACGGAAAACGGGATGATCCCGTTCGGCGCCCACTCTTTGCGAAGTTTATCATAGATCACCGACGCGCCGCCGCAGTAAGGGCAAAAGCCCACGGCGTCGTTGGGGTCGGTGGTCACCAGCTCCGCGCCGCAGTCGGGGCAGATCACGCGGAAGCTGTCAAAGACCTTTTCGGTCTCCGCGTCGTCATATACGCTGTCGGGCAGCGCTTCCGGCTCAAAAAAGCTTCGGCAGTGGTCGCAGCAGGTTTTCTGCGACGCGATGTCAAAGCGCAGTCCCGAGCCGCAGGACGGACAATGAATCATAGTATCGCTCCTTTGATTTGGGAATTGAGGTAAGGCTGTCGCCTTGCCGAGATTTTTTGGGCAAGCTGACGGAATAAGATTCAAGCAAGCCGGGCGCCTTGAATTGTGCGGTGTTGCCATAATATCACAGTTATATAATAACATACGCCGCGTGGGTTTGCAATTGCTTTTGCAGTCTGCCGTTATTTTTTTATTGAAAAACGAACCGCTTTGTGGTATAATCAATTGGATAAGGGAGCCTGATGGTTCCCACAATACTTTGGATGGTGATTTTATGGCTGAAAAAACCGTCAGAACCCGCTATGCTCCCAGTCCTACGGGCTTTATGCATGTGGGAAATCTGAGAACCGCGCTGTATGAATACCTTGTCGCAAAATCGCAGGGCGGAAAATTCATTCTTCGCATCGAGGACACCGACCGCGAACGCCTGGTCGAGGGCGCGGTGGACTTTATCTATAACACGCTTAAACTTGCGGGACTGAAACACGACGAAGGTCCCGACGTCGGCGGAGACTTCGGTCCCTATGTACAGAGCGAGCGCAGAGATATGTACCTTCCCTATGCCGAGCAGCTGATAAACGAGGGCAAGGCTTACCGCTGCTTCTGCACAAAGGAGCGCCTTGAAGCGATCCAGAGCGAGAGCGCCGGCGGCGGCTACGACCGTCACTGCCGCGATCTGCCGCAGGAGGAGATCGACCGCCTTTTGGCTGAGGGCACTCCCTATGTGATCCGTCAAAAAATGCCGCTCGAGGGCAGCACGACCTTTTCCGACGCGGTGTTCGGCGATATCACCGTAGAGAACAGCGAGCTGCAGGATCAGATCCTGATAAAGACCGACGGCTATCCTACCTATAACTTCGCCAACGTCATCGACGACCACACCATGGGCATCACCCACGTGGTGCGCGGCTCGGAATACCTGAGCTCCACTCCCAAATACAATCTGCTGTATGAGGCGTTCGGCTGGGAGATCCCCACATATATCCACCTGCCGCTGATCATGGGCAAGGACGAGGACGGCAACGTGTCGAAGCTCTCGAAGCGCCACGGCGCTACGGGCTTCTATGACCTGATAGAGGACGGCTATCTGCCGCAGGCGATCATCAACTACATCGCCCTGCTGGGCTGGTGTCCCAAGGACAACACGGAGATATTCACCCTCGGCGAGCTGGAGCAGGCGTTTTCGATCGACGGTATCAGCAAATCCCCTGCCGTGTTCGACTACGACAAGCTGAGCTGGTTCAACGGCGAGTACATAAAAGCGATGAGCGCCGATGAATTCACCGCCGCCGCCATGCCGTATTACCGTCAGGTGTTCGGCGAAAAGGATATGCCGTATGAAAAATTCGCGGAGATCCTGCAAAAGCGAGTGACGCAGCTTACCCAGATACCCGAAATGATCGACTTCTTCGCCGCACTGCCCGAATACGACAAGCAGCTCTTTGTCAACAAAAAGAGCAAAACCAATTTGGACAACGCTCCCGGAGTGCTCAGCGAGGCATATGAGCGCCTAAAAGCTCTGTCCGCGTGGGAAGCCGAGCCGATCCACGACTGCCTGATAAACATGGCGAAGGAAAAGGAACTGAAAAACGGAACCGTAATGTGGCCGGTGCGCATAGCCGCCGCAGGAAAGACCGTGACCCCCGGCGGCGCTATCGAGATCTTGGATATCTTAGGCAGAGAAGAATCGCTTGCAAGACTTGAAAAGGGCTTGGAAATACTGAATAATTAAGAGGAAACACTATGGCTGAAAATAACAACAACGAAGTTATGCAGGGTAACTTCATTCACGATTTTATAACAGAGGATATTGCCGAGGGCGGCAGATTTGAGGGGCAGCGCGTTCACACGCGGTTCCCTCCCGAGCCGAACGGCTATCTTCACATCGGACACGCCAAGGCGGTGTGCATAAACTTCGGAACCGCGGAGAAATTCAACGGACTGTGCAACCTGCGCATGGACGACACCAACCCAACCAAGGAGGATGTGGAGTACGTTGACGCGATCAAGGAGGACATCGAGTGGCTGGGCTTCCGCTGGGACGACCGCTTCTATTACGCGTCGCAGTATTTTGAGCAGATGTACGACTTTGCGGTGGAGCTTATCCAAAAGGGGCTTGCCTACGTTTGCGAGCTGACACCCGAGCAGATGCGCGAGTACCGCGGCGACACACAGACCCCTGCCAAATCACCCTACCGCGACCGTCCAATCGAAGAGAGCCTCGACCTGTTCGAGCGCATGAGAAACGGCGAATTTGAGGACGGAAGCATGACACTTCGCGCCAAAATCGACCTCGCGTCGGGCAACTTCAACATGCGCGACCCCGTTATCTACCGAATTAACCGCATGCACCACCACCGCACGGGCGACAAATGGTGCATTTATCCCATGTACGACTTTGCGCACCCCATCGAGGACGCGCTTGAGGGCATCACCCACAGCCTTTGCTCGCTGGAGTTTGAGGCACACCGTCCGCTGTACGACTGGGTCATCGAGAACATCTCCGCGCCTGCAAAGCCCCGCCAGATCGAGTTTGCACGGCTGGGTATCAACAACACCGTGATGAGCAAGCGCAGACTTCGTGCGCTTGTGGAAGAGGGTCACGTCAGCGGCTGGGACGATCCCCGTATGCCAACCCTCTGCGGTCTGCGCAGACGCGGCTACACGCCCAAATCCATCCGCTCGTTTATCGACCAGATCGGCGTGTCAAAGGTCAACTCCATTGTTGAGTACAGCTTTTTGGAGCACTGCCTGCGCGACGACCTCAACGAATCCGCCGCGCGCGTGATGTGCGTGCTTCACCCCGTCAAGCTGATAATCACCAACTATCCCGAGGACAAGACCGAGGAGTTCGAGGTTGAAAACAACCCCAACCGCCCCGAGGACGGCACAAGAACCGTCACCTTCTCGCGCGAGTGCTGGATAGAGGCTGAGGACTTCATGGAGGTTCCAATTAAAAAATACCAGCGCCTGTACCCCGGCAACGAGGTGCGCCTGAAATCCACATATATCGTAAAGTGTACCGGCTGCAAAAAGGACGATGACGGCAATGTCGTCGAGGTCTACGCCGAGTACGATCCGCTGACACGCGGCGGAAACACACCCGACGGAAGAAAGGTGCGCGGCACCATCCACTGGGTGGACGCGAACAACTGCGCCGAGGCTGAGGTGAGGCTGTACGACAATCTCTTTACCGTACCCGATCCCGACGTCGGCGACCGCGACTTTTTGGATTATCTCAATCCGCAGTCGCTCGAAGTGCTCACGGGCTGCAAGGCGGAACGCGGTCTTGAATCCGCAGCCGCTCCAAAGAGCTTCCAGTTCATGCGGCTGGGCTACTTCTGCGTTGACAACAAGGACAGCGCTCCCGGACATTTGGTGTTCAACCGCAGCGTCAGCCTGAAAGACGGCTTCAAGAAAAAGTAATGCGCAGGAACGTATTGGTCACAGGCGGCGCAGGCGGCATCGGTTCCGCGATCTGCGTCGCCTTTGCGCAAACAGGCTGCAATGTCGCTGTGCATTACCGCAAGAGCCGGGAAAAAGCCGAACGCCTCGCCGGTATCCTGCGCGAGAGCTACGGAGCAGACGCCGTGCCGGTTCAGGCGGACGTCGCAGACAGCGGCAGCGTCCGCTCTATGTTTGATGAGATCGAGAGACAGCTCGGCGCTTTGGACATACTGGTAAACAACGCAGGTATCGCGCAGCAAAAGCTGTTTGTCGATATCACCGACGACGACTGGCGCTCGATGACCGGAACGGATCTCGACGGCGTGTTCTACTGCTCGCGCGAGGCTGTAAAGCGCTTTATGCTCCCCCGTCACAGCGGCGTGATCCTGAATGTCAGCTCCATGTGGGGACAGACGGGCGCGTCGTGCGAGGTTCATTACAGCGCCGCCAAGGCAGGAGTCATCGGCTTTACCAAGGCGCTCGCCAAGGAGCTGGGGCTGTCGGGAATACGCGTCAACTGCATCGCCCCGGGCGTGGTGATGACCGACATGATGAGCGGCTTTGACGAAGAAACCCTTGACGCGCTCAAAGAGGAGACCCCTCTGGGCGCCCTCGGCACGCCCAAGGATATCGCCGACGCGGCTGTGTTCCTGTGCTCAAGCCGCGCCAAGTTCATCACGGGACAGGTGCTGGGCGTCAACGGAGGATTTGTGATATGATTTTCAAATACCAATAAAAAAACAGCAGCTCCGGGGAGCCGCCGTTTGATTGTCTTTTATGCGGATTGCGCAGTAAGATTTTTCGTCAGGTTGCACAAATAAATTGAGGTAAGGCTGTCGCCTTGCCGAGATTTTTTGGGCAAGCTGACGGAATAAGAAAAGGCAAGTCGTGCGCCTTGAATTGTGCGGTGTTGCCTTTACCGGATTTTATGCTAAAATCTCGCCGTCGCAGGTTCCTGTGAGTCCTGCGGCGTTGCTTTCATCGGTGTCGATGTGCATAGCAGGCGCGAATTTGGTGCTGACGCGGATCACAACGTCGCCGAACACTACCTCTCTGCCTGTGCCCATGCCGACCTTGACGGAAACTACCTGCTTGTCCTCCAAGCCGTATTCCTCGGCGGTTTTGGGATCAAAGTGGATGTGGCGCTTTGCAACGATAACGCCCTGAGCTATCTCGACCTCACCCTCGGGACCTACCAGCTTGCAGCCGGGAGTACCGTCGATATCTCCGGATTCTCTTACGGGAGCGGTCACACCGAGCTTTCTGGCGTCGGTCAGGCTGATCTCAACCTGATCGGCAGGACGTTCGGGACCGAGGATAGACATAGTCATATCGCCTCTGGGACCTACAACGGTCACCTTTTCGGTGCAGGCGAACTGACCGGGCTGAGATAAATCCTTTTTGTTTGTCAACTGATAATCCTTGCCGAAGAGAACGTCAAGGGTGTCTCTGCAAACATGCACGTGATGAGCAGAGGTTTCTACCATGATTTTCATTTTGTCTTTCCACCATTCATAAAATTTCCGTGTGCGAACGGCAGCACGGTTATAAAGGGAGCCCCTAAAATCCACCGCCGCGCTTCTGTGCGACAGGGAATTATCAGACTCCGAAGTATATTTTACACCTAAATCGCGCTGTTTGCAACATTATACGGGAAAATATTTCAGATCGAGGGTGAAAAAATGATCCAAAGCTGGGACGAGCTCAACGCCGCATGTCTTGCCTGTCAGCGGTGCGAGCTGTGCAAAACACGCACAAACGTTGTAGTAGGCGTGGGCAATCCTAACTCCGAGGTGATGTTTATCGGCGAAGGTCCCGGGGAAAACGAGGATCTTCAGGGCGAGCCGTTTGTCGGCAAGGGCGGTATCCTGCTCGACAAAATGCTCTGCGCCGTAGACCTTGACCGCCACACGAATATTTACATAGCAAATATCGTCAAGTGCCGTCCGCCGCACAACCGCGACCCAAAGCCCGAGGAGCAGGAGCAGTGCATAAACTGGCTGCGCAGTCAGGTGAGTCTGATACGCCCCAAGATCATCGTCTGTCTGGGCAGGATCGCCGGCTGCCGCATCATAAAGCCCGACCTGCGCATCACACGCGAGCACGGAGTTTGGTTCAAAAAGGGCGGTATTTGGATGACGGCGATGCTCCACCCTGCCGCGGTGCTGCGCGATCCGCGAAAAAAGCCGGAGGCATTTGCCGATTTTTTAAATCTGCGCGAAAAAATCAAAGAGGTCTGTCCCGATACGTATAATATGTGAGTATCCGCGCATAATAGAAGCAGTTCGATTTGGGAGGGATAATAAATGACCGACAAAGAATTGCTCTATGTGCAGGACGCGCTGGGTCATGAACAGCATTTTCAGACTCAGTGCTGCAACGCGGCGCAGCAGCTTCAAGACGGCGAGCTAAAAAGCTTCGCCCGTCAGCTTGAGCAGCAGCACCACACCATTTTTCAAAATCTGTATCAATTGCTCTAAGGAGGACAGGCATGGACGACAGAAACCTTATGGAAAACATGCTGATGCTGGAAAAGGGCGCGTGCGACCTGCTTATGCACGGCAGCCTGGAGGCTTCCACTCAGGAGGTTCGCGCGGCGTTCAATGATTCGCTCAACACCGTGCTCGGTATGCAGCAGCAGACCTATGACAAAATGCAGGCAAAGGGCTGGTACCCCTCGGAACAGGTACAACAGACCAAGATCAACGAAATCAAAATGCAGTTCGCAAACGCGGCGCAGTAACGAAAAAGGGGTCGGCAAAACGACCTCTTTATATTTTTGGAAAAAATTTATTGTAACCAAACGGAGTTCTGAATTGTTATATTTTATAGAGGGGAGAGAGAGGAATGGCAAAATCGGCGCTGTACGCAGGCTATACATATGAGGAAGTTCTGCGTGAATTTGCGCAGGCTGTGGCAGGCGTCTGCATGATGCAGCTTCAAAACCACGCCGACGCGGAGGACTGCTTTCAAAACACCTTTGTCAAGCTGTTGACAAAGCAGCCGAAGCTCAGCGATGAGAACCATTTAAAAAACTGGCTGCTGCGCGTGGCGGTTAACGAGTGTCACAATCTGCGCAAAAAGAACAGGCGCACAGTGTCGTTTGAAGAAGTTACGGAAGAACCGTCGTATTGTCAGTCGGACGATACGCTGGACGTTTCGTGGGCGCTTATGAAGCTCAAGCCCGATTACCGCGAGATATTGTACCTTCATTACTGCGAGGGGTGCAAGGTCGACGAGATCGCGCGGCTGTTGGGCAGAAATCCAAACACTGTCAAGGTCATGCTTAAACGCGGAAGAGATATGCTCAAAGCCGTTTACGGAGGTGACGAAAAATGAAAAAGGTGAATTTTAACGCTGCAAAGAACTTTGAAGTACCCGAAAGCTGGATCGAAAAAGCTCTGAATGCAAAGCCGAAGAAAAAGCCTTTGTATCTGCGCCCCTATGTGATAGGCTCCGCGGCAGGCGTAGTGCTGGCTGTGGCGGTGACCGTATTCGCGGTCATCTTTACAAGTCAGGCTCCGATTTCGCCTCAATCCCCTGTTCCCGTTAAGCCGCAGACTGTTACAAAGTCAACGGAAGCTCCGACAGAAGCTTCAACAAAAGTCAAGCCAACAGAAACTCACCCGACAACACCGACTGCCAAACCGACCGAGGAACCGCCTACAGAGCCGGAGCCTACACAGCCCAAGCCTACCGAAGCCTCTGCCGAAGCGAGAGCAAATACCGTTCCTGCCGAGAAAAAAACCGAACCCACTGAGGACAACGGCACACAATATCCCTACAGTGAGGAAAGATATCAGCTTTCCGATTCATGGGAAATCATGGAAAACGATATCTATCCGGCTTCCGCTTCCGACAGCTCGTCTTCCGGTGGAAGCAACTCTGCTTCCGCTCGAAACGAATCGGCTCGCGAGGTTGAAATCCCCCCCGATATGCTGAAAGTCAGCGAGCTATATACCGGCACAATTACGGTGCGCACGGCGGCGGACAGTCCGTACAACGTAAACGGGAATATACTGTGCGAGATTTCATCATACTATGCGCCTGCCGACAAAAAAATCGACGGCGTTGTTTCGCGTATGCTTACCGACGGAGAAAACGGAGAAAAAACTGTCCGGTTCAATTTGTACGATTGCCGCAAATATATTCCGTCCGGCTGCACCTATACCTTCACGTTTGCCGGAAAAACAGCGGACGGCGAACCGGTCACCAAAACAGTGACCCAAATCCTTTCGGGGAAACAATCAGTTAATATAACGATTTAAGGAGAGAGCATAAATGAAAAAAACAGCGGTTATTATTTGTATCATAGGCTTATTGACGAGCGTTTTTGCCTGCGTGCCCGCGGCGGCGTATGAAACACAGGGCTATTTACCCGACGGCGCGGACTACTCTGCCAAAGCCGGCAGCGCGACCCCGGACCAGGAGGATATCCCGGAGAAAGATCCCTTCGCACTGCCTGAAAAGTGTGTAGAGCTTGACAAAAAGGAAGAGCTGCAAATCGTGCGCGATTACCAAAAGCAGTTTAATAATAAAGACGGAAAACCTGAGGACTATACGGTGCAGTGCTTTTTGGAAATGAGCAATGGCATGAAGCTTGTGTATGTTGAAACTCCCGGAGAACATTGTTATCCGTCAGTCTGCATGTATTCCAACATGGGAGAATACCAATACACGTACGCTTACCCGTATCCGTTATTGTATAAGAACGGTACGTTTACGGAAATACCCGACGCTTACGCGGACGGCCTGATCAAAGACGCCGATCTTGATGAACTGGCTACGGTTTTGAACATTGTCCGCCATACGCCCTCAGACGATTCGTTCATGGATCATATAATCTATACGGAGCGTGATTTTGACGATTACCCCAACTTCTCCCTGCCGCTTGACGACGCGGAAAAGCTGAAGATCGCGCGTGATTTCAAGGCGCAGTACAACACGTCGGGCGATCCGGAGGACTACACTGTGCTCCTGTTTTTAAACCTGAGCAACGGCATGAAGCTGGTGTTTGTGAAAGAACCCGAATGGTGTTACGATGATGTTCTCTACTACAGTCCGATGGGAGATTACGTTTACACACACGGCGAACGTCAGGTTCGCTTGTACAAAGACGGCGTGTTCACCGAATTATCCGACGCATATAAAAACGGTTTGATCGACGACGCGCTGTTAGCCGAGATCGATACGGTCATGCACTTTGACCGCATCGCGCCTAAGACGACCGAGCCGGGAGGATACGCTTCCGACGGCAAACCGCAGCCGACCGAGGCGGTTACCAAGCCCACGGCAGCTGCCAAGCCCGCGACACGCGATCAGGCGACGCCCGAAAGCGCCAAGGATTCCGTCGCCGCGGTCAAAAATGCTAATGATGTTATCGCTACAGGCGAATCGGGAGCGTTGTGGATAGCTCTGATAGTAACCTTAACAGCGGCGGTCGCAGGAGTATATGTATATTTTAAAAATCGTGTTTAATGTTTTTTAAGGGGCTGATACTATGAAAACTCAAAAACGACTCAAACAATTAGCAGCCGTAATACTGGCGTTTGTTATGCTGACATCCGCGCTTCCCTTTTCTGCGGCTGCCGCGGAGGTTTCCTTGACCGAATCCGCCTCAGGCTCCGATTCAAAGATTTATTTTAAGGCTCCGTCCTTCTGGAACAACTATTGGGATATTCGCCTTTATCTATATGAGGTTGGCGGCGATGTTATCATTAAATGGAATTCCAAAAGGGGTAAGATGACGAATGAAGGCAGCGGTTTATGGTCATTTGATATGTCAGCTTATCCTATGTCCGACAGCAAGAACTACGCTTGTATCTTTCTGACAAATTCGGAGCTTCAAACCTGTGATTTGTTAATCGGCAATCCATGTCTGGGAGATACCGCGTACTGCACAGGCGAAAACGATAAGCTTGAAAACACCGTAGACTCCCAAAAAATGAACCGGAGAGTAAAGTGGAAAAACGCCGATCCTAACAGATGGGGCGTTCCTCTTGATATCACTTCTGTCGGCAACGTTGTCGGTGATGTGCTTATTCCCGGACAATCCAAGTACGACCTGTTTTTGACCTTCCTTAAGGATAAGGGAAAGAGAGGACTTGACAACGCGATAAAATTTAACGGCAAATCCAAACAGCAAACCATTGACCACACCGCAATAATGCTCGGGTTAAGTATTATTGAGGTAAAAAAAGCTGTCCGCGAATCAGGCAGAAGCCGCGACTGGAACGAACTTGAATCTTTGTTGTACACACCCAAATATCGCATAGATGATATCAAACTAAATCGCGGCTCTCTGAGTTTGGGCGGCGGTGAAAGCTACGGACTTATTGTTGAATCCGTTTATTCCTACGTTCCGTCCGATTATTTAAAGCAAAGGATCGCATGGGTAAGCATGAATCCGAACGTTGCGGTCGTTGACAATAACGGCAGAGTTACAGGCAGGCTTCCGGGTACCGCTAAAGTAGTCGCTGTTACCGACAACGGATATTTCGCGATTTGCTGTGTTACCGTAAAAGAAGCTCCCGCTTCGATTAAAATCAATCCCGTAAGCCTCACGCTTGGCAAGGGAGAGAAGCTCACCGTAAGCGAATGTACAAACAGCGGCAGCTACGCGAACGCCGCCAATCTGAGATGGTCAAGCAGCAACACAAAAGTCGTTACCGTTTCAAAACAGGCGGGCACCAACAAAGCCGTGCTGAAAGCTATCGGCGCGGGTACGGCGAATATAACGGTTCGTACCTACAACGGCAAAACCGCGACCTGCAAGGTAACCGTAAAGTCCGCTCCGACGTCTGTTAAGCTCAGCAATACGAGTTTCACGCTGAAAAAAGGACAGAGCCGCACTGTCAGTGAGGTCACAAACAGCGGCAGCTACGCGAACGCCTCCAACCTGAAATGGTCGAGCGCCAATACAAAAGTAGCGAAAGTTACAAAGGGCAGCGGCAACAAAGCCGCAGTCAAAGCGGTCGGCACAGGCACGACATATGTAAAAATCACCCTATACAACGGCAAAACCGCTCAGTGTAAGGTAACCGTAAAATAATATCGTTGATCAACAGCAAATCAGAGGGGACTTGCATCACAAGCCCCCTAAGCCCCCTTTTTTCAGTCCGCATGTTGATAGAAGCAGAACATTTAATGATGCAACCGCGGCGCGCCCATATGTTAAGAGGTAAGGCTGTCGCCTTGCCGAGATTTTTTGGGCAAGCTGACGGAATAAGATTCAAGCAAGCCGGGCGCCTTGAATTGTGCGGTGTTGCCTTAAATACATTGATCGTTTCTCGCGTAACGGCGACGTTAATTTTCTCAACGCTCCATAGTCCGCGAGCTGACAACAGCGGCACGCTGCCTCGGACGCGCAAGGGTCGTCCTTACAATTATTGTCGTTTGTCATTGTGTTACAGCATTATTTCAAAATCAAATTCACGTTTGAGTATCCTACTACCGGATTGACAAAATCATATCATCATGCTATAATTTGGATAAAAGGAGATTTTATATCAGAAAAGGAGAGATTATCATGAAAAAAATCATTACAGCCTGCTTACTGGCGAGTACCTTGCTGTTTGGCAACGCGGCGACTGTGGCGGCGGTGACGCCGGCGACGGAGGATACGCCTCAAGCCGGACGCTATCAAGTGATTTCCGACGATACGGCTGCGGAAACCTCGTTCGATGGCGCGTATTTGGAACATGATGAGTTCGGGAAGGTGTATTATTCACTTGGCTTTACGCAATCGCCGATCAAGCTGACGATGCTCGATACCGCCACCGGCAAGACGTTTACTAAGGAAACGACTTACGGTACTTTTTATTACGACTGCAAAATAGACACGGTGCTTTATCAAACGACGCAGGTGCCTGCGGTGTTGACGATCGAGGAGTGGGATGAATACGGAATTTATCATCTACAGGTGCCCACGACCGTTACCGTTATATCAAACGAAAAGATGGGTAAGTCGGAGTGCTACGATGAATTTGCCCTCAACGTACCGCTGACGCTGCAGCAGGGAGTGGATTTTGAGTTATACAAAGACGCGCTTTACATCGGCACCTCCTTCCGCCTGCTCAAGCCGATGCCGAATGACGCAGTCACGCTTTACAACGAAATCGAGGAAAAATATGAGACCTTTGATCATAATAACGCGGTGATCGAATATAATACTTGGCATGGGTATAATCCGCCCGATGGCTTTGGCAGGAACTTCATCAAAGGCAAAATCACCACTAACGACGGCGTAGTGATCGAGTTCTTCCGCGAATTGGATCTGCTTCTGACCGATGATACTGACGGCAGCGAGATGAAATGTACTCCCGACGAGCCCTCCGAGGACAAGACTTCCTCTGCCATAAATTCCGCGTCTGTTCATTCCGCCGCCATTGGTTCCGCGTCCGAAGATTCCGCCGCCAAAGATACGACGGGAAAGAACACCTCCGGCACGAACAGCAGCAACGGCGCCGTCGCCACGGGTGACGACATGGCGACGATCACGCTCGGCGCACTGGTCATCCTGCTGGCAGGCGTTGCAGTCATGTATTTTAACAGAAATAAAGGCAATACCGCTCAGTGTAAGGTAACCGTAAAATAATGGCAATAATCAACAGCAAATCAGAGGGACTGCCTCAAATCGAAAGATTTGGCGGCAGTCCCTTCTGTTATGAGGTTCCCTCTATAATCCAAATGAAATCGATATGGCGTTGTTGACGGCGTTCATGGCGGATTCGTCCGCCGAACCCATTTTGCTTTTCAGTCTGCGTTTGTCGATCGTGCGCACCTGCTCAAGAAGCACCACGCTGTCCCTTGACAGACCCGTAACGTTTGCACGCAGCGGAATGTGAGTGGGCAGCTTCGCCTTTGTCTGGCGGCTGGTGATCGCCGCCGCTATGACCGTTGGACTGTAGCGGTTGCCGACGTTGTTCTGCACGATCAGCACGGGACGTATCCCGCCCTGTTCGGAACCCACCACCGGGCTTAGATCCGCGTAATAAATATCTCCGCGTTTTATGTTCACTGATTTCACGCTCCGAAATGCCTGCTTTCGCGCGGCAAAGGTATTTGTCTATAGTATTGGCTGAAAGCCGTTGGTTATGCAGCTACTATATACTATTTTCGGACACGCATTTGGTGTTGTCTTTATGACAGTAAATACCGTTTCCGGCTACGGCGCTGTTTTGCTCAGATCCTTTCCGCTCCGCTCAGTAAAAGCTGCAGTTGTCCGTCGTTTGCGGATACGGTCCCGATCATTCCGTCGGTATCGGCGGTGATCTCGCAGTCAAGCTGAGCGCTGCTCAGACGATACACCGTTTCGCCGCCGCGTTCGACGGGCTTCGCGTTGCCATGCGCAGCCGCTTTCAGCACGCTGCGCACGGTTTCCGGAAAGGAGCACTCAGGCAGATATCCCTCGTCGGCGGTACACACGGCGCTGTCACGGCTCAGGCTCAGAGTGTTGTTGCGATAGCGAACGTCAAGACCGTCAAGGGTTTTCGGCTGAGAAAACGTCAGGCTGAGATCTCCCTGACGGGTGAACATCAGCTTTCCGGCGAGCTTCATTCCGCGGTATTCTGCGGTAAAATCCGCCTTGAAATCCGCGCACAGCTCTTTGCGCGCATTGTGCTTAGTGCATCCGCACAGCGCCGAAACTGCCAGCGCCGCAGCCGCGAAAAGCGCGATCATCTTTTTTCCCATACGGCACCTCCGAAAAATATGTACCAAAATATATGTCCGTTCCCAAAGCTTCATGTCACGGGGCAATACCGCACGAATCGGCATTGCCCCGTCAAAACGTCACACGTCGGTCAGGCGCATGGCAACGGCGGTAATATCGTCGTCGCGGACTTCGGAGCGACGGCGGATCGCCTCATCCACCACAGCCCTCGCCAGCTCCTGCGTGCTGCCCTCGTTCCATGTGCGGATCAGCTTTTCCAGCCATTTTTCATTGCCTGTCACAACACCGTCGGACACCATAACCACCATATCTCCCGTATTAAGCTTGATAGTATCGGATTTAAACTGTATCCCGCTCAAAATCCCTGCGGGCAGCGAGGGCATTTCGCGGCAAATCACACGCGCGCCCTTTTTGATATAGGTCATCGGAGCGCCGGCTTTTTTCAGGCTGACCCTTCCGCTGTAGAGGTCAACGCCCGTCAGATCCACCGTAGACAGGCTCTCGTCCTCGCTTTTGACCATGAGCGCGGTGTTGACGATCTGCAATGCGCTGTCGGCGGACAGCCCCGACCGCAGCAGCCTGCCCATTACGGAGACCGCCATATTGCCGTCAACCGCCGCTCTGCCGCCCGTGCCCATGCCGTCGCACACAAGCGCGTAGGTGGTGCCGAAGCCGTCGTTGAAGTAGTCTATGCAGTCGCCGCAGAGCTTGCCGCCTCCTGCTATATGCTGGTCGGTGCCGATCTCAACGTCGAAACGCGGAAGCTCGCACAGCGCCGCGCGGGCGCGGTTTCCTGCCCTGCTGACGGTCGGCAGGTCAAAGCGTCTGCCGCAGCATTTTCCGACTTCACGGGCGATCAGTCCCTTTGGAAGATGCTCGGCGCTGTCGGCAAAGGTCAGCTCCACATTGAGCCTTCCGCTTTCGTTGAGCAGACACACGCATTCCTCGGCAGGCAGTCCTGCCGCAGCGAGCGCTGCCGTGATCGCCTCTGCCGCTTCGGTATCGCAGCGCATGGCGCATCGGAATTCCTCCGACAGGTCGGCAAGGATATCGCTCACTCCGGCAAACTGTCCGGCTACGGCGCCGCGAATGTCAGCCACCCTGCGCGCCGCCTCGCGAGCCGCCAGCAGATCGCGGTAGTTGCGGTTCATGCTGTCAGCGAGCTCGCCTTTTTTGCAGCAGGTTTTGACAAAGCTTTCCTCAACGTCGCGCTCCGAGATCACTGTCTTTTCGCGCAGCGCGTCCTCCAGCCGCAAGAAGTCGTCGCGCGTCACGCCCTGCTCATGCTCGTAGCAGTACATCCTCATTCCGCAGCCGACGCACACCTGCTCAGCGACGTTTTGACAGACCCACGAAAATGTCGGGGAATACTTCTCGCCGAGCTTTTCGGAAACCTCGCGCACGTCGTTTTTTACTTCCGCGATCGCTTTTGAGGCAAAGCCGAGCCGCGTGACGATATTACGCCTCAGAGTCTCGCCCAAGGACGCGTTTTCCTCGCTGCGGAACACGGGCGTGATCAGCGCTCCCAGCTCCTTTGGCAGCAGCAAAAACACCGCGCCGCCTGCCGCGCTTTCGATCAGCGATGCCGCCAGCACTCCCTGCCGACCGAAGCCGAGCGTCATCACGGCGTTTGACAGCAAAAATGACAGCGCACAGCCGAGCTTGCCCAGCGGCGAGAACAGCCCTGCCATCAGCCCTCCGAAAGCGTAAGCGCCGCACAGATAGCCGCTGCTCAGATCGGCAAGGCTGAACGCCGCGCCCGTAGCCGCTCCGCTGACCGCGCCGCCTCCTGCGCCGCCGTAACGCGCGCACAGCAGCACCGCCGTCACTGCGACGATCCTTCCGAGCGACACGCCTTCAAGCGCCGCTCCGCTGAGCGACAGCATCAGCACGCAGGCTGTGAGCACCAGCGAAGCGCTCTCCTGCTGAGAGCACGCCGCCAAACTTCGGCGCTCATCATACAGCCTCACCGACTCCGCCATAAAGTACGCCGCCGCTCCCGACAGCGCCGCCTCCAAAAACGCCGTTACGGCGGCGTCAACCTCTCCCGAGCCGCCGAACAGCAGCGCCGCGCCCGTGCTTCCAACCGCGAGGAACGCCGTAACGGGAGGAAAGAACCTGCTTCTGCGTATTCTTTTTATATCGCTGAGCAGCCACCGCGCCGCTCCGACCGCCGCGACCGCCGCCAAATAGCGAAAGCTGTCCGTCGGGAGCAGCAGTACATAGCCCAGCGCCGCGCCTAACAGCGAGGGGATAACATAGCGCCGCGGTACCGCTGCCGCGAAGGAAACGCCGAACGGCGCCAAATTCCCCAGCACTGCGCCTCTCGAAGTCAGCAAGCCCAGCGCCGCGTAAACGGCGGTAGTCGCGGCACGCTTAAAGATCTGTTCCTGTGCGCCGCTGCCCCGGCGCGCCTGTCCTGCACTCTGCATATTTTCAACTTCCCTGTTCTTGTGATATCCCTATTATAAACAAAACCACACACCGCTTTTGTCGGTGTGTGGCTGGCTGATTTTCCGTTGTTTTGGCAAAACCGCTCGTCAAAACGACGGCCGGTAACAAAAAAGATTGTATTGCAGACGCTTTTGGTTTATAATGGTTGTATCAAGCAGAAAGGATTTTTATTATGATTATCATGTCGGTAGATTTGGGAAAAGCAAGAACGGGAATCGCCGTTTGCGACAAAACCGAATTTTTAGCCTCACCCTACACGGTTATCTTTGAAAAATCACCCGTGAAGCTGCCCGAAAAGGTTGCCGAAGCGGCAAAAGCGTGTCAAGCCGAATTGATCGTAGTAGGTTTGCCGAAGAATATGGACGGCTCCGAGGGCGAAAGCGCCCAAAACGCCAGAGCCTTTGCCGAAAAGCTAAAGGAACTGACGGGGCTTGACGCAGTGATGCAGGACGAGCGCGGAACCACAGTAACCGCCCACAACGTCCTCAACGTCACCAACACCCGAGGCAAAAAACGCAAAAACGTAGTAGACGCGGTTGCCGCCACGATTATTTTGCAGGATTTCTTAGACAGCCGCAAGCATCGGACGGGTCTAAATTAATATCTTTAAGGCAACCGAGGTTGTTGAACAAGATATTCTGTTCCTATCAATGCTCGGGCAAAACAATACCGTCGGCACAGCGTGCTGTATTGCTGTTCCGCACCAAAGCCTTAAATATACGTTACCTTTTCACATTCGAGATCCCTTGTGCGCAGCGCTGGCTGACACAGGGGGATCTTTTTGCCCTTTTTGATAAAGAGCGGCACCTCATTGAGCGCGATCTGCACATAGTGCAGACCTTTTTTCAGTTCAACGGACTCCGCGCGGCTGCCGCTGAGCTTTACGAATCTCATATCCTCGGGCAGATACACCGCGCGGCCGCCGACGTTTTGCTCATAGACGGGCGCGATCATGCAGTCCTCGCCCAGCATGAGCTGAGTTTCGCACTCGCGCGCCACGGGGTCGTCGGGGTAATCGAATGACAGCGGACGGAAAAGCATGTCGTTCTCTTCGCTCGCCGTTTTGAACAGCTTATACAGGTACGGTATCAGGCGGTAGCGCACCTCTATTATATCCCTGAAATCCTCGGGGCGCTCAAAGCGGTAACACTCCTGGTCGCGCGTACCAAGCGCGGCGTGGTTGCGCATGAGCGGCGTGAATACGCCCAGCGCCAAAAACCGCAGAACCAAGTCACGGGTGGCGTTTTCGTTGAAGCCGCCGAGATCAGCGCCGCAGTACAAAAATCCGCACATATTCGCGGAGGGGAGCATTTTAAGGTTGAGCAGAATGTGGCTCCACCATGAATGATTGTCTCCGAACCAGATGCCAGCCGTGCGGTGCGCGCCGATATATGACGCGCGCGAGAACATGAGTATCTCGCCCTCGCCGCAGTGCTCCGCGAAATAATCGCCTGCCGCCTTGGTCATATTGGCTCCGTAGAGGTTGTGTACCTTCTGATGATTGACAGGCTTTCCGTCTATCAGATGGTAGATAGACGAATAGTCCTCCTGACGGTTGGATATCCCCATAAAGGTATCCTTGAGGCTGAAAAATTTGCCGAGGTCGATGTTTTCTCCCCTCGCTTCCGCAGCCTTGTCCAGCGCCTGCTTTATTCCCTCGGCTGAGTAGAAGATAGCAGGCTCGTTCATGTCGTTCCAAAATCCGTCGATACCCATGTCGAGCAAATAACGGTACTGCGAGCCGAACCACTCTCGCACCTCGGGGCGCAGAAAATCGGGGAAGCCGCATATCCCCGGCCAAACGCCTCCTTCAAAGTCCGAGCCGTCGGCGCGTTTACAGAAATAGCCCTTGTCCCTCGCTTCCTCATAAACGCGGTAGCCGTCCTCTTTTTTTACACCTGCGTCAATGATCGGGATAAGGTGGATGCCCTGCTCCCTCTTTCCTGCGACATAGCTTTTGAAATCCGGGAACGCCGTCTCACTGACTGTGAAATCCTTGTAGCCGTCCATGTAGTCGATATCCATATACACGCAGTCCAGCGGAATATTCGCTTTGTCATAGCCTTCGATCACGCTGTCTAGCGCGGCTGAGTTGTGGTAGCTCCAGCGGCTTTGCTGATAACCGAACGCCCAAAACGGCGGCACATAGCTCTTTCCTATCGCTGCGCGGAACTGCCGCACTATGTCCCTCGGACTGTCGCCCGTTATCAGATACAAATCAAAATCCGTGCCGCTAAGGGTTATTAGCGCCTCGTCGGTTTTTGTGTAGCCGATGTCCCAGCGAACGCGCGCAGGAAAATCGACCATAACTCCGAAGTGCCTCTCGCCGCTGAGAATTATAAAATTGTGCGCGGCGTACAGGGAGCTTTTTGTCTCGGTGTGAAAGGGATCGTCGGAGCAGTAGCTCTCGTAGACCCAGCCGCGTTTGTTGATACCGCGCGGCGCTTCGCCCAAGCCGTAGACGATACCGTTCGGCTCCATTGTAAATGAAAAATAAAAGCCGCCGTTTTTCGTTCCGTGCAAAAGCGGAAACGCCTCAACAGGCTCAGCCTTCGGAGATGTGAGCACCGCGCCGGTGGGAACAGGGTTTCCCGAAGTGAATTTTCTAAGCATAGCTGCCTCCTTTTTGTGATTTTTATATCCGATATAACCTTACCACAAAAACAAACAACAATCAAGAAAAGCGAAAAATATTTTATAAAACGCCGATTGCGGTTGAATTATTTTGACTGTTGTGATAGAATATAATATGTATATGATTATCGTTTTTCATAGAAAGGGGTATTGCAAATGTGCGGAATTTGCGGATTCACCGGCAATATTGAAAACCGTGAAGCTGTTTTGAGAAAAATGACCGAGGTGATCACCCACCGAGGTCCCGATTCGGACGGCTTTTTTGTCGATGAAAACATCAACATGGGTTTTCGCCGTCTGTCCATCATTGATTTGGAAACAGGTCACCAACCGATATACAACGAGGATAAAACGCTGGTGCTGACCTTTAACGGCGAGATCTACAACTACAAGGTGCTTCGCAAGGCGCTTATTGAGAGCGGTCACAAATTCTCCACCGAAGCCGACAGCGAGGTGTTGGTTCACGGCTTTGAGGAGTGGGGCGAGGATATGCTCCCCAAGCTTAGGGGCATGTTTGCCTTCGCCATCTATAACACCCAAAACAACAGCCTGTTCCTTGCACGTGATTTCTTCGGCATAAAGCCCCTTCACTACACGCAGATCGGCGAGGATTTTGTGTATGCCAGCGAAATCAAAAGCATTTTGGAGCACCCGAATTTTGAAAAACGCTTTAATAAAAGAGCGCTGGACACCTACCTTTCGTTCCAGTACGCCGTTCCGCCGGAGACATTTTTTGAGGACGTATACTGCCTGCTGCCCGGTCACTACCTTTGGTACAGGGACGGCGTGGCTGAGACCACACGCTACTTCGAGGCAAAGTTCCGTCCCGACAACGAAATGAGCGAAAAAGAAGCCGTTGACAAAATCGAAAAGGTCTTTGAAAATTCCGTAAACGCCCACAAGATCGCCGACGTTGAGGTTGGCTGCTTCCTGTCGTCGGGCGTGGATTCAAGCTACGTATCCACCTATTTTGCCGATCAAAAGACCTTCACCGTGGGCTTTGACTTCGGCGAGAAATACAACGAGATCAGCTGGGCGCAGGGGCTCAGCGAAAAAATCGGTGTGGAGCACCACACCCACCTGATATCAAGCGACGAGTTCTGGGACGCTGTCCCCACCGTTCAGTACCACATGGATCAGCCGCTTGCCGATCCGAGCTGCGTGGCGCTGTACTTTGTGTCGCGCCTTGCCTCCGAATACGTAAAGGTCGTGCTCTCGGGCGAAGGCGCAGACGAGCTGTTCGGCGGCTACACCTGCTACAACGACCCCGGAGTATTCCGCATTTATCAAAAGATCGTGCCGCATTTTCTGCGCAAGGCGCTGCGGGCTCTCGCAAAAAAGCTGCCCGACATAAAGGGACGCGACTACGTTATCCGCGCCTGCGATCCGCTTGAGCAGCGCTACATCGGCAACGCCTTTATGTACGACCGAAAGGAAAAGCAGGGGATCTTAAAAGATCCCTCCATCGCCACCGATCCTCTGCGACTGGTAAGGAGGTATTACTACCGCTGCCGCCGCTATGACGACGTTACCAAGATGCAGTATTTGGACATCAACCTTTGGATGACGGGCGACATCCTTCTCAAAGCCGACCGCATGAGCATGGCAAACTCACTGGAGCTGCGCGTGCCCTTCCTCGACAAAGAGGTGTTCAAGGTCGCGTCCTCACTGCCCACCGACCTGCGCGTGAACAAGCACAACACCAAATACGCCATGCGCAAAGCCGCTGCGCGCCATCTGCCCGAGGAAACTGCCGAGAAAGAAAAGCTCGGCTTCCCCGTTCCCACACGCGTGTGGCTCAGAGAGGAAAAATTCTATAATATCGTAAAGAAAAGATTTAAGAGCGAAACCGCCGAAAAGTTCTTTAACACCGACGCACTTGTGGCGTGGCTTGACGAGCACTACAGCGGCAAGGAGGACAACAGCCGCCGCGTATGGACGGTATATGTGTTCCTCGTTTGGTACGATATCTATTTCAACGGGGACAGCGACAAGGTCGAAAAACCCGAGAATCACTTAGACGAGTTGAAAGCCGCTGCCGAAGCCAAACGTAAAAAGCAGCTTGCAGAAGCTGAAAAGGCGGCTGAAAAAGCCGATAACGCGGATCCGTCGGAGACCGAAAACGCTGACAGCCCGTTAGCGGAAAACGTCCTTCCTCCCGAGTTCTTTGACGACACGGAGGACGACGAAACGGAAGAATTCGCACCCGTCAGGGCTGACAAAAAAACCGAAGCTCCGTCAGAAGATGCCAAAGAAACCGATAGCGCCGCAGAAGCCGCGGAATCGGAGAAGGTCGAAGAACCGACCGAGCCGACCGATGAAAAAGGATCCGACAGCGAGGAAGCCATGACTCTCAACGAGGTAATGGCAGTGCTGACGGACGGCGCGTTCGCGGACACTGAGGAAGAGCCGGAAGCTCCCTCCGCCGAAACAGACGGCGAGTCTGCCGAAAAAGCTAACGACGCCCTATCTGAAGCCTTTGAAGAGATCGCTCCCGAGGTAATGGAAGCGTCCGCGGAAGAAACGGACGATGAACCGTCAGAGCCGAAAGCCGAAAAATCCGGTGATGAACCTGCGGAAACCGACGAGGAAAAAACAGAGGAAGCAAAAGAAGAAAAGCCTGCGGAGAAAGCAACTGAGGAAAAAGCCGCGGAAGCTGTCTCAGAGGAGCCCAAAGCCGAAATCACCGCTGCGGATGCTGACGAAAACAACGGCGAGGAATATGTGAATATCCAAAGCCCCCGTGAAATGGCGGCATACCGTGCGCCGCAAAAGCCGCTGACTCCTCAGGAGCAGCTTGAAATGGCGCTTGAAAGCATAGAGAAGCGCTCCAAGTACCTTGACGAGCCGAACGTCATTTCCGACGAGGCTGTCGATAATATCGTAAGCCAGATAAACTTTTTCGATGAAACAAACGATTAGGCACTACCGCACAATTCAGGTGTGCGCCTTGATTTGTGCGGTGTTGCCTTAGATAACAGGTTGAGGGTAACAGCGTTGTTGCCCTCAACTTGCGCGGGAGAATAACCATGAATATGACTGAAACCACGATCAACAGCACCGAGCTGTTCAGCGGAAGGGTGCTGCATATGAAAGTTGATGAGGTGGAGCTGGACGGCGGCAAGCGCTCCACGCGCGAATGGGTAGAGCACCCGGGCGGCGTGTGCGTCGCGGCGCTCAACGAGCAAAACGAGCTGCTGTTTGTGCGCCAGTTCCGCTACCCATACAAGGAGATCGTGTCTGAGCTTCCTGCCGGAAAGCTGGAGCCGGGCAGTACTCCGCTTGAAAACGGAAAGCGCGAGCTGCTCGAGGAAACGGGCGCTCAGGGCTGTTCCTTTATCTCGATGGGACAGGTCTACCCCTCCCCCGGCTACACCAACGAGATCATTCACCTTTACGCCTGCCGCGTAAAAACACAGGGCGAAAGCCGCCCCGACGAGGGCGAGCTGCTGCGTTTGGAAAAGATACCCCTTACAAAAGCGGTGGAAATGGTTTTAAACAACCGGCTTCCCGACGCAAAGACTCAGATCGCCGTTATGAAAATCTACATGCTGCTGCAAAGCGGAAAAATTTAGGACTCTGTCTATGCAATGCTTTGAACATATACCCGAAGAACAACAGAATACCGCCGTGGCGCTCGGCTTTTTTGACGGGCTCCACATAGGACACCGCAGCGTGCTCGAGCTCGCCGCCGACCAGCGCCGCAACGGACTGACTCCGCTGTGCCTGACCTTTTCGCAAAGCCCCAAAAGCGTGCTGGCAGGAAAACAACTGCCTATGCTGATGACCCGCGAGGACAAAACGCGTGCGCTTGAGCGTATCGGGTTTGAACACACAGTGTTCGCCGACTTTCGGAAGATCATGGATCTCAGCGCCGAGCGGTTCGTAAAAGAGATACTCTCCGACACGCTTCACGCCAAAAAGCTGTACTGCGGCTTCAACTACCGCTTCGGCAAAAACGCCGAGGGCGACGCTCAGGCGCTCAGGCTGCTGTGCGAGCGCTACGGTCTGAGGCTTCACGTGCTTCCACCTGCAGAGGACGAAGGCGAGGTAGTGTCGTCGTCGCTTATAAAGTCGCTTATCCTGCGAGGTGAGGTGAGCCGCGCCAACCGCCTGCTCTGCGGCGAATTCGGCTTTGCCCAAACCGTTACGCACGGCAAACACCTCGGCAGAAAGCTTGGAGCGCCCACCATAAATCAAACGCCTTTTGGATCGCTGATAACGCCTCTGCGCGGCGTGTACTGCTCTCGGGTAACGCTCGAAAACGGAGAAGCCTACTGCGGCGTTACCAACGTCGGCATAAAACCCACTGTGGGCGGCACAACGCTTTTGTGGGAAACTTATATGCCTAAATACACGGGCGGTGAGATCTACGGTCAGAGCGCCGACGTGAGGCTGCTTGACTTTATACGCCCCGAAAAACAGTTTGAGTCACTGGACGCGCTGAAAGCGGAGATCCTCTTAAACAGCCAAACCGCACTGGAGATCTACGAACAAAAGCTAATACTAAACTCAAATAAAAAATAGACAATCCTTGCAAGGCGACAGCCTTGCGGCGTCCTCCGCCTCGTCTTGCGAAAAATATCCTCGCAAATCTTTGTCCACTTTTTATCTGAGATTAGTATAAAAAACCGCTGACGTTTTCGGTCAGCGGATAAATATATTCAGTAATAAAGCAAAGGAAGGATTACCATGGCAAAACATCAGTTTAAATCCGAATCCAAGCGACTGCTGGATTTGATGATCAACTCTATCTACACCCACAAGGAGATTTTTCTGCGTGAGATCATATCCAACGCCAGCGACGCGATAGACAAGCTCAGCTTTATCGCACTCACCGACGACAAGCTTGGCATGACCCGCGAGGACTTCAAGATCAATATCCACGCCGACAAGGACGCGCGCACCCTGACGATCACCGACAACGGCATCGGCATGGACAAGGACGATTTGGAAAACAACCTCGGCACCATCGCCTCCTCGGGCTCCTACAAATTCAAGCAGGAAATGGAGCAGAAGCCCGACGATATCGACATCATCGGTCAGTTCGGCGTAGGCTTTTACTCAGCGTTCATGGTGGCTAAAAACATCACTGTCAACACCAAAAAATACGGCAGCGACACAGCTTACTGCTGGCAGTCAAGCGGCGCTGACGGCTTCACTATTGAGGAGACCCAAAAGGACGGCATCGGCACCGAGATCATTTTGGAGATGAAGGACAACACCGACGACGAAAATTACGACGAGTTTTTGGAGCAGTACCGTATCCAAAGCCTTATCAAAAAATATTCCGACTACATCCGCTATCCCATCATCATGGACATGACAAAGAGCCGCGTCAAAGAGGAAACCAAGGACAGCGAAAAGCCCGAGTATGAGGATTATACCGAGGAGGAGACCCTCAACAGCATGATCCCCATTTGGCAGCGTCCGAAAAAGGATGTCACCCAAGAGGAGTACGACCGCTTCTACAGCGAAAAGTTTTTCGCCATGGACAAGCCTATCCGCACCATCGTGACCTCCGTAGAGGGCGTTGTCACCTACAAGGCGCTGCTTTTCATCCCCTCCTCCACCCCCTACGACTACTACACAAAGGAATATAAAAAGGGCTTGCAGCTCTATTCCAGCGGCGTTTTGATCACCGAAAACTGTGAGGAGCTGGTTCCCGAGCACTTCCGTTTTGTCAAGGGAATCGTGGACACCGCCGATCTGTCACTCAATATCTCGCGCGAAATGCTCCAGCACGACCGTCATCTGCTGACTATCGCGCAAAATCTGGAAAAGAAGGTCAAAAACGAGCTTACCTCCATGCTCAACAACGACCGCGAGGACTACGAAAAGTTCTTTAAGGCGTTCGGCAGACAGCTCAAATACGGCGTGGTTTCCGACTACGGAATGCACAAGGAAGCTTTGCAGGATCTGCTGCTGTTCTACTCCTCCACCGAGAAAAAGCCCGTGACTCTCGCCGAGTATGTCGAGCGCATGAAGGAGGATCAAAAGTTCATCTACTTCGCGACCGGCGAAAACGCCGCCGCTATCGACGCGCTGCCCCAGACCGAGCTGCTGCGCTCCAAGGGCTACGAGATCCTCTACTGCACCGAGGACGTTGACGAGTTCACCCTGCAAACGCTGTCAAGCTACAAGGAAAAGACCTTCTGCTCCGCGACCAACGATGATTTAGGCATTGAAAACGAAGAAGAAACCGAGGAGAACAAGCAGACGAGCGACGCTCTGCTGACCTTTGTCAAGGAAACCTTAGGCGACAAGGTAGCCGAGGTCACCGCCTCCAAAAAGCTGGTATCACACCCCGTGTGCCTGACCGCGAAGGGCGGCATCTCATTTGAGATGGAAAAATACTTCAACTCCGTTCAGCCCGACAGCGGCATGAAGGCTCAGCGCGTTTTGGAGCTTAACATGAACCACTCCGCAGTCAAGACCATGCAGAGCCTAATCGAGACCGACATCGACAAGGCGAAAAAATACGCCGAGGTGCTCTACGCCCAGGCGCTCCTGATAGCAGGTCTCCCCCTCGAAAACCCCAGCGAATACACCGACTTAGTTTGCTCACTGATTTAACCCCCACTAATATCTCAACTCGCGTTTATTTTAGCTCCCGTTTATTTCAGTTCGCGTTTATTTTAGCTCGCGTACTTAACGTCAGGCGTTTCGGTAACGTCGGCGTTTCGCGAGACAGAATAGAAATATCGGAAACTGTGAGGGCAATCGGCGTGCCGCCGCAGTCAGTTCGCGTACCTTGTATTGGATGTTTCGGTCACATCGGTGTTTCGCGAGATAGAATAGAAATATCGGAAGTTATGAGGGCAATGGAAACAACTTTTCCTATTGATGTCATTTCGAGCGGTCGGCGCAAGCCGAATTCGCGAAGCGAATAGTCGAGAAATCTCCTTGATAGTGAACGATGGTTCGTCGCCGAAGGAGATTTCTCCGCGCGTTTTTTGGCTCGCGTACTTAACCTCGGGTTCACCGGTAACGTCGGCGTTTACGCGAGATAGAATAGAGATATCGGAAGCTGTGAGGGCAATGGAAACAACGTTTCCTATTGATGCCATTTCGAGCGGTGCGTTTCCTCCATATGTCATTTCGAGCGGTGCCCGAAGGGCAAAATCACGAAGTGATTTAGTCGAGAAATCTCCCTGAGAGGGAACAATGCTGCGTCGATGAAGGAGATTTCTCCACGCGTTTCGCTTCGCTCCACTTGGTCGAAATGACAGCTAATTCAGAATATAACCAAACGTTAGATTTTATCACAATTTTCTGAAAATAATAAATGCTGTCCTCAACTACGTAGGGTCGCACCCATGTGTGCGACCGAATTTGCTGAGCTAAACGTTTCGCCCCTCTCAACACTCGGACAGGAAAGCAACGTCGACACAGCGGGCTTGCAATGCAAGTCTACAGGTTGTACCGGTAATGTACTGCTGTTTCACACCAAAGCCTTCTTACAAAGAGAAGGCTTTTTGTTTTTTCAAACGCAGGGTTATAATCAAATAACTCTCCAAACAAAGGAAACCGCCCGTCTTTTTATCAAGACGGGCGGTATGGTTTTTATTTGGCAGAGAGTAAGTCAACTCTCCGAAATTATTTTACTTTCTCGATAAGCTCCTCGCGGCTGAGCTTCATGCTTCTTGACAGGTCGTCGTTGGGGATCACGCGGAGGATCTTGCCGTTGTATCTTGACACAAGCACGCTTGCTTTTTTGCCGTCGATATCAATTTTCTGTTCGGTGTATTCCTCATTGAGCGGAACCTGCTTTTTGAGGTTCGCCTTTTCGGTCAGTGCGCCCGTGGGACAGAGCTGCACGCAGAGTCCGCAGTTGGTACACTTGGTTTGATCGAGCGGAAGAGCGAACGCAGGAGAAACGTCGGTGGTAAAGCCGCGTCCCAGCAGTCCGATAGCGTGGATATCCATAACCTCGCGGCAGCTTCTCACGCAGAGTCCGCAGAGGATACATTTCGCGGAGTTGCGCTCGATAAAAGCGTTCTCGTCGTGGGAATACTTCTGCGGCATTTCGCCTGCGAAGCGTCCGGGATCGATGTCGTAACGCTGAGCAACGTTGAGCAGCTTGCACTTGTAGTATTCGCGGCAGCCGCATTCCAGACAACGGCTCGCCTCTGCCTTGGCTTCTTCCTCTGTAAAGCCGAGAGAAACCTCGTCAAAGCTCTTGTTTCTTACCTCGGGAGCGAGCACCTTGGGAGTCAGGCGGCTCTGCTTTTCCCTGTCGGAGTAATCTATCTTGCTTTCGTCGCGCTTGCTGATATACGGAACGCGCGTATCGAGCGGCTTTCCGTTCAAATAAGCGTCAACGGCTTTCGCACAGCGGTCTGCCTCTCCGATAGCCTCGATAGCGATGGAAGCGCCGCGGTTGGTCGCGTCGCCGATTGCAAACACGCCGTCGATGTCGGTGTTGAAGAAGTCGGGGTCGGCCTCGATGTTGCCGCGTTCGTTGAGCTTGAGCTCGGATACGTCGCTCTGTACGAGCTTCTGACCGATAGCCAAAATCACGCTGTCAACCGCGATCTCCTCGGTCTTGCCCTCAACGGGAACGGGTCTGCGTCTGCCGGAAGCGTCGGGCTCGCCCAGCTCCATGACCTGTAATGTGATCGACTTCACCTTGCCGTTCTCGCCGTTGAAGGAGAGAGGATTGGTGAGGAACTTGTAGATAACGCCCTCTTCCTCAGCCTCGTCTATCTCGAGCTTGTCGGCAGGCATTTCGTTTCTTGTTCTTCTGTAAACGACGTAAACCTCTTTCGCGCCCAGTCTTACCGCTGTGCGGCAGGCGTCCATTGCAGTATTGCCGCCGCCGCAGACTGCGACCTTCTCGCCAATGTCGGGAGCATTGCCCTTGATAACGCCTCTGAGGAAGTCGATACCTCCGTAAACGCCCTCCAGCTCCTCGCCGGGCGTGCGCATAGAGCTTGACTTCCACGCGCCGACCGCGACGATGACTGCGTCGTTCTCAGCTTTAAGAGATTCGATCGTGAAATCTCTGCCGAGCTTTGAGTTGCAGACGATTTCAACGCCTGATTTTTCTATCAGAGAGATCTCCTTGTCCAGTACCTCCTTGGGCAGGCGGTACTGCGGAATGCCGTAGCGGAGCATACCGCCGGGCTTTTCCATCATATCGTAAACGGTCACGCTGTGACCCATGATGTTCAGATAATATGCGACGGTGAGTCCTGCAGGACCCGCGCCGATAACTGCGACCTTTTTGCCGGTGCGAACCATCAGGTCGGGAAGATAGCTCTCTGCATTCAGATCTATGTCGGCAGCGAACGCTTTAAGCTGAGCGATGTTTATAGGCTCCTCCACGTTCTTGCGGCGGCAGGCTTTTTCGCAGGGGTGCGGACAAACTCTGCCGATCGAAGCAGGAAGCGGTATCTTATTCTTGATAAGGCGGATAGCCGCGTCGTACTCGCCGTTCGCGATCAGACCGACATAGCCCTGACAGTCGGTTCTCGCAGGGCAGTTGAGCTGACAGGGAGCCACGCAGTCGCCGTCGTGAGCGGACATCAGCAGCTCCATTGCGATTTTGCGCGACTGCACCACGCGCTCGCTTTCGGTGTTGACGACCATGCCCTCGCTTACCTTAGCCGAGCATGAGCGCAGCAGCTTGGGGATACCCTCAGCTTCAACCACGCACAGACCGCACGCGCCGTAGATCTCGACTGCCTTGTCATAGCACAAGGTGGGGATATCTATTCCGTTAGCTCTCGCGGCTTCAAGGATCGTAGAGCCCTCGGGGGCTGTTATTGCTTTTCCGTTAATTGTTAAATTGATCATTTTTAGCCCTCCTTACTCTTTCACAATCGCGTCAAAGCGGCAGCTCTGGTAGCATTTGCCGCACTTAATGCACTTGTCGGTGTCGATAACATGCGGCTGCTTGACAGTGCCTGAGATAGCGTCAACAGGGCAGTTGCGCGCGCAGAGCGTGCAGCCCTTACATTTTTCGGGAACGATCTTGTATTCGATAAGAGCGCTGCACTCGCCGGAAGGACATTTCTTTTCCTTGATGTGCGCCTCGTACTCGTTTCTGAAATATTTAATGGTAGTCAAAACGGGGTTGGGAGCGGTCTGACCCAAGCCGCAGAGCGCGCCGTCCTTGATTGAATAGCACAGCTCCTCGAGCAGCTCGATGTCGCCCTCTTTGCCCTCGCCGTTGGTGATGCGCTCGAGCATTTCAAGCATTCTTTTGGTGCCGATACGGCAGTGGATGCACTTGCCGCAGCTTTCCTTTGCGGTGAAGTCAAGGAAGAACTTAGCCATGCCGACCATGCAGGTGCTCTCGTCCATGACGACCATACCGCCGGAGCCCATGATAGCGCCGGTAGCTCCCAGCGCCTTGTAGTCGATAACGGTGTCGATCAGCTCGGCAGGGATACATCCGCCCGAAGGACCGCCCATCTGGACCGCCTTGAAGGGCTTGTCGGTCTTCATGCCGCCGCCGATGTCAAAGATAACGTCGCGGAGGGTCTTGCCCATGGGGATCTCGACCAGACCGCTGCGCTTTACCTTACCTGTGACCGCAAACACCTTGGTACCCTTGCTGCCCTCGGTGCCCATAGCCGCAAACGCCTCGCCGCCGTTGTTGATAATCCAGCCGACGTTGGCAAAGGTTTCTACGTTGTTGATATTGGAGGGTTTTCTCCAGAAGCCGGACTGCGCCGGGAAGGGAGGCTTGAGCCTCGGCATACCTCTGTGACCCTCGAGCGATTCGATCAGCGCTGTCTCCTCGCCGCATACGAACGCGCCTGCGCCTGCCTTGATAGTGAAGTCGCAGGAGAATCCCGATCCGAAGATGTCATCGCCGATGATACCCTTTTCGGTAGCCTGAGCTATGGCGTTTTTAAGGCGCTTGATAGCGAGAGGATACTCCGCTCTGACATATACTACCGCGTGCTTTGCGCCGATAGCGTACGCGCCGATGAGCATACCCTCGATCAGATTGTGGGGATCGGACTCGATAACGGCTCTGTCCATGAACGCGCCGGGGTCGCCCTCGTCGGCGTTGCAGATCAGATATTTTTCCTCGCCTGCGCTCTGTCTTGCGGCGTTCCACTTGAACCATGTCGGGAAGCCTGCGCCGCCGCGTCCTGCGAGACCGGAGGTCTTGATGATCTCAATAACCTCCTCCGGAGTCATGCCGAGCGCCTTTTTGAGCGCGGTGTAGCCGTCTGCGCCGATGTACGCGTCGATCTCATCGGGGTTGATGATGCCGCAGTTGCGCAGAGCTATTCTGGTCTGCTTGGTGAGGAACTCGCTGTCCTCGTCGGAAACGACCAGCTTTTCGATTTTGCTTTCGTCGCCTGTTTCAACGTACTCCGCGATAGCTTCCGCGTCGTTTTCGCTGACCCTGACGAGTCTTGTCAGCTTATCGCCGTCGTAGATATCAACGATCGGCTCAAGCCAGCACATGCCGATACAGCCTGTGATGGTGATGCTTTCGGCGTTTATATTTGTGTTTAAGAGAGCTTTCTTTACTTTTTCGGCACCCGCGGCGATTCCGCAGGAGCCCTGACCGATAACGATTCTCATTCTGCCGCCTCCCTTAATTCCTTTAAGATCTTCTTGGTTTTGTCAGGCGTTAAGCTGCCGTATGTATCCTCGTTGATCATCATAACGGGAGACAGCGAGCAGCAGCCGAGACAGGCGACGCATTTCAGCGAGAACAAGCCGTCCTCGGTCGTCTGACCGTCCTCGATGCCCAGCTCATCCTTGATCGTCTGCAAAATCAGCTCCGACGAATTAACGTGGCAGGCAGTGCCCTGGCACAGCATGATCAGATACTTGCCCACGGGCTCAAAACGGAACTGGGTATAAAACGTACCCACGCCCATGATCTCCGATGTGGCAATACCCGTTTTCTCCGAGATCAGCTCGATAGCAGGTCGGGGAAGATAACCGTATATCTCCTGCGTATGCTGTAAAATAGTAATCAGACTGCCCTTTACCGACGCGTACTCCTCGAGCACGCCGTCAAGCAGGGACAGGTCAACTGCTGTTTTTTCCATTTACAAACCTCCGTCCAATTTCATAATCAATTTCATAATTTATTGCTTGTTTATTATTTGCTCTTTTTCATTTTATTTTATCATATTACGTCTGCTTTTGCAAGTTTTGAACGACAATCTTTCGTTTTTATAAAAATTGCAAAAACATGCTTTACTTATGATTTATAATTTGGTACAATTGAAGTAACAATAATAAAATACTGCCAAATACAAGGAGGACAATATGGCAAATATTAAAAGAAAAGTCGTTCTGGTTGGCGCAGGCATGGTTGGAATGAGCTTTGCATACGCCGCCCTCAATCAAAGTATATGCGACGAGCTTGTGCTGATCGACCTTAACCGCGAGCGCGCGATAGGCGAAGCTATGGATCTGAATCACGGACTGGCTTTTTCCAATTCAAGCATGAAGATCTACGCCGGCGATTACTCGGACTGCAGCGACGCGGACATCGTGGTGATCTGCGCCGGCGTCAACCAAAAGCCCGGTGAGACCCGTTTGCAGCTTTTGCAGCGCAACGCCAAGGTTTTTGAGGCTATAGTACCGCGCGTAGTCTCCTTCGGGTTCGACGGGATCTTTTTGGTCGCGACAAACCCCGTTGACATCATGACGAGAGTGACCTATGAGCTCAGCGGATTTAACGCCGCCAAGGTCATCGGCACCGGCACAACGCTGGACAGCGCACGCCTGCGATATCTGCTCGGTGATTACTTTGAGGTCGATCCGCGCAATATCCACGCATATGTCATCGGCGAGCACGGCGACAGTGAGTTTGTGCCGTGGAGTCAGGCTATTTTAGGAGTTAAGCCGGTTTACGACATGCTCAGGGACAACAGCGCTCAGTACAAAATGGACGACCTGAAAAAAATGAGCAACGACGTGCGCACCGCAGCTTACGAAATCATCAAGGCTAAGGGTGCGACCTATTACGGTATCGGAATGGCAATATGCAAGATTGTGCGAGCGATTTTTCATAACGAAAACTCTATCTACACCACTTCGGTGCGGCTCAGAGGCGAGTACGGTCTGCGCAAGGACGTGTTTATCGGCAACCCCTGCATCATCAACAGCGGCGGCGCCAACCGCGTTTTGGAGCTGAACCTGATCGGCAGCGAGCTTGATCAGTTCAAAAAATCCTACAACATCCTCGACGAGAGCTTTCACTCAATGCAGGAGTAACCTGTTCTTTCACAAATCACACAATTTTTATCATCAAAACAGCGGTTATGTTGATTTGACAAAAGCGGAGGATAATAGTATAATTTTATAGGTTACCTTTAGTACCAATATTTGTTAATAATGTAAGGCAACACCGCGCTGTCTGCGGCGCCTTGTTTGAATCTTAGGAGAATTATGAAAAACAATAAGGTCGCTAAAATACTGAACATAGCGTTCAGCTTTCTGTTTACGGTCGTGTTTGTCAGGCTGCTTTATCTGATACTTGCTATCGGCTATCAGAATAACACAGAGCGCAACACCTATAAATGCACCCCCGAGGAGGTCGTTCAGATCGTTGTCACGGGGATCGTGCTAACATTTATCTTCGCGGCGGTCTACTACGCGCTGAATCTCGGCAGGCTGCACAATCTCAGGCGCAGGGTCTCGGATCCCAACCGGCAAACAAAAATCATTATCTTTGCCGTTTCGGCGGTGATGCTGGCTCTCCAGCTTACCGTGGCGTATTTCCTGACGACCGAGCCCGTAACGGATCTTCAAATCATCAACAAATACGCCGACAGCTTCGCGCATACGGGCAATTTTGACCTAATACAAAAGGACGCGTCAAAGGGCTTTATCTACATGATACGCTACCCCAACAATCTCGCGCTCATGTTTTTGCTGTCATTTTTGTACCGCGCAGACTTCCTGATAACAGGCTATGTGTCAAATTATATCGCGGTCATCATGAACACCCTCGCAATAAACGCCTCGGTGCTCATGACAGCGCTGCATGCGCAAAAGCTTTTCGGAAACAAAAAGGCGCTCATGACCTTGATTTTGTGCTTCCTCTTTGTGCCATTCTACACCTACACGCCGTACTACTACACCGACTCGCTGTCGATGCCATTCTTTGTGGGCGGAACGTATCTGTTCTTCTCAGCAGTCAAATCGAAAACCAAGTACAAAAAATACGTGCTGATGCTCATTTGCGGCGCGGTGATAATGTTAGGCTTCAAGATGAAAGGCAGCGTCGCTATACTGCTTGCGGTCGCGGTGGTTTATATGCTGCTCAAGCTTGATATCAAAAGATTCGCCTGCCTTACGCTGGCGCTCGTCATCGGCTTCGGCTGCACCTACGCGGTCTATACGGCGGCGTACCGAGCCTCAAATATCATCACAAAGGAGCAGGAATACAAATATGAATTCCCTCCCACCCACTGGATAATGATGGGACTCAAGGGCTACGGCTGCTACACTATCGTAGACGCGGAATACACGGGCAGACGCATGGGCAAGGACGCCAAGGTCGAAGCCACGATGGAGATCATCAACAGCCGTATCGAGCAGCGCAACAAGCAGCTCAACGGCGTGGATGACATGCTCACCCACCTTGACCGCAAGATAGTCTGGACGTGGGAGGACGGCTCCTACTTTATCTCGCACCATATCGACCAGCCGCTCAACGGCAGAATTTTCCTGCACACGCTGGTGCTGAACGACGGCGAAAACCATATGGCGCTATACGCCTACTGCTGCGGCTTCCAGCTGTTTTTGATACTGATGATGGCGCTGTCGGCGTTTCGGGCAATAATCCGACCCTCCGTCAACGAATATGTGCTGCTGCGCGGCGTGGTGTTCGCGATCCTTATTTTCCTGCTGATATGGGAAACACGATCGCGGTATCTTTACAACTTCACTCCGGCATTCATCCTGCTGGCTGTTGACGGACTCGACGTAACAAAAGGCTTCGCCGATTTCCTGCGCGGTCAGCTGCGAAAACGAAAAGAATCAAAGAAAACTGTATAACCGACAAAAAGGAGCGCAAAATCCGCGCTCCTTTTTTTGATTTTAGAGAGTCTCTGATTATTCAATGTTAAGTCAAACAATATGGATAATCTTTGCGGAAATCAGACTGAAAATCTTTGCCTGCTTTCTCTGAGTACAGTATAACCTTGCATCAGATTAAAAATTTCATTCTCCCGTAAGAAGGTTTTGGTGCGAAACAGCAGGAGATTTGCGTTTCAACCTGTAGGGGCTTGCATTGCAAGCCCGCCGTGCCGATGTTGTTTTCCTGCCCGAGTGTAGAGAGAGGCAGAACGTTTGGCTCAGCAAACTCGGTCGCACACATGGGTGCGACCCTACGCAGTTAAGGAAAACGATGATTATGTAAACGTCGTTTTCATTGCCCTCACAGTTTCCGATAGATGAATATTTCTCGCGAAACGCCGACGTTACCAATACACCCTACGTTAAGTACGCAAGCCAAAAAACGCGAGCTGACTGCGGCGGCACGCCGACCGCGGACGCGCAATGCGCGCCCCTACACTGAGGTTTTATGATTTTCAAAACGGTTGCATTAATAATATAACCATGTTTTGCAATACCGACAGCTTTCCTCCAGATGTCATTTCGACCGGGTGCCCCGGTAGTCAGTACGCGTGGAGAAATCTCCTTCAACGACGCAGCATTGTTCCCTATCAGGGAGATTTCTCGACTATTCACTGCGCGAATTCGGCTTGCGCCGACCGCTCGAAATGACATCAATAGGAAACGTTGTTTCCATTGCCCTCACAGCTTCCGATATTTCTATTCTGTCTCGCGCAAACACCGACGTTATCAGTAAACCCGAGGTTAAGTACGCGAGCTGACTGCAGCGGCACGCCGATTGCCCTCACAGTTTCCGTTAGATGAATTTTTCTCGCGAAACACCGACATGATCGAAATACCCGATGTAAAGTACGCAAGCTGAAAAACGCGAGCTGAAAAATCGAGTAGGAGGCTGCCCGTTAATTGAGCAGCCGACCTCTCACACCACCGTGCGTACGGTTCCGTACACGGCGGTTCAATAGTTTGAGTGCAGTACC
>CADASG010000041.1 GCA_902790475.1 uncultured Ruminococcus sp. | reverse complement strand
TTAACTATCTTTTTCTTGAATTCATAACTATATTTGGACATAAAATTACCGACCTCCGAAAATTAGATTCTTGGTCTAACTATCGGGGGTCGGGTCATTTTTCAGGCGTCGGGGGGGTTTATTATTCGATCACTACGGCTTGTTTATGCATTCCGTTGAAGACTGTGCGGAAAACCTCGGTGTCGTAGGGTTTTACCGTGGCGAAGTAGGGATCCGCCAGAAAGATTTTGGTGTCGTCGTAGCCGACGAGCACAGTGCAGTGCTCGGGGCGGAGCCACTGAATGATCTCGCCGTCGATCTCCCACACGTCGGTGGGCTGGATCGGAGCGCAGTCCATGGTTCCCCAGATGATAACGGGCGTGCCGCTGCGGATATACTTAAACAGCTCCTCGAGCTCGCTGCCCGACACATCCTTCGCGCGGTATTCAAAGCCCTGAGCCTCGAGATACTTATTGGCGGTATCCGCAATCACGGGTGCGTAGCAGCCGCGTGAATCCCTGTTGCTTGTCGGGTCTCCTATAAAAGCTTTGCGCGGGTCGGTTTTTCCCAGCTCTCCCTTGTCAAGATAGTTTTCCGCGAGGTCAAGCTTGTCGCAGTCACAGCCCAGATGGTTGAGCACCATGGCAAGCGAGGTTATCTCACAGCCGGTGGGCAGCTCCGGCATTTGATTTATCACGGCGAAATCGCCGACCGTACACACACGCGGTTCTGTCCCCGGTTCCTCTGACGGTTTTTCCTTCGTTGATTCTTTTTTTGCCGAGGCTTCCTTCGGCTTGGTTTCCGCTGCGGAAGCCGAGGCTTTAGCGGTCGGCGCCGCTGTCGTCGGCTCATCAGATGTCGCCGTCGGTTCAGCCGCCGTTGTCATTATCGGCTGAACGGAGCTTTGCGGACGTTCGTTTCCGCAGGCAGTCATCAGCGCTGCAAGAGAGAGCGCACAGACGATCGCCGCGCAAAAAAGCGGTTTGTTCTTCTTCATTATCATTACCAGCTATCCGTTACGATCGGCGCGTTGGGGTCTGAGGAGAAGAATTTTGCGATGACGTAGCCCGTCTGACCGTTGTATTCCACCTTGTAGAACTCGCGGTTCTTATCGCTCTCGTATTCCTCGTAAAACGTTTTGCCGTTGTGCGTTATCAGCTCGCCCTGAGTGGAGCTGATATAGCGCACCTTCGCGCCGGAAGGGATCTTCGTGATGATAAAATCTCCGTTGAGGGAGGTCGGTCTGCTGCGGAAGGACGCTTCGTCGCTTGCGCGGCAGTACATATCCGTATTTGACGATGATATCACGGCGTAGGTGGTTTCCTCCTCTTCGGTATACAGCGGCGCGTTGATGTCCTCGCTGAACACCTCGCTCCACACATAGCCCGTGACGCCGTTGTATTTGATCCTGTAAAAATCTCCCGAGGTATCGAGCACTTCGACCGCGGCGCGGCTGGGCACCTGTCCGATACTCGTGGATTTTGAGGAGGGCGAAACGCGGATATTCGCGTGCTGACTTGCGCGGCAGTACATTATCTTCTTCGCGCTCTCGGTGGGAGCTTCGGTTGGCGGCTCTGTTTGAGGCGCTTCATACTGACCGATATACAGAGTCACCTTGCTGCCTTCGCTGACGTTTTCGCCGCCCTTGGGGCTTTGCTCGAGCACCTTGTTGTCCTCGGAAAGCTCGCTTGTGGTCTTGCTCTCCATGGCGTAATCAAGTCCGGCACCGCCGATAAGCGAGGCGGCTTCCTTGCGCGTTTTGCCGGATACGTCGGGAACAGCCACCATGCGAACGGTCTCCTGTGCGTAGGTTTCCGCAGTTGTCGCGGCAGCGGTTGTCTGAGCTTCGTTTTTGTCGTCTCCGTCATTTTTGCCGAGCACCATAACCAGCACGACTGCTGCCAAAATCACGGCGACCGCCGCTATTACAACAGCCGCTATCAAAGGTCCCTTGCTCTGCTGCTTGGGCGGCGCTGCGGCGTAGTTCGGGTCGGGACGGCGCTCGGTGGTCGGGGTCGGGATAGGACGCTGCCTGAAGCCGTCGCTGTACGCTTCCGGTCTGACGGGAGCTTTGACAAAGCCGCCGCTTTCCGCACCTACGGTTCGTTCGTCGTCAAAAAGCGGCGCAGGAATGTTAGCCGCCTTGCCTCGCAGGGCGTTTTCCGTCAGCTCGATGAGCTCCTTCATGTCGCGGCAGCGTTCGTTCTGATGAACGGCGAGACCGTACATCAGCACCGTTTCCAGCGCAGGAGAGACGACTGCACCAAGCTGGGACGGCTTTTTCAGCATGTCGGAGTGGGCGCGATCGAGTCCGCTTTGCGGAGTCACGCCCGTGATGCATTTATATATCGTGGCGCAAAGCCCGTAAACGTCCGTCCACGGTCCCTGGTTGCCTGTTGAACGGTACTGCTCCTCGGGCGCGTAGCCCTGCTTTAGCATTATCGACATCTCGGCGTTCTGATTAGAAAAATACCGCGCCGAACCGAAGTCGGTAAGGGTGAGCGAATTGTCGGGACTGATGATGATATTGTCGGGGCTGATATCGCGGTGGATAACGTTTTCCTCGTGGATCTTCTGCAGCGAGCGCATGATCGGGAGCATCAGCTTAAACAGCGTGCGCGCGTCAAAATTGCCGTGACGGTCGATGTACTGCAGCAGATTATCGCCCTCGAGGTAATCCATGATTATGTAGGCGGTGTTGTGTTCCTCAAAATAGTTCTTTATATTGACAACGCCCTTTTCTCCCGAAAAACGGGCGATGCTCCGCGCCTCACGCAAAAAGCTCTCCTTGCCGCTTTCAAGGGCTTCGGACTGCTCGGGCGTAGCGGTGTATACATTATTGTCGCGGCTGTTGTCGCGGCTGACCTTGCCAAGAGGGTAATACTCCTTGATGGCGACGCGCATCTGCAGCTTGGTGTCTCTTCCGACATAGGTGATGCCGAAGCCTCCCTCGCCAAGCGAATTGCCGACGATGTACTGACCGTTGAGCACCGTTCCGGGAGCCAGATGGTGAGGTATCCTGTCGGGCACGTTCTGCTTGTGGCAGTAAGGACAGATAGCGCGGGACTCCGCTTCCTTCATGCAGTTAAAGCAATACATACGAGCGCTCCTTTCATATGTTAATTCCGAAAAAATTATATCACGAATCCACGCCAACTGTCAACAAATTAATGGAAACCTACGGCATGCGGCAGGGAAGTGTTAAGGCAATACCGCATAATTCAGGTGTGCGGATTGCGCAGTAAGATTTTTCGTCAGGTTGTTCAAATAAATTTTGAGGTAAGGCTGTCGCCTTGCCGAGATTTTTTGGGCAAGCTGACGGAATAAGATTCAAGCAAGCCGGGCGCCTTGAATTGTGCGGTGTTGCCTTAAGGGCAGCTTATAAGCTTCTCCGAGAAAAACGAGCCGACAAAGCGCCGGCTCGTTACATGGAGAGAAAATTATATAAAAAGGAGATGAGAATAGACCTAAAGAAAACTTACATTTTTATCTAAAAATATACCTTCGTTTCTATGTGTTAAAATGCTCAAAATTACTTTTTTCGTCAGGTGTGAAAGATACGGTGATCCTTGTCCACCAGCGAAACCTCTAAGTCGGGAGCAGACTCGGTCAGCTGAACAAGAAAGCTCTGTGTACTGTTGCCGTCATGCATACCCGCTACGATTTTGTGTATGTGATTTTCGGTTACAAATTCTGCTGTCGCGTCGGCAGCGTTCACACTGAACAAAAAAGTCATGTCAGCGTTGGCTTCCTTGGCGACAAGGTTCAAATACTCAATTTGATCGCTGATGATCGTGTAGTCGGATTCGGGCCTCATAACGGTCAAAACCCTCAGCTCGCAGTCCTCTTCTTCAGCGAGCTGCTTTGCCGCTTCTACAATGCGGTCACAATCATACTGGCTGCTTACACAGGCAAGCACCGACGGCTTTGTGTTGTACATCGGTTGCACCTCCTTCCTTGACTGTGCCTAAAGTCTACTCCCCTTGTTTGAACAACAGATAGCAATAATGTGAAATCGCTGTGAAGATTTGGGGAAGGTTGTGAAAACACAAAAATCGCTTGTGAGTATACGTGAGCAAACGGGCGCATTTTAAAGAATACAAGAGATTTTAGCGAGCTAAATTAATTAATCTCAAAAAAGGTGTTGACAAGCCGCGCGATCTGTACTATAATCAATAAGCACGACAAAAGATTGGAGGAATTACTATGTCAACATATTTAGCGAAACCCACCGAAGTTGAACGCAGCTGGTTCGTTATTGACGCCGCCGGCAAGCCCCTCGGACGCGTCGCTGCTCAGGCAGCAACACTGCTCAGAGGCAAGCATAAGCCCACCTTTACTCCCAACGTAGACTGCGGCGACCATGTTATCATCATCAACTGCAAGGACGCGGTTCTCACAGGCAACAAGCTGACCCAGAAAAAGTGGCAGCGTCACACCGGCTATGTCGGTCACCTCAAGGAGACCCGTTACGATACCCTCATGGCTCAGAAGCCCGCTAAGGCAATGGAGCTTGCAGTCAAGGGTATGCTTCCCAAAAATACGCTCGGCAGAAACGCTCTCTTAAGACTCAGACTCTTTGAGGGTGCAGAACACAACCATCAGGCTCAGAAGCCTCAGATGCTTGAAGCTTAAGAAGGAGGCACAACAGAATGTACGATAAGACACCTTATTTTTACGGTACAGGCAGAAGAAAAAGCTCTGTAGCAAGAGTAAGACTTTACCAGGGCACCGGCAAGATCACAATCAACGACCGCGACATTGACGATTATTTCGGTCTTGATACCCTCAAGCTCATCGTAAGACAGCCTCTGGCTCTCACCGAAACCGACGAGAAGTTCGACGTGGTTTGCCGTGTATCCGGCGGCGGCGTAACAGGTCAGGCGGGTGCGATCCGTCACGGCATCTCCAGAGCGCTGCTCCAGTACGACACCGAAAACCTCAGAGGAAAGCTCAAAAAAGCCGGCTTCCTCACCCGTGACCCGAGAATGAAAGAGCGTAAGAAATACGGCCTCAAAGGAGCCCGCAGAGCGCCCCAGTTCTCAAAGAGATAATCATTCACTTTGGTTATTTATCAGACCTTTCGATTATTCGGAAGGTCTGTTTCTTTTTGACCACAGTGGAGTCCTCGGAGCACAGCTCCTGCGGTATCCGCTGAAAACAGCGCACCGCGCTGTTTTCTTAACGCGTCTACAGTTCTCAAAGAGATAATCTTTGTGCTTCTCAGCACGCTTCAAGGCTACAGGGTTTTTGGAGTATTCAGACGGTTTGAGATGTGCTTAAAAGTGTTAGATAAGCAACAAGCAAGTAACACATAAGTAACAACAGTTCTCAACCTAAATAAGCAATCAAAAGAGATGTTTTTCTAAGTTCAGAAAGACATCTCTTTTTACTTTGCCCTAAAGCCGCTATGTTTCGGTCGGGCTAAAGACGTTTCCGTTACATCTATCTTTCTTCTCGAATTGGATGCAACGTCACGCTGCTAATACTAAAAGCAACACCGCACAATTCAGGTGTGCGGTGTTGCCTTAACTGTTTATTGCCTTAACTGTTTATTTCCCTGTAGACCTCGAGGACGATAGCTTGGAGTTCTTCTACTGTGTAGCGCAGGCGGATCCCTTCTTCGAGGGCTGTGCGGACGTAGTTGTCCCTGTAGGTTTTGCGGCGATCCTCGATCAGCTTTTGCACCGAGCCTTCGCACACAAACATGCCTATGCCGCGTTTTTTGAACACTATGCCCTCGGATACGAGCACGTTGAACGCCTTGTTGACAGTTGCGATATTGATGTCATATTCCTTTGAGATTTGGGTGGTGGACGGAAGCTGCTCGCCCTCCTTTAGATCTCCGGTCAGGATATGATCCTTGATCCCCTCGGCGATCCTTGCAAAAATCGGTATATTTGCGTCGATAACATTCATAATAAGCTCTCCTTTGGTTAATTAGTACAATGTTTAACCTGTCAACATTATAAACGATAATCGCGCAATAATCAAGTGTTTTTTTAAAAATTTTTAAGTCAGATATGCGGTGTTGCCTTAAATTGCTCCCGACAGGATCTTTTCTATCAGGTGCTTCACGCCGTGGTCGTCGTTGGACGGAAGAATTACGTCAGCCGCGCCGAGGCAAAGCGGTGTTGCGTTTTGCACGGCGGCGCCCAGTCCCGCCTGAGATACCATATCCGCGTCGTTGTCCGCGTTACCGCAGGCTGCGGTATGAGCAAGTGAAATATTTTCACGAGTACAGATCCAGCGGACAGCGCTGCTTTTTGTGGCTCGGCTGTCCATAAACTCCACAAAATCCGCCGACGACGAGGTAATATACAAGCCGCTCAGCTCGCGCTCCAGCCTTGCGCGGAGAGGATCGCGAACGGATGGGTCGGCGCAGACTATCTCCACGCTGTCAAGCTCGCGGCGGTGGTCGAAGATATAGCCGCGCATATCATCGCTGCAGCCGCGCGAGGAACGAACGTAATCAACATATGCGGCGCTGCAGCCGTAGCGTACGGGGTCATTGTAATAACGGCGGTCGGTGCAGATACCGCCCTCGCAAAACGCCTCCCAGATCAGGTCGTGCGCTTCGGTCAGCTCAAGCAGACGCAGCACATCGCTTTCTCTCATAGTCAGCGAACGCACGCGGCGCCGTGACGCGTCGTAAATCGCCGCTCCGTTGGATGCGACGACATAGCGGATCCCGTCGATCGCCATGATCTCCCCCGGCATAGTGGAAAACGGTCTGCCGCTTGCCACGACGACCTCAACTCCGCACGAAACGGCACTGACAATGGCGCTTTTGACCTCGGGAGCCAAGGTGTTGTCGCTGCGCATGACCGTACCGTCGAGGTCGAGCGCAAGCAGCTTCACTTTATTTTTTGTCACTTTTAAACGCTCCCCTGCAAAATTCGTTCATACAGCAGTCGGCGCACTTCGGCGAACGCGCGGTGCAGACCGCCCTGCCGTGCAGCACCAGACGGTGACAAAAATCGTTGCTTTCCTCTGGAGGCAGCAGGTCGCGCAGGGCAAACTCTATCTTCTTCTGATCGGTCAGCTTGTGCAGCCCCAGACGGGAAGTGATCCTGATACAGTGGGTATCGACCACCACGACCCCGGGCTGACCGAACACGTCGCCGCAAACGAGATTGGCGGTTTTTCTGCCGATACCCGGCAGCTTGGTGAGGTCGTCTATATTGTCCGGAACACGACCGCCGAACTCGTCGCGCAGCATCTGCGCCATTGCGACGATATCGCGCGACTTTGTTTTATAAAGTCCGCAGCTTTTGATGTACTCAGCCACCTCGTCGGAGGAAGCGTCGGCAAAGGCGTCAACATCCGGGAACCGCTCAAACAGTGCAGGCGTGACGAGATTCACCCGTGCGTCGGTACACTGCGCGGACAGCCGCGTGGCGATCAAAAGCTGCAGCGGGTCGGTATATACCAGCGAGCAGATCGCGTCGGGATATTCGTTTTTCAGCGCCTCGACCGCTCTGAGAGCGATTTGTTTTTTTGTCATCGAATCACCTCTAAAAAGATTGTACCATAATTGAAAAACTATTGCAATCCGTGTTGAAAATTGGTAGAATTAAAGGAACGCAAATCAATGAGGAGGACGCTTATGTACAAAAATTATATTTTTGATCTATACGGCACGCTGGTGGATATCCGCACAGACGAATGGCAGGCGGCGCTGTGGAAAAAGCTCGCGATCCTGTACGGCTATCACGGCGCTCACTACACCTACAAAGAGCTGGGCGCAGCTTACGGCGAACTGATCGAAAAAGAAAAAGCGGCTGTCCGCCGCCGTCACCCCGACTACGAGGTGATAGATATAAAGATAGAAAAGGTGTTTCGCGGACTGTTCACGCGAAAGGGCGTGCGCCCGACAAAGGCGCTTGTGCTGTTTGTGGCTGAGGCTTTCCGCTGCTACTCCACCAAATTCGTAAAGCTTTACGACGGCGTGACCGACCTGCTCGACACACTAAAGGCGAACGGAAAGCGCATTTATCTGCTGTCAAACGCCCAGCGCGTGTTCACCGAAAACGAGCTCAACATGCTCGGACTCAACCCGTATTTCGACGGAGTTTGTATCAGCTCCGACGAGGAGTGCTCAAAGCCGGACGCGGCGTATTTTGACGCGCTGTTTTCGCGCTACGGACTTCGCAAAGAGGAGTCCGTAATGGTCGGCAACGATTACCTCGCAGACATCGGCGGAGCGGCGGATTACGGCATCGACAGCCTCTATATCCACCAGGAGATCTCCCCCGAGATCAAAGGCGAGCTGCGCAGCACCTACAGCATAATGGACGGCAACGTGTACCGTATCAAAGATTTGATCGTAAAATAGAGAAATGCTCAGTTGAGATTAACGTAAATTATTAAACGAAAAGCCTTCTCCCGGGAGAAGGCTCTTTAAGCAATACCGCATAATTCAGGTGTGCGGATTGCGCAGTAAGATTTTTCGTCAGGTTGCACAAATAAATTGAGGTAAGGCTGTCGCCTTGCCAAGATTTTTTGGGCAAGCTGACGGAATAAGAAAAGGCAAGCCGGGCGCCTTGAATTGTGCGGTGTTGCCTTAAGTCTTTTATCAGAGAATAGTATAAAACACAGAAAGCACCGGCTCAAAAACAAACGGGTTTTTGGACAGCTTTCTGCATAAACTCGTATATTTCGACAAAATTCGTAAAAGTTAAAATTATGTAATAAAACTCCTTGTTTTTGGCGGCGATATAATGTATAATAAAAAGGTATGCAATATCGCTGCGGAGTTTCTCATTCGCGCGAACATCAATTGGGGGAATGGAAATGTATTATAAACCGTTCAAAAAAATCATGACGGCGTTTTTGTGCGTTATGTTATGTCTGACCTCGGTCGGCACTGCGTTCGCACAGGACGTTGAGTATACCATTAAGGAAATCGACGATATGCAGCTGACCATCGACTCTGAGATGATGGCTGTGACTCGCTCTACCGACGCGTCCGACGGCTATTTCAGTCTTAACGGCAACGAATACGACAAGGTTATGAAATCCATGAAGGACGGCAACATCTATTTGCAGGCTACAGACAGCCGCCAAAGCATTTTGCTGTCCGTCACAATGTTTGAAAATGACGACACCCACAAGATCGACAACTACAACCGCCTCTCCGAATCCGAGCTTGAGAAGATCGTGATGGGCTATCACGACAATTCACAGGGCACTACCTACACCGCAAGCACAGTGGACGAGGTCGCTCACGACATCGTGTGGATAGATTTTGAGTTCCGCGCTTCCGTCGGCTCAGAGGTGTTCAAGCAGTACCAGGCGAACACCGTTGTCAACGGCAAAAACGTCAGCATCACCATGCAGCGCAACGGCGCGGACGTGATCGCGAGCGACTATGACGTGCTTAAAAACGTCGTGTCCTCAGTTAAGTTCGGCAGTACGGGACTTCCGTACAACTTTATCCTCTATGTGATCATCGGCGCGGCGCTCCTTGTGATCGTCATTCTGATCTTGGTCATCATTTTCGCCAAGCGCGCGAGCCGCCGCCGCAAGCAAACCAAAAACGACAAGATAATCCGTCAGCTCGCAGGCGAGTACACCAAGGGCAGGAGCACACCCCGCAGTGAGGAACCGATCATCGTCTCAACACGGACTATAAGCTCGGACAACAGCGACGAAACGCCTGCCGACGCGACGCGCAGCTTTGATATCTCACAGGCGCGTCAAAACAAATACGATATCGCCGACCGTTACGACAGCGAGACAGGCGACGATTACGATTACCCGAACTCCCGACCCGTCAGATCTTACTCCGACGAGGAGATCGCCAGACTGCTCGGCGACACGGAGGACGACGAAAATTTTACTGAGACACTTCCCGTGGATAAGGCTGACTCCGCAGCAAACGCGGAGGATGTGGAAAGTGTTGACAGCAGCCTTTTGATCAGCGATTTCAGCGAGGAAACGAACGGCGCGGAAAAAACCGTCGAGGAAGAGCTTGCTGAGATAGAAGCGGCAAAGCCGCTGAAAAACGTCAGGGACATCTTTTCTTTGAGCAGCTCCGCCCGGGCAGTCTCCGATGAAAAAACCGAAAACAGCGCTCCCGACAACGAGGAGCCGCCCGTTGAGGAAAGCAAGCAGGAGGAAGAGCCTGCGGATGAACAGCCCGAAGAACGGCAGGAGCCCGAAGAACAGCAAGAGTCCGAAGAACAGCCTAACGAGCGTCACAGCACCGAAACGAACGGCAAGACCGACGACGCTTCCGGAGGCGACAATGACGAGGAAGAAGGCGAATCCGAGCAGGAAGCGCTCGACGACTACAACAACGACGAGGTACTTGTACGCGAGGAGGCAAAGCGCAACAAGTTCAGCGAAAGCAGCGACTTTTTTGAGGAAGCTCCCGGCAAGCTGATGGGCGTTATCAGCCGAGAGGAGATCGAGGACGCGGAGGAATTTGACGTTATCACCGAGGTCGAGCAAAAGGCTGCCGAGGTGACGAGCGAACCCGAACGCCCCGAGCGCTCCAAGCCCGGCGTCGCAAAACGGTTCACGGCAGGGCTGGGCAGCTTCGGCAAACACTGCGGCTACTTCGCCGTAAACGTGAGCCGCGAGATCAAGCGCGGACGCGCAAAGAAAAAGCGCAAAAAAGAGGAGGCGGAACGCCGTCAGCGCGCTCAGCAGCGTCAGGCACGTCAGAAGATCCAATCCGAAAACGGCGGCTTGGTTCAGGTAAAAAAGCGCGGCGAACGCCGTCCTCCGCAAAACAGAGGTAAGTAAATGAAAGCATTACTGATTAAAAACGCGCGGGTCATTTCGCCCGCAGACGGGATCGACGGAAAAGCCGACATTTTGATCCGTGACGGCGTGATCGCCGGGGTAGAAAAAAACCTTTCAGCGGAAGCCGAAACGATCGACGCCGAAGGCTTGTGCGCCGTGCCGGGTCTGGTCGATATGCACGTTCACCTTCGCGACCCGGGACAGACCGAAAAGGAGGATATCCTCACGGGCTGCGCCGCTGCTGCGGCAGGAGGCGTGACCTCGCTTTTGGCGATGCCGAACACCGCTCCCGTAGCCGACAGCCCGGAAACAGTGCGCTATATTCTCGGCAAGGCTGAAAACGCCAAGTCGAGGGTCTACGTCGCGGCGAGCGTCACAAAGGGACTTAAAAGCGAAGAACCCACCGATTTGGACGCGCTGAAGGAAGCGGGCGCTATAGCGCTGTCAGACGACGGCAGACCCGTTGAAAACACAAAATATCTGAGAGAAGCCATGAGGAGAGCGCCTGAGCTCGGAATGACGGTTGCCGCTCACTGCGAGGATCTGTACTTAGCCGACGGCGGCAAGATCAACGAGGGAGCGGTCAGCGAACAGCTCGGTATAAAGGGTATCCCTGCCGCTGCCGAGGACTGCGGCACAGCGCGTGAAATAGCGCTTGCCGCCGCCGAGAACGTTCCCGTTCACATCTGTCACGTCAGCACAAAAACAAGCGTGGCTCTGGTGCGCGACGCAAAGCGCCGCGGCGTTAAGGTCACCGCCGAAACCGCGCCGCACTACTTTTCGCTGACTGAAAAGGAGCTTCTCGCGCGTGACGCGGATTTCCGCATGAATCCTCCGCTGCGCACGTCCGAGGACGTTATTGCGATCATAGAGGGTCTGCGCGACGGCACGCTTGACGCTATCGCCACCGACCACGCGCCGCACACGCCTAAGGACAAGGCGAACTTTGTTTCCGCACCGAACGGCTCGATCGGAATGGAGACCTCATTTGCGGTCGCCAACACCTATCTCGTAAAAACAGGGCTGCTCACTCTCGGAGAGCTTATTGAAAAAATGAGCGTGAACCCTGCGCGTATCCTCGGGATCCCGGCAGGCACTCTGCAAATCGGCGCACCTGCGGATATCGCGCTGATCGACCCCGACGAGCGCTGGACGGTAGATGTGAACAAGCTCCACGGCAAAAGCAAAAACACCCCCTTCAAGGGAAAACACCTTCGCGGCAAGGTCAAAATGACCGTGCTTGGAGGCGAGGTAGTTTTTGCGGATGAAGCGGATAAATAAATAGGGTATATAAGAAGGAGTAAATTATGGCACAAAAAGGTAATCTGCTGTCAGTAAGACAGGACATACGAGTTGTGGACGCAACCATCCGCGACGGCGGTCTTTGCAACGACTTCCGTTTTGACGACGAATTTGTACGCGACCTGTACAAGGCTAACCTCAAAGCCGGCGTTGACTATATGGAATTCGGCTACAAGGCGTCAAAGGAGATCTTTGACGAGGACGATTTCGGCAAGTGGAAGTTCTGCAACGACGACGACATCCGCTCCATTGTCGGTGAAAACGACACCAAGATGAAGATTGCGGTCATGGCGGACGTAGGCAGAACGGATTTTGAAACCGATATCATCCCCAAGAGCGAGAGCCCCATTGATCTGGTGCGCATCGCTACCTACATCAACACAATTCCGGCAGCGGTCGAGATGATCGAGTACTGCGCAAAGCAGGGCTATGAGACCACCATCAACATCATGGCTATCTCAAAGGCGCGTACCGAGGATCTTGAAACGGCGCTCAACATTTTGGGACAGACCCCCGTTTCCTGCTTCTACATCGTGGACAGCTACGGCTCGCTGTATCCCGAGGAGGCGAGACGCTACGCCGAAATGTACGGCGAGATCGCCGACAGGTACGGCAAGCAGACAGGTATCCACGCCCACAACAACCAGCAGCTTGCGTTCGCCAACACCATCGACGCAATGGCTTACGGCGCGAGTTATCTTGACGCCACCGTTGACGGCATGGGCAGAGGCGCGGGCAACTGTTCCCTGGAGCTGCTGCTCGGCTTTTTGAAAAACCCGAAGTACAAGGTCAACCCCATTATCCGCTTTATTCAGAATCACATGAACAAGCTGCGCGAGCAGGGCGTGAAGTGGGGCTACAGCATTCCATATATGCTCACGGGTCAGTACAACACCCATCCCCGTCCGGCGATCCAGTTCGTCAGCGACGACAGAAAGGATTACTACAAATTCGCCAACGACCTGTACGATATCATTAACTCTTAATTGGAGGAAAGAAACATATGGCATTTGACAGACTGATCGAGGGCATCGCAAGGCTTCAAAACCCCACCGTGGCAGGACTTGACCCCAAGCTCGACTATGTTCCTGCCTCGATAAAGCAAGCCTGCTTTGACAAATACGGCAAAACCTTGGAGGGCGCAGCAGCTGCGCTGCTTGAGTTCAACAAGGCTATCATTGACAATATCTGCGACATAGTCCCTGCAATCAAGCCGCAGGCGGCGTACTATGAAATGTACGGCTGGCAGGGCGTGAGAGCTCTTGCCGAGACCATCGCCTACGCCAAGAGCAAGGGCATGTTCGTCATCACCGACGGCAAGCGCAACGACATCGGCACCACTATGGAAGCCTACGCCACCGCACATTTAGGCGTCACCGAAGCCGACGGTGAATCGTTTGAGGCGTTCGGCGCGGACGCGCTGACCGTCAACGGCTATCTCGGAACCGACGGCATCAAGCCGCTCACAGCAGTTTGCCGCGAGCGAGACAAGGGCATCTTCGTGCTGGTGAAAACCTCTAACCCGAGCTCGGGCGAGCTTCAGGACATGAAGCTCGAAAACGGCGCGACCGTCTATGAGCAGATGGGCAGGATGTGCGAGAGCTGGGGCGAAGAGCTCCCCGGCAAATACGGCTACTCGGGAGTCGGCGCCGTTGTGGGCGCTACATATCCCGAACAGCTCGCTGAAATGCGCGCCAAGGCGCCTCACACCTTCTTCCTTGTTCCGGGCTACGGCGCTCAGGGCGGTGGCGCTCAGGACGCCAAAAACGCCTTTGACGCACGGGGACTCGGCGCGGTCATCAACTCAAGCCGCGGGATCATGTGCGCGTGGAAAAAACAGGGGCTCAGCGAGGACGACTTTGCACAGGCGGCGAGAACGGAAGCGCTGCGCATGAAAGAGGACATTTTGAGCACCATAGGTGAAATTACATTATAATTTGTTTACAACTGTTACTATCCTGCGACATATTGTTAAACTTTTAACTAAATACGTATGTCATTATTGACATTGCCTTTTAAAAGGCGTATAATTACACTTGTGAAAATAGGGTTCCGTTTCATTTATCACAATCTCACGGGAATCCAACACTAACATAAAGGGAGTTTTAAGACATGGCAAGAGTTTACAATTTTTCTGCGGGTCCGTCCATGCTGCCGGAGCCCGTACTGAAAAAAGCAGCGGCTGAAATGCTCGACTACGAGGGTACAGGTCAGAGCGTAATGGAAATGTCGCACCGCAGCAAGGCGTTTGACAAGATCATCAAGGATGCCGAGGCACTTCTCAGAGAAGTAATGAACATCCCCGACAACTACAAGGTTATGTTCGTTCAGGGCGGCGGCTCCACCCAGTTCGCGATGGTGGCGCTCAACCTGATGAACAAGAACAACAAGGCTGACTACATCGTTACCGGTCAGTGGGCAAAGAAGGCTCTCCAGGAGGCTCAGCGCTACGGCGACGCGGTTGCGGTAGCTTCTTCCGCCGACAAGACCTTTACCTATATCCCCAAGACCGACAAGTCGATGTTCCGTGAGGACGCAGACTATGTATACATCTGCATGAACAACACCATTTACGGCACCGTTTATCACGAGCTGCCCGACACAGGCGACATTCCGCTGGTAGCTGATATCTCCTCCTGCATCGTTTCCGAGCCTATCGACGTTTCCAAGTTCGGTCTGCTTTTCGCAGGCGCTCAGAAGAACATGTCCGGCGCAGGCGTTACTATCGTAATCGCGCGTGAGGATCTGATCGGAAACGCTATGGACATCACACCCACCATGCTCAACTACAAGACTCACGCGGACGCTGATTCGCTTTACAACACTCCTCCCTGCTACGCTATCTACATCGCTAAGCTGGTGCTTGAGTGGATCAAGAACGATATCGGCGGTCTTGACAAGATGAAGGAGCTCAACGAGAAAAAGGCTAAGCTGCTCTATGACTTCCTCGACAGCTCCGAGATGTTCAACGGCACCGTTGTTCCCGAGGATCGTTCTCTGATGAACGTTCCCTTCGTTACCGGCGACGCAGAGCTTGACGCCAAGTTTGTCAAGGAATCCACCGAGGCAGGCTTCGTAAACCTCAAGGGTCACCGCACCGTCGGCGGCATGAGAGCTTCCATCTACAACGCTATGCCTTACGAAGGCGTAGAAAAGCTCGTTGAGTTTATGAAGAAGTTTGAGGCTGACAACAAATAATAGTGCCGTCGCGCACTGTTCCCCGTCTTTTAAATGATTTCGACGGGTCAAAGCAACACAGCTTGCTATCCTATACAGCAACATACGGGCGGCTTTCGCGGCCGCCCCGTTTTGATTTCAATTATTTTAAAGGGTGATTTTCAATGTATAACGTACTTAAATTAAATAAGATCGCCGCTGTCGGCACCGACCGTCTTGGCGACAACTACAACTGCGCCGACGAAGTGCAGAATCCCGACGCGGTGCTGGTTCGCTCCGCTTCCATGCTCGATATGGACTTTGCCGATAACCTTCTGGCTATCGCAAGAGCCGGCGCAGGCACCAACAACATCCCCAAGGACAAGTGCGCAGAGCAGGGCATCGTTGTGTTCAACACCCCCGGCGCCAACGCAAACGCGGTAAAGGAGCTGGTTCTCGCAGGTCTGCTGCTCTCCTCACGTAAGGTCGTAGAGGGCATTGAGTGGGCAAAGACCCTCAAGGGCACAGGCGACGAGATGGGCAAGAAGGTCGAAAAGGGCAAGAGCCAGTTCGTAGGACCCGAGATCACCGGCAAGACCCTCGGCGTAGTAGGCTTAGGCGCGATCGGTATCCTCGTAGCCAACGTTGCCGTAGCCGTTGGCATGAACGTCATCGGCTTTGACCCCTTCCTCAGCGAGGCAAACAAGGCTAAGCTCGATCCCGCAGTAGAGATCAAGGACAACGCGGAGGACGTAATGGTGAACTGCGACTATCTCTCCGTACACGTTCCGCTTATGGACGCGACCAAGGATATGGTAGACGCCGATATGATCGCGAAGATGCGCGACGGCGTTCGTATCCTCAACTACAGCCGCGACGGTCTGGTAAACACCGACGCTGTGCTTGACGCGCTCAAGAGCGGCAAGGTAGCGAAGTACGTCACCGACTTCGGTAACGACAAGATCCTCGGCGAAGAGGGCGTTATCGTTATCCCTCACCTCGGCGCTTCCACTCCCGAGAGCGAGGACAACTGCGCTGTAATGGCGTGCAACCAGATCAAGGACTACATCGAAAACGGCAACATCGTGAATTCCGTCAACTTCCCCAACCTCAGCCTTGAGCGTGCGGCAGGCACAAAGCGCGTTTGCGTGCTCAGCAAGAACGTTGAGGATATCTCAAAGGCGATCCTTGCAGAGGTTTCCGGCGTTGCAGCCAGCGCGACAAAGGCTCGCGGCGACTACGCTTACACCGTGGCAGACGTAACAGGCGACGTAGACGCCGACAAGCTGACCGCGATCGAAGGCGTACTCAAAGTAAGAGTTCTCGGCTGATAAATCCATCCCCGCGGAGAGTGACCCCCATCACTCCCCGCGGTTTTTTGATTTTAGGGGGTCTATAATACTGATTTCCGATTATTTGCTATCAGTATAAGGCATGTTGTTATCAATCATCATGAGCCATTCATTTCCTGTACCCGTAATTCCGAACGACGAACGAAATGACATCAAATATCCTAAGGAGGGTATGTTATGAGAAAAATCACGAGGGCGCTTGGGGTTTTGCTGTCGCTGGTTTTAGCCGCCGGCATGTTTGCCTCGGCTCCTGCCGCTGTGAACGCGGCGAAGGGCGGCTGCGCCGCGGCAGCTCCGAAAATGGAAGCAAACAGCTCGGTCGGCACACTTTTGAAGGACGCGGCGGAGCAAAACGCGCGAACCGACGGCTCGTCGGAATGCATTACCGACGTAAAGATCGACGGCAAGGCTGCCGAGGTCACACTCATGCACACAAAAGCCTGCACGGTCGCGGTCGGCGTTTACGATGAAACGGGAGAAACGCTCCTTCAAACCGCCGTAAAACGCGATATTTCCGCAGACGTGGATACCGTCGCGCTCGAATTTGAAAACGAGCTTCCCGAGTTTTTCTGTCTGCGCGCGTTCATCCTCGACGAAAACTGCGCACCGCTTGGGAATCAGTTTGAAACCGACCGCTATACCAAAGCGTACAGTGAATTTCTCGAAAAAACAACTGCTGACTTCCCCGTGGAACGCGTCGTCAACTTCGATGACAGCAACGACAACAACTTCGCGGTGTTTAACAAAGCTGTGAAAAAAATCGCGGCAGACGACGGCAATATTGCTCACAGCGGAGATCGCTACACCTTCACAAACGCCGGCGACACCCTTCTCTCGCTGAAAATCGGCGACGTGTTTACCTTTGAGAACGGCGGCGTTCCCGAGGTCGTCAAGGTCGGAAAGCTGACCGTCAGCGGCGACACCGTTACAGTTGAGCCGTCGCACGCCGAGATTGAAGAGGTGTTCGACTACGTTAAAATCGACGTGACCGCCGACAAAGCCGAGGCTGACATGAGCGAGGCTGACGAGGGAGTTGTGCTTGCGGACAGCGACAGCTCTGTCGGAGCGCTTAACGGGGAGTATGATTTTTACCGTAGCTTCACCTTTGACCTGACAAAAGCGATGAAGCAGGGCGGCGTTGAGATAAGCGGAGCAAAAGCTGAACTCGATATGACGGCAAAAATGCATTTCAGGCTGTATTACTGCGACAATGTGCTTGAAACCGAGCTGACCGACGAGGTGAACGGAGAGCTGGACATGGAGCTTGGCGTCACCGCCGACTTTACCATCGGTCTGCCAAAGCTCATTTTCCCGACTCCCGTGGCAGGACTCAGCATAGCCGTAAAGCCCGCGTTTGAAGCGGAGATTTCATCGGCGTTCCACGGCAAGGTCGATTTTGAAGAAAAGCTCGGCTTTAAATACAATTCCAAAAACGGCTTTACCAACCTTTCCCAACCCCCGAAGCTTGACGCGGAGGTGAACTTCGAGGGCAAAATCTACGTCGGCTTAAAGCTCACTCCGAGCGTTCAGGCAGCCTTAGGTGTGGTCGAGCTGGGCGTTGAGCTGAGCGTCGGCGCCGAGGGCGTCGGTACGCGCGCGCTCACCTCAACCGACTTAAAGGAATCCGATCACAGGTGCCGTTGGTGCATTGACGGCGCTGTGAACGGCAAGGTCACAGTCGAGGCTGAGATCGCGACAGGCTTGATCAAAGCCTTTGAATACTCCCTCAGCGCAAAGCTTCTCGACTGGGAAAAGGAGCTGTTCGACTTCTACTGTTCCTCCGATCTGGGCTTCGGCAAGGGCGCTTGTCCCAACCGTGAACAGCCCGTGCCGCCGGACGCTCCGCACGAATACGAGCAGATGAAGCTCGATTATAAGGAGGAAGCGTACACGGCGAACTATGTCCTCAGCGGCGACCGAATGCACATCACCGCATACATAACTGGCAGCGGAAATGTCAGGACAAGCGACATGTTCGGCGTAAGGAAATTTGTTGAGGATTACAACAATAAAGTGAGTGAAAAGGCGGATCAGTTATATCCCTACGACTGGGATAGGAGATGGGAGTACTTCGGCGCTCACTGCACGCGATTCGGCGACGTAGACTCAGGGCTGACCATGTATATCAGCGGCTTCAATGCCGTGGCGGCGGACGGCTATAACTACAAGGCTCCGTTTGATGTGCATATCAGCGGCTCGCCAAAGGTCGTGAGCATTGATGAATGTACGACCCTGCACCTGCCCGATTCCGTAGAGGAGCTGTATGTGGGATCGATAAAAGACTTCTCCTCGTTCCGCTTTCCGAAAAATGTCAAATACATAGGCGGCTTTTATTGCTGTGACATCACCGAGCTGACGATACCTTCCTCGGCGGAGTACGTGGACGGTTTCCTCGACTGCCCCATCAAAAAACTGACGATACTGCCGCCGCAGACGCATCTTACGCTCAACGGCTTTTGGCACTGCCCTATCGAGGATATGGTGATACCGCCGGGCGTGCGTTTCGCCGACTTTCACCCTGCCGACAGAACGATGAAACGAGTCGAGGTGCAGTCGGACAGCGAAGGCTTGCTGCGGTTTTGCGAATCGGCGGAGGAGGTTCGCTTTGCCGCTCCGCTGACCTCAGTCGGCACGGAATGCTGCAACAATTGTAATAATCTTAAAAAGGTCAGCTTTGCTCCTACCGTCACCAACATCGGAAATACGGCATTCTCGTATTCGGGCTTGGAGCGCGTGACGATCCCCGGCACGGTAAAGAGGATCGGAGCAGGAGCGTTTTTCTGCTGCGAAAACCTGCGCGAGATCGTCATCGAAGATGGCGTTAAGCAAATCGACTCCCACGCCTTTTACGGCTGCAAAAATCTCAGGCGCGTCGTTCTGCCTGCAAGCCTGTCCTATCTGAGAGCCGACGTCTTTGAGGGCTGCGAAAACGTCGAGCTGGACTTTTGCGGCGAGCCGTGGCAGTGGTGGAACATCACAACCGGATACAGACTTGTCAACGGGCAATACTCTCCGTGGAAAATCCTTGACCTCGAATACGACGCTTCGATCTTTATGAACTGCGTGATCTACCTCAATTCCGACGGAACAGCGGCTCAAAGCGTCGGCAAGCCCGACGGCAGACCCGTAGGCTACTCGGCGGACGGCCTGTTTGCAGACGCGCGATATCTGATCGCCGTTGAGGACGAGGAAAACGGGATGCTCGGAGGCAGTATCACTGCGCTTGCTCAGGTGACCGCCGACAAATACGGCAGAGCGGAGATCCCCAGCCAAATCGCCGCCGATGAGTGTCAGCACCTGAATCTGTACGGCGCGTGCCCCCATCGCTCTGCGCATTTGACCGAGGATAAGCTGTTGCTTTGCGACGTCTGCGGAAAGAGCCTGCCTGCCGTGCTCGACCTCAGCGAACCTAAGCCCGAGCCCGAAGCATTGACCGGCGACGTAAACGGCGACGGCAAGGTAAACGGCGCCGACGCAGGTATCCTAAACCGCTACACCTCAGGCTGGACAGGCTACGCCGACAGGATCAGCGACATGAAAGCCGCCGACATCAACGGCGACGGCAAAGTAAACGGCGCAGACTCCGGTATCCTAAACCGCCACACCTCCGGCTGGACAGGCTATGACAAGTATTTCAATTAATGATTAATGATTAATAATTTAGAGGCTTCACTAGAAAGTGTGGGTAGATAAAACCCGCGTTTATGCCGCGAAAGCTATTGACAATGAGTATCCCATTTACGGGGCTTGCCAGCGCTGACGGAATACCATATGCATAGAGGCTCATTGTCAATAGACCGTGGAATAAATGCGATTTATAGATTTATCAGATTTTTTCTACTATACTGCAATTTCTTACCCACTGGTTCTAGCATTCCTATCTTCGGGAAATGCTGAACTTGTTAATATAGCCATCCCTTTGGTATAATAAAAACAAAAAGGGAGTTGGCAAAATGTTTAATAAAATTGAATTAGTTAACGAAAAAACACTGATTATCGGAATAGACATAGCCAAGACGCGGGATAACGATCGGCAAACCTTTTAAAATCGAGAACACAGCGGAAGGTATGGCTAATTTGTCTGTTAGGATATCAGAGCTAATAAAAGAATACAGTTGTACATCTGTATTAATGGGATTTGAACCATCGGGGCATTACTGGAGAACCCTGGCGTGGTATTTCAAAACAACCGAAGGAATAACGTTGGTAGGGGTTAATCCATACCACGTTAAACAGCTTAAGGAGCTTGAAGATAACACACAAACAAAGAACGATCAGAAGGACGCTCTTGTCATTGCGCATTTGATCAGAGACGGGAGATTTTTTGAAATATATATGCCTGACGACGATTATGCTGAGCTTAGAATCCTTCGCCGCCACCGAGAACAAATGTCAGTCAATCGAAAGAGG
>CADASG010000040.1 GCA_902790475.1 uncultured Ruminococcus sp. | reverse complement strand
AAAACCTCCGACCCGCGCATCTTTGCGGAGAGTATTTTCCCCAAAGCCTTCGGTACCGCAGCGCAGAATAGTTATATGCAATCGCAGGACGCTTTTTCATCGCTTTTTGCTGACCAAGCAAAGTATAACGCAATAATGAATGCTCTAAGTTCTATTATCTATAGAGAGATGCAGACAGGATAGAAATATCCTTTGAAAAAATGTTGGATGTTTGTGCAGTTGAATTAAAGCCCTCCGTCAAACTGTGGGGAAAGTTGTTTTATTTAGTATTCCGTTTTGACAGTCGTGACGCGGTACTCCCGCTTGAAGTCCTCCAAGTCCTTTTCCGAGCGGATCAGCATGACCTCGGAAAAATGACCGTCCTTCTTGCTCTTGAAGCCGGCGACCTTTTCACCGGTGCATATCGAGCTGCGTATCACCGCGTCGTGGGTTTCGGGAGAAAACGCCGGTTGGTCAAAATCGCTGTGTGATTGAAAGATGCGGAATCGTTTCATCCTGCTCCCTCCGTTTCGTTTGGCGAACTATGCGTTCGCTCTGACGGATTTTAAGATCTCGTGATAGGCGGCGCGGTTCCGGTCGTCACCGTCCAGACGGGATACGTACTGGATCACATAGACTTTCTTATTGACGCGCAAGGCGGAGGTCTCGCCGATCTGTCGGATATCCGCATCGTTTGCCGTGTAGGTAAAGCGGATGCCGACCGCCTCTTTGCCGCCGACGTTGATCATGAAGCTGTCCTCGCGGTCGAAAGCGCGGAGGTTCCTTTTCATGCAGCGCTCGGCGTTTTTGAGGATGGACTTGGGATCCGTCAAAAAGCTCAGCAAGCCCGGCTTTGTCCAGGAGACGATGAACAGGCAGTGATTTTCCTTGTCCATAATGCCCCAGTGATTGACGGCGGTGCCGCAGTACGTTTTCAGCTCTCCGGCAGTCATGATGTTGAACGGCTCGTTATAAGAAAGGGTCAGTTCGTTGTTGATGTTGATCTTTTTCATTTTGAGGACTCCTTTTCTCTTTGATGGCACCAGTATAGCACACCGAGTATGACAACATCATGACAATATGCGCCGGTGGGCGCTTTCTCCCGCCTTTTTAAAATACCATCTTGACGGAACTGCCATCAACGGCGGGAAGGAAAATTTGCCTATAAAGCAAAAAACAAGTAATCCAGGAAATACCGCATAATAATATAGATGCGCGGTGTTGCCTCGTTTATTTTTTCGTGATATTCAGCTGAGAGTGACCTTCATCGTCCTCGTAGATCTCAAGGCTGTAATGATACGCCTTGTCGCCGTCGGTGATGGTGAAATCCGACGTGCCGTAGTCCTTGCCGTCGACGTACACCTGATCCGGCTCCAGCACGCGGATATCCGCGATATTCGGATTCTCGACCGCCGTCACGACCGCCTGATCGGACAGCACCGGCTCGTCGGGAAGGAAGTAGTTGCCGCTGTAGGAAACCTTGGGTGTGACGATGACATAGGCGATCACGGCGATCAGCGGCACAAAGAAGCCGATCGCGCGCTGGATCCACTTGGGCGTGAACGCGTAGAGATACAGCACGATCTGCGCGAGACAGAACAGCGCGGTGATGAGCTGATGCGGAAAATGACGGAACGTGAACATGAAGGAGTTCACCGAGGTGAACATCAGCAAAAAGAGGATCGGCGAGAGGATCAGCAGGCTCAGCCAATTGCGCTTGGTGATGAACCAGCCGACAAACGCCATCGGGAAGGTGAGCACCGTCCAGATCGCCCAGTATTTATAGTACATGAACAAGCCGAAGCCCATCTCGCTGAACGGTACCTGAAGCAGATAGATCAGCGGTTGGCTGATGAGGAAAAACACAAAGGTTTTCAGCGCGGATTCCAGCGGCTTTTTGCAGTTAGACATAATGATGATCGCAAAGAGCACCCACGCCTCCATGGTCTCGCCCATGCGGATAAAGGAGGTGTTCTGAAAGACGGGCACGATCAGAAAGACTGCCGTCACCACCGCCGTCGCGACGGCAAAGATAATGACGACCGGCCAGCTCATATTGAGACCGCCGAACAGCTTGTCGGTAAAGCGCCGGAGAATATTCTTATTTTCCATTGGAGATTGATCATCCTTTCTATGGATACTTCTTACAAATGCTCATTCATGCCTGAGCAGGTATTGCTCCGCCTTTTTGACGGCGAACCGGTTGACCGTGAACGCGGTGACAAACAGGGCTGCCGCCACGACGAAAGCGACAACGGCGATGACCGTCAGCAGCAAGCCGTCGTCTATTCTCATGTTCTTGATGATGAACGGACTGAGGATCGAGAGCATGAACGCGATGAACATCGCAACGCCAATCACAATGACGACGACGTTCACCCAAGTCAGCTTTCTGGAAAACTCGGTCTCGCTGTCCCAGTCGAACTGGGGCTTTTTGGCGTTTTTCAGCAGCATACAGTTGATGATGATGCTTTCGCCCAAAAAGGCGATACCTGCGCCGACAAGGATCGTCCAGCCGCTTTGCGGGGTGATGAAGCCCATCACCAGACAGACGATACCGAGGACGAGGATATAGAGCACGCTGCCGAGCGAGCAGATAATACTATTCTTAAATAAAAAGCTTCAATAATAACAAAAAGTGTGGTATACTGAATATGGTGGTGCGACAGTTCGGTGTCGAGAGTATAGTCGGTGGGAAGCCGACACGGTAAGGAGTAGTCAACCGCCGTTATCCAGCCTTGGAGCCGAAGCCGTGAGGTGAGGTTTAAGCGTAGGCAGGAAACTGAGCGAGCCGCAATGCGAAAGCGTGAAGTGATAGAGCCTCGTTAGAAATATAGAACGGAAGCCGATGTTCTCACCTAAACAGCAGGCAACAACATTTGCTCGTTAACGACGAGAGTAAATGGGTTCCGTCGGGGTCTGAGAGCGTGGCGAGCTTAAGATTGTTACTTTCGGCATACCTGCGAGGTCTTGCGTGTTCTGAAAAAAAATCAGTATTTGCCGTACAAGGAGCATTTTGTCTGAGACGGTGAAGATGATACGCAAGAAGTCGGATTAGCCCATAGTACCTGTGAAGCGGGTAATGACCGTGGAGGGAAGGTGCTAACATACCAATCGCTCTGAAAAGAGAAACAACACTTACACGCAGAGGTAAAAAAGTTGGCAAGTGATTTTGACAGAATAGCATTACAGTCACAACATCACGAAAGAGTGCAGACCATAATGCACTATGTGAACAAGGATACCCTGAGAGAAGAACACAGGAAACAGAAATACGGTAAGGCAACAGGAATAGATAAGGTCAGCAAAGAAGAATATGAGCTGAACTTGGAGGAAAACCTCGAAAATCTTCTTGTGAGAATGAAGCGATTCAGCTACAAACCGCAGGCTGTAAGACGGACGTATATACCTAAAGCAGGGAGCGATAAAATGCGACCGCTGGGAATACCTGCCTACGAGGACAGACTTGTTCAGGGAGTTATGCGTAAGGTTTTCGACCAAATCTACGAATGGAGATTTTACGATTTCGCATATGGGTTCAGAAAGAGACGGGATTGTCATCAGGCAATCAGAGAAATCAACCAAACAGTGATGACAAAGAAAGTCAACTTTGTGGTTGACGCAGATATCAAAGGGTTCTTTGATAATGTAGACCATCGATGGTTGATGAAGTTCCTTGAACACGATATACAAGACAAGAATTTTCTGCGGTACATTGTACGATTCCTTAAATCAGGAATAATGGAAGATTTGAAGTACTACGAAAGTGACAAAGGAACACCGCAAGGCGGACTGATATCACCTGTACTCGCGAATGTATATCTTCACTATTTTTCTTTAAAGCCCCAGTACTCAGCCTTGGAATTTTTGCAGGTTTCAAAGACCTCGGCCGCGTTTTCAACCGTTAGGTCGTTATGCGTCAGCATTACGATAAGTTCGGGATGATCGTTCAAGCCTCCACCTCATTTCAACATTATACCGCGCGTAAACAAAAAGCGTCTTACCTGATATCAAGATAATCGGAAAAGCCCGTTATCCTCAGGATCTCCATAACCTTTTGATTGACGTTTTCAAGCTTCAGTCCGCCCTTGCTTTCCATAATATCGTTAGCGTTAAGGATAGCTCTGAGCGCCGCCGAGCTGACGTACTCAACGTCCGCCATGTCGAGCGTAAGAGAGTCGTTTTTTGCTCCGAGCTCCGTTACTTTTTCCTCAAACTCAGCGACCGTAACGTGATCGAGCTTGCCCTCGGGCGCGATTACCGCGTTTCCGTTGTTTTCAGTACATTTTATGATCATTTTTATGTCCCCTTTTTATTCTGTTTTTCTCAGCAGATCGCTGAGGATTTGTTGACCTATCTCGTTGAATTCCTCGTTGCGAAGGAATGTCAGAATTGCGTTCAAATACTGCCTCGGATAGAGTGAGAGAAGATAATCGCGCAATTCCTCGGGCGAAAGAACTTTCCGCTTTTCGGCGACCACGGGGTCTATGCCGCGGAAGGTAAGAAGGAACTGGAGCAGCCAGTTTTTCGCGTCGTTGCCGAAATTCCTTTCAAACTCAGCTTTTGCCGCTTTATCTCCGGCAAGCAGCTCGCTGTGCTTTTTGCTGCGCTCATAAAAGCCGCTCAGATCCTGTGCTTCGTCATATACGCAGCCCCTTTCGGTGCGCAGTACGCGGTGCGGCTTTACCGTAAAGCCGTCCTTGGTAAAATCAGCCTCAAGCACCAAGCCCTCGCCGAGAAGCGGCGTAACATCATTTCTGAAATGGAAGCAGAAATTGCCCTGCCCGTATAAAAAATACGCGCCGTTGCAATACTCCTCTTCTCCTATAGCGTGGGTGTGCTGCGAGATGACGATATCCGCGCCGTTGTCAGCCATTCGGTGAAAGCGGCGGCGCATTATTTCGCTGTTGTAGCGGGTTCCTTCGATTCCGCCGTGATAAAACACAATAAGATAATCACACCGCTTTTTAAGCTCGTTCAGCTCGCGGCAAACGCGGTATTCGTCGTAAAGGTTCACGCCGGGGTAATCATCGCCCGGAGCGTTGTCAAACCGCTCGGTAACGTTGTAAAGAGTAATTTTGAAGCCGTTTATGGAAAGCTCCTGATAGCTTTTTATTTCGGATGCGCTGTCGCCCCAGCCGAAATACCCTATGCCGTTATCGCTGAGCGTTTTGCAGGTGTCGAGATAGCCCTGCTTTCCGTAGTCCATCGAATGGGTGTTGCCCAGCGTAGCGTAATCTATGCCGAGATTTTTTACGGCTTTGATGGTTGATGTCGGCGCTTTGATGTTTGGCCCCGTCTTTTCTATCGGGCTGTCGCTGTCCGTAAAGCAGCCCTCTAAATTACACACGCGGCAGTCCGCCGAGGCAAAAAGTGAGCACAGCCTGTCGCCGAACAGCGTCTTGGTATCTCCCTTTGAAAACAAATCGTAGTTGCAGGGCATAGGGAGAAAATCGCCCGCAATCAGTAGTTTTACCTGACTCATATATCCCTCCTAAAATTCCTTTTCGATTCTGAGAATATTGTGGCCGTCGCGGTACTCGTAGCTTACGTCTGTCATCAGCTTTTTTACAATGAAAACGCCCAAGCCTCCGGGCTTGCGTTCGCTCAGATTAAGCGTTGTGTCGGGCTCGCTGACAAGCAGCGGATTAAAGGCTCTGCCGCTGTCTTTAAACTCAACTATCATGCGGCGGCGTCTGCACTTTGAGGATATTTCAACATCGCCGCCGTTTTCATAGGCGTAGGAGTCGATGTTCGCCAGGATCTCGGATGAGGACACGACGATACTGTTCACCGTCATTTCGTCGCAGCCCGCCTTTATACAGCAGCCTTTTATATAGTCAAGCGCGTCGTCAAAGGTGAGTTTATTCAAGCGGAACACCTTTTTTTCGGGCGCGGGAGGCGTATGCTTTGCTTTATAAAACAGTGCGAGTATCGTAGCGTCATCATAGTGCTCCGCGCCGTGCTCAAACTCGTCAAGGCTTTCTCTTACAGCGTTCACGATCTGGATTTGATTCATATTCTTTGCCGCGTCAAGAACCGCGAGCAGTCTGTCGTCCTCAAAAAACGAGCCGTCGGAGGACTTTGCCTCGGTAACCCCGTCGGTATAAAGAACAAGCTTGTCGCCGGGCAAAAGCTTTACGCGGTGCTCCATATACTTTACAAGCCTTTTCCTGCCAAGTACAAAATTCGGCTTTGCCTTAAGGAACTCGGGGCGTGAGCCGCAGCGGATAATGACAGGATAATTATGCCCCGCGTTGGCGTAGGCGAGGCTGCCTGTAGACAGATCAAGAATGCCCAGCCATGCCGTAACAAAAAACTTTTCGGGGTTGGACTTAACCAGATAGCGGTTTGTGCGCTCAAGTACCTTTTCGGGCGAGAATTTCCCGCGGGCATATACTTTGATAAGCGTTTTTGTCAGCGCCATAAACATCGCCGCGGGCATACCGTGCCCCGAAACGTCGCCGACCGCTATAGCTAAATGGGTTTCATCGACAGGGAACCAGTCGTAAAAATCTCCGCCGACCTCAACAGCCGGGGTCATGTCGGCATAAACGCCGCAGCATTTTGTATCGGGGAAATCACCGGCGAGGATTCCTTTCTGGATCTTCTGCGCGACATTGAGCTCCATCTGAGAAGAAGCGTTTTTGCGGATAAGCTCAGCCTGCTTCTGATAGAATCTTCTACCGCTGAAGGACATATAAACGCACACGCCCATAATAACCGAGATGATAATAAGCGAAGTGATCCTGTATTCCCATAACGACAGCTCATTTGTTTTTGAAAAGTCAAAGGCGTCCGAAATCAGAGAAGAAACATCTGAATACGTCAGTTCGTCAACCTTTGCGGCGTTAAGGCTTATTCCGTTGAAAAGGACGATTTGAAGCATAACCCAGGAAACAGCCGACGTAATAATGGTATAGCGCGGATTGAAGTAAAAAACGCTGATGAAAATAGGAAATACAAACGATAAAATGTACAGCGTATCCTGCTCCAGACACAGAACAAGAACGGCGATCAGCATGACCGTGAAGTTGATGTATTTTATAAAAGGCAGCGTGCGTTTGCGCTGGGCTATATTCACGATAATTACCGCTGTTACCAGAAAAACCGGCAGGTTTGATAAAGCACGTATAAAAGCCGAATGCCCGTGAAAAAGCGCGTGCAGCATTACGCCGATATCAACGGCGATCAATACGAGAGTATAGATGAAGTTTGTACGACTTTCGGTTTCGCGCAGCATTTTTACAGCGTCTTGCGAAAGGCGCCTGAAGGTAAAATGGTTTTTTGTTTTTTTCATAATTATGTATAAGAAACGGTTACATTCGTCACATTAAAGCCGAGGATGCGATTGTAGTTGACCGAGGAGCTCAGCAGCCTTACAAGCTTAAGCCCCGTGATTTTTTTGCCGCTGTTGTCTATATAGTCGGTGGGATCGAATTCGGGGCCGCTGTCCCGAAGCCGCACGTTTACCTTGTCGTCGAATACGCGCACGCAAACGTCGACCATGCTCGAGGACTCTGATTTTGCATATACCGCTATATTGTGACAGAGCTCCTCAACCGCTACGCCTACAGCGTTCCAGGTGTTTTCGGGGACATTCTGCTTTTTGCAGAACGCCATTGCTTCCTCGCTTGCTTTGATTGCTTCGGAAACCTCGTTTTTGATTGAAAAGTCCAGCGCTGTGCCGTTCTGCTCCTCGATTCCGAGGAGGTTTTTCTTTTTACGGACTTTTTTGCTTATCACCATTGCCGCAAAAGTGATGGCTATCGTCAGCGCCTTTGAAACGGGGAAGGACACCCAAAGCCAGTAGATGTCGTAGTTTGAGAACCAGTACATCAGCGGGATTATGGTGATAACGCCGTCAAGCATAACGAGAAAGTTTGCGAGCCCCTTTTGATTTGTCGCCTGGAAAAACGACCTCATGACATATATGACGGCGAGAATGGGTACGTTTATTGAGAAAATGCGGAATGTTACCGAAAAAACCTCGGTTATTCCCGGGTCGGTCAGTCCGTAAAGCGACGCGAGCTGAACAGGCAGGATTTCGGACAAAATAAGTACTATTGCCGAGAGCCCAAGCGTAAACAGCATTCCGTACCGGAGCGTGAGCTTTTGCCCGTTGGTATCCTTTTCACCGTAAAGCGCGCCCAGTATGGGCAGCAGCGTCATTGAAGCGCCCTCAACAAAGATGAACGCAAGGCTGTTCAGCGAGAACGAAACCGACGCTATCTTTCCTCCGACAACGCCGGTAGCGGAAAGGATAATTGCGTTTGTAAAGAACAGGCGCAGAAAATTGCAAACATATATGAGCGCTGAGGGCAGACCGATGCTGATGATTTTTCCGATTTCTTTAAGGCGTCTCAAAGCTTCCTTTGTAAAGTGAACAGTGCGCTTTTTTGACTTGAAATAAATCAGCGTCAAAACGGTTCCGACCGCGTAGCCTGTAAGCGTTGCCCAGCTTGCTCCCGCGATTCCCCAGCCGAACACCGCCATATAAAGATAATCGCAGGAAAGGTTGATTATATTGGCTACTATGGGAAGCGCCGTTGCCAGCTTGCGCATTCCGTCGGTACGGGCGTAAGCCGCCGTCTGATTGACTGCCGCTACAAGCGGAGTGTGCAGCCACAGCGGCAAAAGATATTGAATAAGCAGATCGGTGATCTGAACGTTACCCTGTGAGAGCAGATTTGCCGAGGGGACAATAAAAGCTATACCCAGCGCGGAAATGATAACTGTGGAGATTATGCCGAGCCAGAATGACGCGGTAAATACCGTGTCCGCGCCGTTTTGGTCGCGTTTGCTTTTCCTGATGATGGAAAGCGTGTTGCCGCCGTAGGTCGATATGGCTATGGGAATGCTGCGCAGAAAGATTATGCACGACGTCAGGTTAACGGCATACAGCTCAACCGTTCCCAGAATGTTGCCAACCATGATGCCGTCTACTATTCCCGCAAGGTAAGTGGAGGCGGTCATTGCCAGGGTAGCGACAAGCAGACTGCGGTATTTTTCGTTTAGAAGCATTCCGCTTCGTTTCATGTTTTTGCCCCCTTATCGTTTCAGGTTATCCTTGCGGAAGAACATGAATCCGCGCAGGACGTTGATAAAGTCGTCGACATATTTTTCGGTGCTTGCGTTCCAGAAGAAGCCCATGCGGGCGAGTATCTGGGTGGTGTAGTGAGCGGAGAACGGAAGCGCCGTTATCTTTTTGCCGTGAGCGGTGTTCATATATGCCGTCATGCTTGAAAGGATAGCCGCCTTGTCGGGATCCTTCTGCGCCTCGTGGAGAGCGGCGGCAAACTCGTCGTACTCGACAAAGCGTATGCTGCTGCCGTTTTCGTTCATCTGGCGGATTATATCGCCGAGCGGAAGCGTATGGTTGTTGACGGCGTTGAATACGCAGCACTCTTTCGGGGTGGCGGCAAGCTTTAAAAACGCCTCGCAAGAACGGTCGATAGGTCCCATGCAGACCTGATTTTCAATCATGTTATACGGGAAGCAACCCAGCAGGCTGTAGGAGCGCAGACGTCCCATAAAGTTGTTTGTAAGGAAATTTATCTGGAATTCGCCGTCTGATTCGCGCGCCGCAAGGGTGCCTACGCGGATGACTTTTGCGTCAAGCCCGTCGGCCGCGGCAGCTAATACCTCGCGCTCGCCCATCAGCTTTGACGAGGTGTATTTGTTGTCGAGGCTCTGACCGTAATAGAGAGTCTGTTCATCCAGCTCGCGGCGGCTGAGCTTTGAAACATCTTCCGTAGTGCCCGATACCGAGACCGTGGAGAAGTGTATCATTCTTGCGCCGGTTTTCCGGCAGAGCTTAATGCAGTTGACAGCGCCGCCTACGTTTATATCTTCAATATCCGTGCCGTTTGAGAAGTGCTTTACATTGGCCGCGCAGTTGAATACCGTGTCTATCGGCAGGCTTTCAAGCGGCTCAAATGATTTGTAGTCGGTCACGTCGCCGTTGAGCACCTCTACGCGCTCGGAAAACTCATTCTCCAAATCTGAGCCGAAGTAATAGAACATAAGGTTTTCAAGGCGTTCTCTTGCCGTGTCAAACTTGCCTTTGCGGATAACGCAGTAAGCCTTTCCGCTTTCGCGCTTCAGGTATTCGGCAAGCAAATGCGCGCCCATAAAGCCGCCTGCGCCCGTGATCATAATGTTGCCGAGCGGACGCTTTTCTCCCGCGCGGAAGGCATCTACCGTATTCTTTGAGAGAAGCTCGTTTATCTTTGTGTAATCGTAGCCCTCAAAATCAAACAGCTTGCCCGTGTCGTTTACCTCGCCGTCCTTAAACAGCTCGGCAAGCGCGCGCGGAGTGGTGTATTTGAATACGTCGCCGTAGGTGATCGGGAATCCGTTTTCCGACGCGTCGAGCACCACGGCGGTAACAACAAGCGAAGTTCCGCCTATTTCGAAGAAGTCATCCGCTGCGCCGACTCGCTCGAGTTTCAGTGTCTTTCTGAACGATTCGCAGAAGAACTCCTCGGTCTTGTTTTCCGGAGCAACATACTCGCCCAGGCTGACGGGCACAGGCTCGGGCAGGCGCTTAATGTCGGTTTTGCCGTTGGCGGTAACGGGCATTTCGTTCATTTGCAGGTAAGCTGTCGGGACCATGTAATGAGTCAGGTGCTTTTTAAGCTCCTCGCGTAGCGCGTCAATGTTTATCTCCTCATCGGCGGTAAAGTAGGCGCACAGGTTGTCCTGACCGTTGAGCTTGCGGATAACGACCGCGACCTTTTTGATATGCGGCTGCTCAGCCATCAGACCTTCAATCTCGCCTAACTCGATCCTCAGACCTCTTAGCTTGACCTGATTGTCAAGTCTGCCTAAAATCATCACATTGCCGTACTTGTCCCACTTTGCGTAGTCGCCTGAGCGGTACATGCGCTGACCGTTATACTCAACAAACGCCGCAGCGGTTTTGTCGGGCAGGTTCTTATAGCCCTTTGCCACACCGACGCCGCCGATATACAGCTCGCCGATCACGCCGTAGGGAGCGGTATCGCCGAATTTGTCTACAATTACTTCGTCGTAATTGAGAAGCGGTCTGCCGACGCTGACGTATTCCGCGTTCGTAAGGTCTGCCGCGTTGCAGGAAACGGTGATTTCGGTGGGACCGTAGGTGTTGATGATTTTTATGTCGGGCGAGCATTTTCTTATCGCGTCTCTCAGTGAGATCGGGTATCCCTCGCCGCCCGACATTACCAGCCTGCACTTTGACAGCGCCTTGTTGAACGGTGCGTATTCCATGTACTGCTGCAATCTTGACGGAGTGGCGTTTATGCAGTCAACGCTGTATTTTTCCATAAGCTCCGCCAATGCGCGCGGGTCGTTCATTTCGTCTTCAGCGGCAAAAATCAAAGTCTTTCCGTTGCAGAATGCCGCCGTATGCTCCTTGAATGACATATCAAAGGATATGGTCGTTACCGATAAATATGAAGTTACATTGTTTTTGATAAAGTTGATGTGTATGTTTGCCGGGTGCGGCATAAGATAGCTGCATATGCCCTTGTGACGCAGCATAACGCCCTTTGGTTTTCCTGTGGAGCCCGAGGTATATATCATGTAGCTCAGCTCGCGGTCGCTCATTTCAACGTCGGGGTCAGATGTATCGGTGCCTGTTAAAATATCGCTGACGTCTATCGCCTTTTCTGCGGGGTAGTCTGACAGCTTGTCGTTAGTGGTAATGATGAACGACGCCTCGCTGTCCTCTATTATATGATTGATCCTGTCGGCAGGGTATTGCGGGTCGCAGGGGATAAACGCCGCTCCTGCTTTGTTTACGCCGAACAGACAGCTGAAGAAGCAGCTCTCTCTCGGAAGCAGCAGCGCTACGCTGTCGCCGACTGTGATTCCTCTTTTGATAAGATTATGCGCGACTATATTCGCCCTCTCGTTGAGCTCACGGAAGCTGAGAGTCGCGTCTTTGGCAACCAGAGCGGTTTTGCCGGCGTTTTCCTCAGCGCTCTTTTCAAACAGCTTGTGCAATAGGGTGACGGGCACTTCGGCTTTGGCTTCCGTCTTGAAGCATTCAAGCATTTGCCGCTGGCTTTCGGGCAGAACCAACGCCTCCCGTACGGTCTTGGCGCCGCTGCCGAGCAGAGCCAAAGCGGATTTGAACTGCTCTATAAAGCCCTCGATTACGGCGTACTCAAACAGCTGTGAGGAATACTGGATCATAAATTGCAGACCTGCGGCTCCCTTGCGGATAACAATGCCTATATCGCGGCTCATCTTTTGCAGGGGCGAGTACATCTCAACGCTGAGCCCGTTATTGTCATACGCGGGCGGGTTCCACATAAAGTTGACACTTACGTCAAAAATGGGATTGCGCGATTCGTCGCGCTGTTTTACGAACTCGGCGACAACGTCCTCAAACGGCAGATAAGAGCCGTAGGTGGCGTTGCGCACTGACTCGCTGACAGACTTTATAAAGGCGCTGATTTCCAAATCGCGTTTGGGCTTGACGCGGACTGGCGCTGTGTTTACAAACATGCCTATTACGTTGTCAGCGCCGTTGGGGCGCATGTTGGTGGGAATGCCCAGCACAACGTCCTCTGACGCGGTATATTTGCCCAGAGTCATCGAAACGGCGGAGAAAATCAGCTCAAACTCGGTCACGCCGAAGCGGCGCGCCGTGTTGTCGATCGCTTTTAGCTGAGCGTTGTCATAAAGGAAGCGGACTTCTTTATCCGAGAGCGGATGCACCTTGGGGCGCTTGCCCTTGACGGGCATTTCGTTGACAGGTACTCCGTCGGCGAACAGCTCCTTATAGAAAGCTATTCCGTCTTCGTATTTTTCTTCAAGGCTGTCCATGTAGAGGTCGCTGAGGTCGATTTCAGCCGCGCTGACCTCTCTGCCTTCGAGCGCGTCGATCAGCTCTTTGACAAAGGTTTTTGCCGAGCCGCCGTCGAAAGCGATATGGTGAATAGCCATGTGCATGATCACACTGCCGTCTGATACCGAATACAGAGCAGGTCTTACCGGGATCGCGGCATTCAAATCAAACGGGGTATTGTAGCCGTCGATAAGGCGAATGACCTCCTCACGCGATGCGGCGGATTTTTCTTCGATTTCGGGGAGCCTGTCGGACAGATAGCGCACAGGCAGACCGTTTTCTTCTCCGTAATAGGAGGTGAACGCCTCGTGAGCCTTAAAAACGCTCGTGAGCGCGGATTTTATCTTCTCAATATCGGCTCCCTTGATGATCGCGGCTATATTGAGGTTATATACGGTCGAGTCTGTATTCAGCTTCTGCTCAAGGTACATGCCGCGCTCTGACGGCGTAAGCGGATAGACTTTGACCTTGTTTTTCTTTTCGGGGCGCTTTTTAGATGAAGCCTTTTGAATAAGCAAACGCTCGATCATGCGCGGAGTTTTTCCCGCGAAGATATCGGCGGTCGAGATATGATATACGCCGCATTTTTCCGATACCATCGCGCACTTTATTGAGTCGCCGCCCAGAGCGAAGAAATCGTCGTCAATGCCGACGTTTTCCATGCCGAGCACCTGCTCAAACGCCTCGCAAAGCACCTTTTGCATGTCGGTTTCGGGCGCGATATAATCGTTTTTAAAGTTTCCGACTTCGGGCGCCGTAAGCGCGCCTCGGTCGAGCTTGCCGTTGGCGTTTACGGGCAGCTTACCGAGCTTTACAAAGAAAGCGGGGATCATATACGGAGGCAATTTTTTTGAAATAGCCTCTTTTAAGTCGTCGGCCGATACAGGTTCTTTTTCAACGTAATAAGCAACAAGATAAACCTGTCCGTACTGGTTTTTAAAGTCCTTTATCGCCGCGTCGAGCACGCCGTCAGCCTGCTTGATGATAGTTTCGATCTCGCCCGGTTCTACGCGCTGACCGTTGATTTTTACCATCCAGTCCTTGCGGTTGAGATAGATAATGTTGCCGTCCTCGCCGCGCTTTACTATGTCGCCGGTTTTCAGCAGCTTGTCATAGCCGTCCTCTTCGGCAAAGGGGTTGTCGGTAAAGGTTTTCGCGCTCTGCTCGGGCAGGTTGAGGTAGCAGTCGGCAAATATGCCCGCAAGGCACAGCTCGCCTTCATCAGCCTCGTTTCCGCTTTCGTCAAGAATATGGACGCGGATATCTCCGATAGGCTTGCCTATGGGGGTATTGTGATACTTTTTATCGATCTTGAACATCATTACAGCGCCTGCCGATTCGGTCTGACCGTAGCTGACAATGATTTCAAAGTCGTCGCTGTAGGTGTCGCTTACGCGCTCGCTTCCCGTGAATACTACCTTTAGCGAATCGCCCTTCGGCTTAAATACCTTGAGCATTTTGGGGCTGATAAAGGTGCGGTTGATTTTGTTTTCATAAATATAGTCGGCGAGCAGCACGGGGTCTCGCATTGCCTGATACGGCATAAGATAAGCTGTCAAACACGAACAGAGCGGAGCGAAAACGCCCTGTACAGATGCCACGAATGTAAACGGAGCGCCCAAAGCCGCGCGGAATCCGCGCGGAGGATCAGCATAATCTGAGTATCTGACTATAGAATCGTTTATGCCGGCGTGTGAGTGCAGCACGCCCTTGGGGTTTCCCGTTGAACCCGAGGTGTAGATCAGCAGCGACGGATCTTGCGGCTCGGGCAGTATTATCTCGGTAATCGGTTCCTCGTTTTCAATATTGCGCAGGAACTTTTCGTCAATGACAACCTTTGCGTCGCAGTCGCTGCGGATATATTCCAGACGTTCTGCGGGATAAGTAGGGGACAGCGGAGCAAATGCCGCTCCGACCATCCAGACAGCGTACATAGAGGCGATGTATTCCTTGTTTCTCGGAAGCTCGATCGTCACAAAGCTTCTGCGCGTTACGCCGAGCCTTTGAAGCTTGACGGCAACTTTGCGCGCGTAATCGTCAAAGCTGCGGTAGGTAAAGTAATTGCCCTCGCCCTGATCGACTATTACGACTTGATCCGGATGCTGTTTTACGTTGGAAATTATTTTTTCAATAACTGCGCTCATATTTTCATCCCCTAAAAAATAATCATATTTAATCATATTATAGCCGAATAGAAAGATAAATGCAAGCAAATGCATCTATAATATTCATAGTTTTAACAATTTCTTACATAAAAATTTGTAACTATTCAGCACCCCACCCCAAAAACCTGATTGATCTGACCTGATAAAACCATCTTTACCGCGTGATAAGAATCAAACCCGTTTTTGCGGGCG
>CADASG010000039.1 GCA_902790475.1 uncultured Ruminococcus sp. | reverse complement strand
CTCTGGAGAGCATAGCATACGACCAATTTGTATTTCTATCATCTGCATGCCTGCTATTCGATATATCAAAATTTCTTTTGTGCAGGTATACAATTTTTTGTTGTTCTGAATAGTTACTTCTTACGAATCAAAAAGATCAGATATATTGTAAATAAGGCGACTGCCGTTACAGCGCCGGCAATATAGGAGACAGTTTGTTTTAAACGTAAGCCCTCAGGCGCCACCGGGATATAGGTCAAGCTGACCGCCATCATGAATGCAGTGGAAAAGACGGTAATCAGGGAACCAAAAGAAAATCAGCAAAGAAATCATCATTACCCCACATTTCAGTATTTTATCTTAGCGGTATATCATGCTTGGAAAGGCGTTTAGGGAAAGAACCGGAAGTCTCAAAAGGAATGTGCAGTTCTTCGAGTGTCTGTTGGAATGCGTTTGTATATTTAGCATCAATCATAAGCTGCATGAAGGATATGAATATTCTATCGTTCGGGTCTGTCCCAAATTCTGTGTAAACACTAAATAGTGGTGTAAAACAAAGCAAAAATATTATTTCGGGGCGTAAGCCCCTTGTCAACAGTATAAACGGGAAACGGGTTGTATGTCAAGGGCGGCGATGTTAATCGCCGTTCATTTTACCCTTGACGTGCGAGCCGTTTTCTGTTATTTGGGGATTCGGTCTCCGAAGAAAATCGCCATCTGAGCGTAGATTACGCTCCAGTCCTGTCGCCGACCGGTCCACTTTTTCGTAACATCCATCATAGCCAGATAGAGCATTTTAAGCAGGCTGTCATCAGTAGGAAAAACAGACTTGGATTTTGTCACTTTCCTAAGCTGACGGTTGAAGCCCTCAATGGTGTTAGTGGTATAAATCAGCCGTCTTACCTCTTGCGGGAACTTGAAGTAGGTGCTTAGATTAGCCCAATTATCCCTCCAAGACTGCGAGATTTTAGGATATTTCTTGTCCCAGCGTTCTGAAAAGGTATCCAAGGCATCCAATGCCGCGGCTTCATCTACAGCGGCGTATTTGTGATCGGTATCCATATCCATGTTTTTTTACCGCGGTATTCGCTGACCGTGCAATAAATGAGGTAAAACAGCAAAAGAAAGCTGACGACGAACACGGTTTTGCCGAAGTACAGGAATCCTCCGTGAAAGTGATTGTTTTCATCAATATAAAATGCAAAGCGCGAGAATGTTGCCGTGAAATAAACAGCGGCGTTATAGATCGCCAGTATCCACGCGATCCTGTATTTACCGTTCGGCTTTACCAGCTTGCAGAACAGTATGATAATGACCGGTCGGACGGAGTAGCCCACGATGCTCTCCAGCGTTCTGAGATACGGCATACTGACCACAGTCTGCAATACATAGTCGGCGACATTCTGCGCGATCAGCACACCGATCAGCCCGATAATCCACAGCATGATATTCTTCTGGTTTTTATTGAGATAAGAATCCCGCGCCACGATAGGCGTCAAGCCGAATATCAATATCAGAAGCGGCATCAATATAATATAATCTGTCATCGTGCACCCTCCATCAATGATATTCTATAATAATCAAACGAAAAACGTCAAGAGAAAATCGCAAAAAGACCAACCGTCTGTTTCTAAACGATTGGTCATAAAAAATACAAATTTGCGGGCGCTCATTATAGATATGCAGCTGGTGTAATATTTTAAGCTATAGAACGATGCAATTCCGCATCTGTTATTATTTTTTTGTAACGCCGTCGCCGTAGATGGTCGTCCAGTCGTTTTTCATGGAAACTGCGGTGTAACCGTTCTCCTCGCAGCTTGTGCGCATTTTGTCGGCTTTCTCGATGTTGCCGTTCTCGCGCTCGGTGTCGTCGCAGCAGAGCATAAAGGCTGCCGCCTTGTACTTGTTATTGTTTATGGTGTAGTTTGCCATCGCCGCGTCGCCGGAGCTGTTGCCGAAGCAAAGCACGGGCTGCTCGCCGATCTCCTGCTCGATCACGCTTACCTTGTTCATTTTCAGATTCTTGATAATGAAGTCGCCGCCGGTGATCAGCTTGTCATTCTTTGAGAAGGTGTAGTCGAGTCCGTCCTTATCGCCCTGATCGCTTGCGACAAGACTTTCGTCCGAGCCGATCATCTGGCTGTAGGGTACGTCGATCACACCGTCGCAAAGCGCACGGGTGATGATACGGTCGGTGCCGCTGACGACATAAACGGTAAACTCATTATCCTGAAGATATTTGACGACCTGCAGCATCGGCTTGTAGAACGCCTCGCCGTTGGTCATACCGGTATAGCTTTCCATCGCGGTGTTTTTGTAGTCGATGATATAAGAGTAAAACTCACTGATCGTCATGCCCTTGAAAGCGGAAGCGACAGCCTTGCCGTGCTTGATGCTCAGATCTTCCGGATAACTGCCGGAGTCAAAATACCCTTTGATTTCTTTGGCAGTAGCCTTTTCCTCATCGCTCGCCTTATCCTTGTAGTCGGGATCCTCCGTCACACGATGATAGAGCAGCTTGTGGTCGAAGTAGCCGGGGTCGGTCTCGCAGCAGAGCGTGCCGTCCATATCAAATACCGCGATACGGTTCTCAACGGGGATAAATTCCGCGCTGTTCTTGTCGGTGACCGCTTTAACATATGCTGTCAGCTCAGATTTCAAGGGGGCTGTCTCTGTCCAGAGCGAAAGCGCGTCGGTTTCCTTGTTCTGATTCTCGGAAGTTGAAACCGTCTCCGTAACGGATGCGGCGGTCGAGGGTGAAGCCGACGGATGGCTGTTTGCCGTGAATGCCCATGTGCAGGACACGGCGATCAGCGCGGCGGCTAAGGTCGCCGTTGCGATCTTCCACGGCGTCGCCTTCTTCTTTTCCTTTACGTTCTCATTCTTGATCTCATTGTTTACGGTGTTGTTTTTCTTGCTCATTTGATCGATCCTCCTGAGGTGATTTTAGCTTTCTCTTGATTGCAGCACTATTATAACACATGGATTTACCTTTGTATATATGCAAAATGCCTCCGATCTGTAGCCAAATCGACAAATCGGGGGTGAATTGCAGCCAAAAAAATCAAAGACGGAAAAAAACGGAGAAGGAGAACCTTATTTCAGCATCGTCGCAAAGTATTGCTGCGTGCTCTTATCGAGTCCCGACAACGTTTTGATGATAAAATCCTGTGACTGCGCAAAATCGTTCAGCACCCAGCCGGCGATGATCGCGAGACATCCGTTGGAATGATAGCGGATCACGCAGTCGACCCGGCTGTCCTTGATATCCACGCCGAAGGTCTCCGACCAGATCACGCGGTTCAGTCCCTCGACCATATTCATCAGCTTCATATACAGCGTAGAGGTGTTGTGAGGGCTGAAGATCATTTTGAAGATCGTCGGATTATCCGTGATATATTTGAACATGACGGGATAGACCTCAAAAGTGGTTTTGGTTCCGTACTCCGTGATCAAAAGCCCGATCTCACTCAGGATCACCTTTTCCAGCTTCTCGTAGATGTCGTAGATATCCATAAAATGCTTATAGATCGTGACGCGGTGAACATCAGCCTTATCCGAAATCTCCTGGATGGTGATCTTCCTCAGCTCCTTTTCACACAAAAGCGCGGCAAGCGCCTCAAAGATCGCTTTCCGTGTTTTCATCGCGCGGCGGTCAATTTTATGTTCACTCACAGATACCACTTCTTTCCTTGAATGATCGGTTTTACCGTTATGATAATACCATAAGATCCGCGCGTTTTCAAGAAATCGTTTGCATTTTTTGAAGAAAAGCTCACACCCTCGGCTTTTCCGTGATATTCTTAACGGAAAAATGAAAATCGAATAGGACAAACCAAGAATTACGGCTATCACGAAGATTATTGCGTGATAGCCGTATATTGTATTTGTATTTTCTGATTTGCCGTGACAGTTATAGTCTCCAAGTGGTTTTCTGGTTGAATATAATTCCCATTGCAGTCCATTCATTAGTAAGAGAAAACAATCTCTCCCCAATTAGACGATGTGAATCGGGAAGAGATTGTTTTGATTAGTTATGATTTTACTCTTTCAAACGTTGCGGTCGGTTCTCCACTTGTGCTGCTGCGGTAGAAGAACAACTTATCACCGTCAATCTTGTAAGACAGTGTGACAGGCTCAACTAAAACACCTGAAAACTTAATTCTATCTCCCTCGATTGAATAGGAACCGTCGTAATTGGCGTCGTCGGATTCGTAAGTTCCGTCTTTGAAAAACTCTACGTTACTAAACATTATGCCTCCGTCTGATTTTGTCCATCTGCCTGCAAGGGCGTCCTGTGGACTACCGCAGGCGCATAGTGCGGTCAAACATAAAACGATAATGAGTAAGAAAGCGGAAATGGATTGTTTACAAAACGCTTGATTATTTCACGATAAAATGATACAATGAATTCATCAAACAAACATTCGCGAGGTAAGGCGGTGAGCGGTTATGCTGTGTGAGCAACGGGATAAATTTGATGTATTGAAAGCGTATTTCGGCTATGATTCCTTCCGTACCGGACAGGAGGAGTTGGTTGACGGTCTTTTGTCCGGACGCGACGTCGTAGGGATCATGCCGACCGGCGCGGGAAAGTCGATGTGCTATCAGGTGCCCGCGCTGATGAAGGTCGGTATCACGCTCGTTATCTCACCGCTGATCTCGCTGATGAAGGATCAGGTCAGCGCATTGATTCAGCAAGGCGTGCGCGCCGCATATCTGAATCAATCGCTGAACGCGGCGCAGTACCGCAAGGCTCTCAGCAACGCTTCGCAGGGTATGTACAAAATCATCTACGTCGCGCCCGAGCGGTTGGAGTCGCAGTCGTTTATCGCGTTTGCGCAAAGGGCGGATATTTCCATGATAGCCGTTGACGAGGCGCATTGCGTGTCACAGTGGGGTCAGGATTTCCGCAAAAGCTATCTTAACATCAGCCGCTTTATCAGCGGCCTTCCGCGCCGTCCGGTCGTCGGCGCATTCACCGCGACCGCGACAAACGAAGTCCGCGAGGATATTATCCGCCTTCTGCAGCTGCAAAACCCTCTTGTCGTTACGACGGGCTTTGACCGACCGAATCTGTTCTTTTCCGTTCTCCGTCCGAAAAACAAGCCGGCGGAGCTGATGAAGCTGTTGAAGGAGAGAAAGGGAAAACCGGGCATTATCTATTGTTCCACGCGTAAAAAGGTGGAGGAGGTCTGCGAAATGCTCAATAGCAGCGGTGTTTCTGCGACGCGATATCACGCGGGATTGCCGCAGGAGGAACGCGTGAAAAATCAGGACGATTTTGTTTTTGACCGCAGACAGGTGATGGTTGCGACCAACGCCTTCGGTATGGGCATCGACAAGTCGGACGTGCGGTTTGTCATTCATTACAACATGCCGAAAAACCTCGAGAGCTACTATCAGGAGGCAGGCAGAGCCGGACGCGACGGCGAGAACGCAGACTGCATTTTGCTTTACGCCAAAGCGGATGTAGCGACATGTCGCTATTTTATCGACAATATCGAGGACAATCCCGACCTGCCGCCCGAGCAGAACGAGGCGTTCAAAAGGAAAGAAGAGGAACGCCTGAAATATATGACTTTCTACAGCACGACGAGCGATTGCCTGCGCAAATTCATGCTGCGGTACTTCGGCGACAGATACCAAGGAGCATGTGGCAAGTGTTCGAATTGCCTGACGGAATTTGAAACCGTGGACGCGACGGTGGAAGCGCAGAAAATCCTCTCATGCATCATCAAAACAGGGCAGCGATACGGCGTGAAAATGATAACGGACGTTTTGCGAGGCGTTGATTCGGTCAGAATCAACGCTGCAGGTCTGGACAAGCAATCCACCTATGGCATTATGAAGAACATCCGTGCTTCGGAAATCCGGTATCTGATCGAGCAGCTGGAAGAGCAGGAGATGGTTGTGACGGTGGACTTGACCCGCCCGTTTCTCCGCGTGACGGATATGGGCCGTCCGATTCTGAGGGGCAGCGTAAAATTCGTGGTAAAAAAATCAAAGCTTATGCATTCGCTCGTTACGCAGGAGGTCAATGTCGCTACTGATCAGGAGCTGCTTGAAGTGCTCAAGGCAGTACGCCTGAGGTTCGCGCACAAGCGCGGAGTGCCGGCATTCGTAATTTTTTCCGACGCGACGCTCAACGATATGTGCAGGAGAATGCCGATGACGGATGATGAGTTTCTGTCTGTCAGCGGCGTCGGCGCCAACAAGCTCGAAAAATACGGCGAAGAATTCCTGAGAGTAATACGGGATTATGTTAACGAAAAATATGAGGTCGTTGAGGTTGAGGACAACACTGCACAGGAGCCGGAGTATAAAAACTATATGGAGAAAGCGAAAGCAAATTATTCAGGCGCTTATGCCCCTTGGACTGAGGACGAAATCAACCGTCTGAAGGAGGAATACGCGTCGGGATTGACAGTGAAGCAAATGTCCGATATCCACGGAAGAACCCGGGGCGCAATACAATCAAGGCTGAAAAAGGAAGGGTTGATTAAGTGATTTTACCGCCGCTTTTTTCCATTTTCGTCAGATTATTCCATCAAAATCAGGGGCAAACCGAGCGGGTTACATACATTTACGGGATTGCAGTGTAGAAAAAGATGAAATAACCGCTTAGTCATTGCTTGAAGCTTGGCTAAGCGGTTTTAATACTGTTTAATTCTTCTTTTTGTAGTTTGCATCATCGATGTAGTTTGTATCATCGATGATGAAGGGAGGCGTAAAGATACTGCTCGACATACTGCCCGACATCTTGTCCCGATAGCGGAAGCTGTATTGCAGACTGCTGTTGTTTTGCACAAAGGTGTAGTAGGCGTATGGATCTTCTTGGCTGAGATAAAGGCAGTTATGAACCATTTTGTCATCAAGCGCGATGCGGATGTCAGAAGCGTTTTCCATTGTTACAGTGATGACTGCCGTTTGTTTATCATAGTTGTGTTTGCAAAAATAATTGCCCTCGGCTGCGTCAAGTTCACCTGTTTTTATACCATCCAGGCATTCCGCCCATAGTTTGGTGTTTGAGTCAGGATGAGCAGCGTCAGCGCCGTCCAGATCGGCGATAGTGAAGGGTTCCTTCGGCTTATACACCCACGCTTTCCTTTGATCGCCTTCACGGCAGAGAAAGATTACTCTTTTTATTTTTTTATTCTTGTCAAGTTTACCGTTTTCTGTTTCAATGATGACGCGCGGCTCCGCGGGATAGAACCGAAATATCCTGCAGAATTGTCCGCCGCCCTTCAGTTTAATGGGTTCTTTTTCGAACGAGTCAAGGCTTGGGTCGATCAGCAGCGTTTCCTTAACGACTTTCTGATCTTTCAGGACGAACTTTTCACAAGTGATAATGCTTCCGTTTTCATCCTCCTCATAACAGAGCTTGCAAGAATAATAATATTCCCGACACTTTTCCTTGGAAAGCCGGTCGATTTGGTTGCGGTAATAGGCGTCAACAACATCGGCATAGGGGAGCGGAGGAGTAAAGTGCCAGACGTCCATGAAGTTATCGTTTTTTATTTGATACGATTCCATCCATCGGCTTATGCGCCCGTCGTCGGTTTTTTCCGCCAGCAGGAGGTTTTCTCTGTTGTCAACGCAGTCCAGGAACAGACTTAGCGACGGGACGTGGCTGATGGGAACAATATAGGGATATTTCAGCCGGGCAATGATGACAGAGGCGCTGTCGCCGCAAGGAAAGTTTTGTTGAAAAAAATCTTTATCGAATGTGAGTGGATATGTCGGTTGCTTCCCTGTCTTTTCTTTTATGTCAAAATTCTCGTTGCACAGCCAGAATTTGTCTATCTTAAACGCGCGGGACATTCCCTCAAAACGGCCTTCTCCGCGCGGAGAAGTGACCGACAGCATTTTTTTAGGAAACAGCGTCCAGTGGTTATCATGGAAAAACGCGTGCTTCAAATCAGTTTTGTTCCATTTGTGTTTATACTTGTCGTCGAGGATAATTGTGTCTTTCGCCTTGCTGCTGATTATATCGGGCTTGGGATTATATCCGCCCGAGTTATCCGATGGGGTGGTTTTCAGTAAAATGTAAACATCGTCACGCTCTCCGCTCTCCTGAAATACCTTTGTGAAGTATTCAATGCTTGTTCCTTTTTTGAACGCCCAGTAGGTGTAGCCGCACTGTTTGATATCCATGTCCATGGTTTTTCTCGTCAGAATTTCATAGGGTGATTCACCGTTGTGCGTACCAAAATTACTGACAATGATTTTGCTTTTCATACGGGCTCTGATGGCTATACTCGTCTTGTCTTTGGCAATTAGGCTGACGGTAGGAATTTCCTTTGCCAGCCCCAGCTTTCTCAGCTTTTCCTTTGAGATAAAAAAGCTGTCCAGTATGTCGCAGACCTTGGCGTAATGCGCGTCGTTGAGGTATCGCTCACTCGGCTCTTTTGAGAGAACGAATCGTTCACTGCTGCAGGCGAATCGTCCTGACAGCTTGTTCCACAAGTCAGCAGCAGCCGGCTCTTCCAGGGCTCCCAGCGCGTCGATATCGTAGAGATACAGCGCTTGAAGCGATTTGTTCAGGCTTGAGCACAGCTCGTTCCTGATCGGCTCAAGCTCCGTGGGATAGCTGTAATTTATCTTGGCCGTGTTATATAATTCAAAGCCCGCCTCTTTCACGATTGACATAAAAGCGGTTTCAATATCTTTCAAATCGTATTGTCTATGAACGTATTCAAAGATTGGGATATGAAGGAAATTGCGTTCTGTTTCTTTCAGCAGGTTTATGTTTTCGTTGACTTCCACTTCAACAATTTCACCGCTTTGATTAACTGAAATGGTGGTTTCGCCGTCCTTCGTGATGCTGAGGGCTTTGAAATGGTCTAAAGCGCGGTTGCAAAAATCCTGTGCCAGCCCAACATATGCCTTCTTTTTCAAGAGGTTCAGTATCAAATATATTCCGCTTTTGCGCGGAGGTATTTGAATCAGATAATGTTGTTTCATATAATATCTCCCTTGCATTTATATCTTTATAATAATCCATTCTCTGATTGTCAATGTCGCATGCCGAAAATAAGTCTGTTTTTGCAAATCAAAAACAAAAAAGTGCGAGTTTCCCATTTCATTAGTCACAGCACCAATTCATTATTAAAGGTCAGTAACGGATTTGACTTTCTCCACCCATTGCCCAAACGGAAATCAAGAACTGATAACGGTTTCGTGAAACTGCATAAACTTTCAGCAACAAAAAAGTTTTTCAAGGACTTCCTTGCGCAAATCAAGCATTTTTGATATGATTCAGGCAGTTAAACAAAGCGCTTTTTTTGACGGATATCAAAATGACAAGGAGGCATTTTTATGCCGTTGACAAAGAAAATCAATCTTCAGACAACAGACAATAAAGAATTAAATACCGGAGCCGATTGGGCGCTTGCCGGCAATTGTTTTGATGAATCCGAAATCGTGAAGAATATCAGTGAAGGAATGGCCTTCATCATGGATGGCGCGTATAAAAACTGCCGTTCGCTAACAAAGGTGATAGTGCCCTTCGGCATTACCGATATATGCGAGGAAGCCTTTATGAACTGCGGTTCTCTTAGAGTTACTCTATTCAATTGCTACTTAACTACCTCTTTCAGCCTCTCCCAGATTTTGACCATCGCGTATGTATCCAGCTCGCAGTATTTCAGCAGATTATACCTACACCTTTGGAGTTCGTCGGGAGCCATATTCTGCATTAAAGAGAACGCCGCTGATGCTTCTCCGCCGTGATGGATACCCTCAAGGTTATGGTAATCCAGAGCGGGTTCATTTGGGAACAATGCGGGCAGAACATACTTGATAGAATAGGAGCCCTGCATGGCTCTGCAGTAGTAATCCTTGTTGCGGAACGGGATCATCAGATCGACGATGTGGTCGTGGATATTCATAAGGTGATCCGCAAGATCGGGATAGAGCTGCGCGAGTCCTTTGATCCTGCCTTTTTCAAAGCTCATATTGTACGCGGTTACACAGACGTCCGTTGGGATATCCCTGCAAAGCTGTTCCGCCAGTCCGCGCCGCGGGTCCTCGCCCGGTTCGGCAAGGTACTCTTTGTGATGCAGCGGACCGCCATCCTGCTCGACATAGTGCAGTGAATACTGAAAGACAATCTGCTCAAACGGATGTGCGTTCTCATACAGCGGTATCGCCGGCTGGAATGACTCGAAATCGAGAAAATAGATCGGATAAGATAGCTGACGCATAAACGCCGCGATGCTGTCCCTGTTGATCTTCGGCGGCAGGTCGTTGACCTCGTGCTGAATCTGCAGCATTTGTTTGCCGTTGATGCTTCTGTCATCGTCGAGGTCTTTAAAGCTGACACGCCCCTCTCTGTAAAAGCGCATTTTGCTTTTCAACTGCATCCCCGCGATCTGAAAGACATTCAGCTGAGGCAAATCCTTGGAACAATGCTTGAAAAAGCCGCAGTCATACGGGCTGAAACAGTATTCGCCCAACGGCTGTTCCGGTTCATCGACAGCGTCCAAGTACGCTGCGTAAAAGTCGAGATTGCTCTCCACCTCGGCATACCGGGCGCGGGCGTCGGCGGTAATATCGTTGATCGTAAAGAGCGCTTGGATATCCAGCTCTCCGTGTCGGACATACTCCTTGTTTACATGGACAAGGCAGGCTTTGGTGACCTCGTACCCGAGCTTAGTCAGGACATAATACTGAAACGCAACGTCGTGATAATAGATATCGTGTACCGAAGTCGAGCTCTTGACCTCATACAACTCAAATTTGTTATTGCCGAGGTTCCGCAGGATATCGACGCGGCAGAATAACCCTTGATACGCGAACGACGCCTCTGCAATATTTGCGGTACCGTTATTGAGGAGCTCCTGCGTCCGGTTCAACATATCGGGATACTCGCCGAATTCGACGATGGTATAGTCCCCAAACAATCCCCTCGCAAGGTCGCCGACTTCATTTCCGTTTTCGAGGATCGTCTGATTCATCACCGAGTCGTCAAACAACTCGGGGTGATTGAGCTGCATCCACAGCATCTTCGGGCATTGTACTGCATTACAGTATTTTGATTTTGAGAGATGTAGTTTCATACGCTTTCCTCCAACCTGATATGTTATTCTAATCATACTACACGCCCTGTCACATTTCAACAAATCCCGCAATAATAATCTATCAAAAATGATGGGTTGTTTTTGGTGCATAACCTATGGTATTATGATAACAGCAATCTGCGGAAGGAGTTGTATGCGATGTATGCCAAGCAGCCGAAGAAACTGATTATTATGAATATTCTGGACATCCTCAAGCGATACACAGACGAGAATCATCGGCTCAGCCAGAAAGAGATACAGGACATCCTAGCGCGGGAATACGATATGAAGGTCGACCGGAAGGCAATCAAGCGCAACCTGATGAACCTGATCGAGTTCGGCTATTATATCAATTACAGCGAGAGCATTCGCATCGTCAAGGATAAGGACGGCAAAGAACAGGAAAACGTCGTTCTCTCCGATTTTCATCTGAAGCGGGAATTCACTGACAGCGAGCTGAGGCTGTTGATCGACAGCGTGCTGTTCTCGAACTACATCCCCTACAAGCAGGATATGGAACTGGAGAAAAAGCTCTCGGGGCTGTCCAATGTCTACTTTAAATCGCGCGTGAAGCACATAGCCCGTATGCCGGAAGATAAGACCGATAACAAACAGCTTTTCTACAATATCGAGCTGCTGGACGAGGCGATCGACAAAGGGCAGAAGGTGCGCTTTCATTACCTTGAATACAAGTCGGACAAGAAGCTCCACAAGCGCTGCGGCGAGGATGGCAAGGTGCGCGAATACGTCATGAATCCCTATCAGCTCGTCGCCAAAGAGGGCAAGTATTACCTGATCTGCAACAACGACAAGTACAACAGCGTCGGCAACTATCGCCTCGACCGCATCACAGATATGGAGATTTTGCCCGAACATATCAAGCCGTTCAATACACTGACCGGCTCCGACGGCAGACCGCTCAACCTGCAAGAGTATATGGAAAAGCATATCTATATGTTCTCGGGCAAAACCGTCCGCGCGTTGTTCCGTATCACAAAGGACTGCATCAGCGATGTGATAGATGTGTTCGGCAAGGATGTCAGGTTCAGCGAAGAGACAGACACCCACATCACCGTCACTGCCTACGTCAACGACCTCGCAATGATGCAGTTCGCAAAGAGCTATACCCCGTGGGTAGAGATCATAAAGCCCGATGAGTTAAGGGAAGATATGATAGAGCTTCTGAGCGCGGGGCTGGAGAAGTATCAGAATAATAAATAAGTATAGAAGGTTAGAAATGATTACACCAAAGGAAACAATACAATTCGTTGAAGAATACTCATATTTCTACTCGTCTGAAAACAAGTACAATGAAAAAGGCAGAGAAATCAAGCAATACATTGATAAGAAGCATAAAAAATTGGGAAAGAATGTCAAACTCGGTACTTCTGTAAAAGACGTAGAGGATATTGCTACTAATTCAGTATTTCCAATAGCAGGATTTGATACTCCATGTCAAGAAATCTGTTGGAAACATATAGCTTGGAAAGCGGGTAGGCTCGAATTTGATGCAAAAGGCGGTTTGTTAAAAGAGTACGAAAAAGACTCGGATTATCATGTGAGCTCTGATGGGCGTTACGCTTGGGATGGCTGTAACGGCTACGGTAATCCGATAGAATTGATAAATGAGTATCTTAACTCGATCAATAGTGTTTGCGAAAGAGTTAGTTCGGATTTACTTAAAGATAACAATAAAGTTTATGAACAGCTTAAAAAAGCATACAAGGAAATATTGAATTTACAGAAACAGAATAATGAGCAAACAGTGAAATACTTTGGGCCGGTCTATATTCTTACCTTGATATACTTTTTATCAAAAGGAAAGTTTCCTATTTATGATAAATATGCTCACAAGGCGGCTAAGGCTTTATTCTTCAATGCTAACCCAAAAGACGTTACTGTTGAAACTTCTCTCGATAAAAATGATATGGACAAAGTCTTAACTTTGTATTGTGAATACTGCTGGCTGTTAACACAATTATTTACAAGTTACAGTATTACCAGAGAACAGGACCAAGCATTGTGGGTGTATGGACATAGTAAAGAAAAATTTCCTGTATCCGATAATATGGACAATGAAAAAAGGATGTTTGATTTTTGATTGTGTGACAGAATGATCATGCAACAAGCATTTTGCAGAGCAGCACAGACTGCTCTGTTTTTTATGCCCCGAATTTGCCCCATGGATTATGGTATGTTATATATACAGAACAGACGAGTTAATAACCGTTTAATCCAATCAGGAGGTGTGTTATGGTTTATGTTACATCGGATATTCACGGATGCTATGAAAAGTATCTGCGGCTGATAGAGCGCTTGGATATGAAAGAAGCTGACACGCTCTATATCCTCGGCGATCTGGTCGACAGAGGCGGCGGGGGAATTGAGATCATCAAAGATGTGATGAAGCGGAAAAACGTCGTTTGCCTGCGGGGAAATCATGATTATTATGCTTTGATATTCCTGAAAAGATTTGCCGTGCAGGATCACATCAAAGAAGAAAACCGTCTGAAAGATGTTTTCAGGTTATGGCTGGAGGACGGCGGCGCAGAGACCTTTTCCGCGTTCTCAAAGCTCAGCGATAACGAAAAACATTCCGTACTGAGCTTTCTTGACTCTTTACCGTTTTATGAAGAACTCAGCATAAACGGACAGCGGTTCTTTCTCTCGCATACGGTCTGCGAAAAAGCAAAACTGCTCGATATTGAAAAGTGCAGTATTTTGGATTTTCTTATCGGAGAACTGGAATACGAAAAGTGTTATTTTGAGGATATGACGATCGTCACCGGTCACACGCCGACAGGGTTCATCGATCCCGCATACACGGGACGAATATGGAAGGGCAACAATCATATCGCAGTTGATTGCGGAGCTGTTTTCGGCAATCCTTTGGGGTGTATCTGTCTGGACACCACGGAAGAAATCTATATCGATTAAAGACGAATGGAACGAACACAAGATTCAATCGGGAGGTACCATATGATCTACTACAAAGTGAAGTGCAATTATACTTTTGCAGAGGAGCTTGGTGAGAGAGAACAAAAGAGAATTTGGGAAGATATCAGTACAGATGTTCGTTTCGGCAAAGCGCGAAATAAACTGTTTGTTTTTGATCATGACGAAACATCGTTTGATGCCGTGTTGATGTTTTCAGTCAAAGAAAACGCGCTTTCTTCCGCGCAAAAGAGTGTTCTTAACGAAATCGAGCTGAAGCATGAAAAGGGAATTTGTGTCAGCTTTTCAGGCGAGCCTGAAGAAATCACCGTTGAAGAAGCGGTTGAGTTGACACACAAAGGATTGATGGCGGGATATTTCAGATCGTATACCAGAGGTTCAAGACGGCATGCCGCGGAATATTGCGAAGCAAGCTATGCAAGTCATTCGGATTTGCACTATGATGAATATATTATGCCTCACGCGGATTTTCCTTACGAAGAAGCTCTTAGGAAAACGCAGGAGTATCTTGCGGATGATACAATGCTCGAGGAGATCGAAAGAATCTATTCCCCGCTGAACAAGCGTGAGTTTTGCGGAAGCCCGGTTCATTATAAACTCAACGCCGCGTCAAGAGAAACCGCCGTTAACCTCGTAAAGCTCTTAACGAAAGCGCTGTATGCAAACAAGAGAGTCCTCAGCACAAGAATCTCTTATATTACCGATCTTGACTGCGACTACCGTGATGAATTATTGGAAGAACTCTGCGGCAATTCGTATGCCTCGGTTGTTGCAATCGAATGTGACGATGATAACACGGACAAGGACAGCTTCGCAAGGGACAGCGAAAGAAAATGCGAACTGATATGTGACTCTGTCAGAGAGTTTGCGCCGCAATCGGTATTTATCCTTGTTGATCTCGGAAGCAAAGCGTGCAAGCAGTCGGTCCAGCGGCTCATCAATAAAGAAGGGATCAGCTTTATTGAAATATTTGAAGGCAGGGGTGATGCGGAATCGGGAAAGAAGTATCTCGCATACCTTCTCAAAGAAAACAAAGTGTCGTATGCCGAGGAGGATTTTGTCCTGCCCGATCAGGAAGAATACAGTGTAAGCGATATTGTTAAGACATATAAGGACATCAAAAAGAACAGTATGATTAGTTGTATTCTGTCAATACGTTCAGTTGATCACGCTTTGCGTAAATCACATTTAGAACATAGACGCACTTTGTGTTCTCTGCGATCCTGTAATAGATATAAAAAATTTTGTAAATGATTCTTCTGATTCCGCGCGAATGCCACGGTTCATCCGAAACAGTAGCAATGGCTGCAGGAAACGAATCAAGTTTACAAATCTCTTGCCGTAACCCGCGAATATATTTCAAAGCGGTATCCGGCGCTTGCAGCGTATAGGCGAT
>CADASG010000038.1:16010-30002 GCA_902790475.1 uncultured Ruminococcus sp. | reverse complement strand
CAGCTGGGATGTTTCCCACGGCGACAAGACCGGCAACAACGTTCAGTTCATCGTTAAAGAAGCTTGCGACGTAACCGTAACCTTCGATCCCGAGAGCAAAGAGGTCACCGTAGCAGGTGAAGGCGTTGTTACTGATATCGAGCCTGAAATCGAAGCAGTTCGTGCAGTAGGTAACGGTCAGGACAACTGGCTCAACGACGTAAACTGGGATCCCAATGACGACGCTAACCTGATGACCAAGGTTTCCGACGGCATTTATGAGATCACCTTCAACGATATCGACGAGGATCTTAACTATCAGATCAAGTTCGCTGTAAACGGCGGCTGGTCCTACAACTTCGGCGCTCCCGAGGAAGGCTTCGTAGCTACCAGCGGCGAGGTATTTGACGCTGCATTCAACGGCAAGAACATCTACGTTCACGTTGAGGAGAGCGGTTCCACCGTTAAGGCACAGCTCGACCTCACCAACTTCGACTATGCTACCAAGCAGGGCGCTAAGGTAACCATCACTGTTACCGCTCCCAGTCAGCCCGCAGGCGCTGTATACGGCGACGTTGACGGCGACGGCGTAGTAACCATCGACGATGCTACCCTTCTCCAGAAGGCTCTCGTTAAGATGGTAGACCTTTCCGCAGACGCTGAAAAGGTTGGCGACACAAACGGCGACGGTCATCTCTCCATCATGGATGTTACCTTCATCCAGAGATATCTGGCAGGCAACACCGCTGACGGTTATGGCTACAAGAACCTCACAGGTACAGCAGTTAAATAATCATTTATACTCGTATCTCACAGGTTTTAATTAACTGATTCAAGCAGGCAAAGGGCAACAGCTCTTTGCCTGTTTTTTTCAGTTCGTGTACTTAACGTCGGGTATTTCGGTAACGTCGGCGTTTGCGCGAGACAGAATAGAGAAATTGGAAGTTGTGAGGGCAATGGAAACAACGTTTATTTTAGCTCGCGTACTTAACGTCGGGTATTTAGGTAACGTCGGCGTTTCGCGAGAGAGAATAGAAATAAGGGAAGCTATGAGGGCAATGGAAACAGCCTTTCCTATATATGTCATTTCGAGCGGTCGGCGTAAGCCGAATTCGCGTCAGCGAATAGCCGAGAAATCTCCTTGACAGTAAACGACGGCTCGTCTCTGAAAGGGATTTCTCCCCACGTTCCGTTTCGCTCTACTTGGTCAAAATGACAGCAGGTTCAGAATATAAACAGGATTTTAATTTGTTTGTGTTCACCCGAAAAGCCTCAAACCTCAGCGAAGGGGCGCATCTGCGTGTGTGCCTGAGTGTGCTTAAAAAACCTTATGTTCCTATCAACAAACGAACGGGAAAACAACGCCGAAATATTGCAAAAACCGTTGCTTTATGCTACAATAAAATCATCAGGAGGAGGGGTATAGATGATTATTCATGACATTTCCGTGGACGCGCTGACTGCGCCTGTATTTGAGGGGGATCCGCCGACCGCAGTCGAGCGGCTGAAAAGCATAGACGACCTTGACGAATACAACCTTTCCGCACTTTCCATGTCGGTTCACACAGGCACGCATATTGACGCGCCGCTCCACTATAATGAGGAAGGCGTCTCCATTGACCGCTTACGCCTAAACACCTTTTACGGCAAGTGTACCGTCATCGGTGTTCAGGGGATTTTAACGGGCGAGGACATGGAAAAGCTCTTGCCCTATTGCAAGCGACGTGTGCTCTTCCGTGGAAACGGCAACACGTTTTTATCGCACTCGGCGGCTATCGTTTTGGCTGAAAGCCGCGTAGTGCTGGTAGGCACCGACGCACCCTCAATAGCGCCTCCGTTTGACGAAAACAAACCGCACCGCGAACTTGCGCGCGCAGGGATCGCCGTGCTCGAAGGTCTTAATCTTTCCCAAATCGAGAACGGAGATTACACTCTGTGCGCTTTTCCAATGAAGCTTTGCGGACTTGAAGCGGCTCCGTGCCGTGCTATATTACTTGAAATGGAAAAGGGTTTAAACTAAGATATCATGATTAAAATGGCGATTTTTGATTTGGACGGCACGCTTGTCGATTCCCTGACCGATCTCGCCCTCAGTGTGAACAAGGGCTTGAACGCAGCAGGATTACCCGAACACCCGATCGACAGCTACCGCACGATGGTGGGTAACGGCAGGGCGACTCTTGTTAAGCGCGCTATGGGTCAGGCGGCGGCTGACGCTGAAAAATATGACCTTGTTACCCGAGTATTCAACGAGGAATACAAGGCTCACTGCAATGACAACACCACTGCTTACGACGGCTGCGTCGCAATGCTCGAACAGCTTGCCTCAGCAGGCGTTAAAACCGCGGTGCTGTCTAACAAACCCGACGAATTTGTAGCCCGTATTTTGAAAAAGCTCTATCCGGGTCACAGTTTTACCGAAGCGTGGGGACAAAAGCCGCAGTACAAGTGCAAGCCGGACGGTGAAAGCCTGCGCGCAATGACGGCGCTGCACGGCGTTTCACCCTCGGAATGCCTTTATATCGGCGACAGCGACGTTGACGTTTTCACTGCCCGAAACGGCGAAATGCCGATGGCAGGTGTAAGCTGGGGGTTTCGCGGCAGAGAGGAACTGACTGCGGCAGGCGCACCCTTCGTAGCGGACACTGCTGCTCAGCTGACGGAGTATATTTTGACTTATGAATAATATCAACTATCAGCGTGAGCTTGACCGCGTGATCTCGCTTCACCAAAGCAGAGGGGAAACTCCGCGTCTCCTGCTGCACGTTTGTTGCGCTCCGTGTTCAAGCTACTGCCTTGAATATTTATCCCGTTATTTTTTGATAACGGTGTATTATTACAATCCTAATATTTCTATTAAAGAAGAATATCTCCATCGTCTGCACGAGGAACAGCGGCTTGTGAGCGAGATGGATTTTGTTAATCCGGTCACGGTCGTAGAGGGCAGATATGATCCGCGCGAGTTTTTTGAAGCGGTGCGCGGCTTGGAGCAGGAGCCCGAGGGCGGCAGGCGCTGTGAAAAATGCTTTGCCCTGCGCCTCGATTCAGCCGCTCAAATGGCAAGGGACGGCGGATATGATTACTTTACCACCACTCTCACCATCAGCCCCCTGAAAAATGCACATATGCTCAACGAGATCGGAGCGGCTGCAGGGGAGACCCACGGCGTAAAATGGCTTTACAGCGATTTCAAAAAAAAAGAAGGCTACAAGCGCAGCATTGTTCTTTCAAAGAAATATAATCTTTACCGTCAAAACTACTGCGGCTGTATTTTTTCACGCGGTTAACAATTTTTTCATTTCATATTTTCCTCAGCGCCTAAAACAATAATCGCGGAGGTGCTAAAGATGGATGAAATGAACCAATGGTCGGTCTTTTTAACGACCGGCAGCGTACTTGACTATCTGCGCTACAAGAGCATACAGGACTCAAAGAACACGGGCGCGGACACCGTAAACAGGGAGGTCACCGATGAAATTTCGGACGGACGGACTGATCATCAAAGAAATGAATATCGGTGAACAGGATAAGCTTGTGCATGTTCTCACCAAGTCTCACGGCGTGGTGGGAGCATTTGCCAAGGGCGCAAAAAACATCAAAAACCAAAAATGCGCTCCCTCTTCGCTGCTGAGCTACTCTCAGCTAACCCTGTACAAAGGACGCGACAGCTATACCGTAGGCGACGCTCGTGTGCTACGCACCTTCTCGGGCTTGCGGAGCGACATAAAAAAGATGTGCCTTGCGCAGTATTTCTGCGAGCTTGCTCTCACGATCTGTCCGCGCGAGCAGCCTGCCGAGCCGTTTTTGCGGCTGATGCTCAACTCGCTTTACCTATTGTCCGAGAACAAGCGGCAGCCCGAGCTGGTCAAGCCCTGCCTGGAAATGCGAATGACCGCCATGGCAGGCTATCTGCCTGACCTTAGGATGTGCAGTGTTTGCGGCGAATACACCGCGCCGCAGATGTTTTTTCTGCCTCGGAGGGGAGCGCTCGAATGCAGCTCCTGCCACACGTCCTCCGACGACGCTGTACTTCTGAGCGAGGCGGCTCTGCGCGCGCTTCGCCACACGGTGTATGCGGATGACGACAAGCTGTTTTCCTTCACTCTCTCCGACGAGGGGCTGCAAATGCTCAACCGCGCAAGCGAAAGCTACATACAGTACCGCTTTGAAAAAGAATTCAAAACCTTAGTTTTATATAAAACCATTGCGTAGGTGCATTATGAACAGACATTACAAAACCTTAGAGCTTGATAAAATACTTGAACGTCTCGCTTCCCTCACACAGATGGACGCGGCAAAGGAAATGGCTTTGTCGCTGGAGCCGCAGGTCGATTTGGAAAAGGCTGATAAGCTGCTTCGGCAGACCGACGACGCTTTGTCGCTGAGCGGACGTTTCGGCGCTCCGTCCTTCGGGGGAGCCGCCGACTGCTCCGGCAATCTTCGCCGCGCTCAGGCAGGCGGCTGCCTTACAGCCGGAGAGCTGCTGAAGATCGCGCGTACTCTTCACGTCATTCGCACTGTCAGAGAATGGCATTCGCGCTGCGCCGGCGCTCAAACCGCGCTGGACGGATATTTCAGCGGTTTGGTGTCAAATAAATACATAGAGGATAAGATAAACTCCGCGATCATCAGCGAGGATGAAATAGCAGACAAGGCGAGTCCTGCGCTCGGCGACATCCGCCGCAAGATACGCACTGCCTCGTCAAAGGCGCGCGAGACGCTTGACAAGATCATCCACAGCTCCAGCTACGTCAAGTATTTGCAGGAGACCATTGTCACCCAACGCGACGGCCGCTATGTGGTTCCCGTCAAGAGCGAGTGCCGCAACAATGTCCCGGGCTTGGTACACGACACCTCCGCCAGCGGTCAGACTGTGTTTATCGAACCGATGGGCGTGGTTCAGGCGAACAACGACATTAAGCTTCTGCGCGGCAAGGAGGAGGAGGAAATAGAGCGTATCCTCTTTGAGCTGTCCGCCGACGCGGGCGAATTTGCCGACGCTATTATCCGCAGCTATCAAAACCTCGCCGCGCTCAATCTGCTTTTTGCCAAGGCTGAGCTTGCGTATCGTATGCGGGCTTCCATGCCAAAGCTCAACAACAGGGGCGTTATCGATCTGAAACAGGCGCGTCATCCGCTGATCGACAAGGACAAGGCAGTTCCGGTGGATATCCGTTTGGGCGGCGAGTTTGACACGCTCGTTATCACCGGTCCAAACACGGGCGGTAAAACCGTTTCGCTCAAAACGCTGGGACTGCTTACCCTGATGGCGATGTGCGGTTTGCTGATCCCCTGCGCGGATAACAGCGAGCTCAGCGTATTTCGTCGTGTGCTGGTGGATATCGGCGATGAGCAGAGCATAGAGCAAAGCCTGTCAACCTTCTCGGCGCATATGACGAATATTATCCAGATAATCAAGCTTGCCAACGCCGGTACGCTGTGTTTGATAGACGAGCTGGGAGCCGGCACCGACCCCGTAGAGGGCGCGGCGCTCGCTATAGCGATTTTGGAGAAGCTGCGCGAAAAGCACGCCAAGATCGCCTCCACCACTCACTACGCGGAGCTAAAGGAATTCGCCCTGCGCACTGAGGGGGTGGAAAACGGAAGCTGCGAGTTTGACGTTGCGACTCTGCGCCCCACTTACCGTCTGCTGATAGGCGTGCCCGGAAAGAGCAACGCCTTCGCGATTTCGCGGCGGCTTGGTCTTGACAGTGAGATCGTAGACCGCGCAGGAGAGCTGGTTTCGGGTGAGAGCCGTCAGTTTGAGGACGTGGTCGAAAAGCTTGAAAAGCAGCGCCAAAGCTTAGAGCGGCAGGTTGAAAACGCCAACCGCCTAACTGCCAAGGCAAACACCGAAAAGCAAAAAGCCGAAAACGAGCTCCGCCGCGCCAAAGCGGACGCGGAGCGTGAGATCGAACGCGCCAAGCAGGAGGCGCAGCGCATCGTGTCGCGCACACGCGCTCAGGCTGACGTGCTGATCGAGGAGATGGAGCAGGCGCGCAGGGAAAAGGAAATGTCCGCCGAGGATCGCGCCAAGCTGCGCCGAAGCATCAGCCAAATGGAAGCGCACGCCGATCCCGTAAAAATCAAGGAAACGCCTGCCGAGGAATACAAGCTGCCCCGTCCGCTGAAGGTCGGCGACGAGGTGCTGATATACGATATCGACAAAAACGCCACTGTACTCGCTCCTCCGAACAAGGACGGCGTTGTGCTGGTGCAGGCAGGTATCATCAAAACCCGCGTAGATATTAAAAATCTGCGCCTGCTGAAAAGCAAGATGAAGCCCAATACGCCGAAATTCGCAAGCACGCGCAGTGTTCCGAGCCGCGCGGATACACGTCCCGAAACCGAGGTGGATGTGCGCGGACAAACCGCCTTTGACGCCATTCAAATCGTTGACAAGGCGATAGACAACGCCGTGCTGTCGGGCATAACCAAGCTGACGATAATACACGGAAAGGGCACGGGTATCCTGCGCCGTGAGATAAACATGCATCTTCGCACCCACAAGGCGGTCAAAAGCAAGCGTCTCGGCACCTTCGGCGAGGGCGAGGACGGCGTGACCATTGTGGAACTGAAATAAGGGAGCTTCCGACAATATCCCGTTTGATTATCTGAGGCTCTGCAACAGCCTGTTTGAGGTGGAATTATGAAAAAACAGTATTTGGAATCGGGTAAGATCGTAGGCACACACGGAATAAAGGGCGAGGTCCGCATTGAGCCGTGGTGCGATTCGCCGCAGTTTTTGGCGGCTTTTGACAAGCTGTATCTGGACGACAGGGGTGAGACCTTTATTGAGGTCAAAAGCCGTCCGCATAAAAATATCACTCTTTGCAAAATAAAGGGCGTTGACAACATCGACGACGCTCAGCGGCTGCGCGGCAGGATAGTCTACATCGACCGCGACGACGTAAAGCTTGACGAGGGGGTAAACTTCGTTCAGGATCTTATCGGTCTCGCTGTGATCGACGCGGACAGCGGCGAGAACTACGGCAAAATAACCGACGTGCTGCGCACAGGCGCCAACGACGTTTACGAGGTCACCTCGCCCGACGGTCAAAAGATCCTCGTACCGGTGATCGACGAAGTCATTCCTGCGCGAAATATCGACGAGGGCTTTGTGCTGCTGCGCCCGATGAAAGGACTTTTTGACGATGAGGATTGATATCATCACCCTGTTCCCCGAGATGTTCGCGCCCGTTTTGGGCGACAGTATAATCGGCAGGGCGCGGAAGAGCGGAGCGGTTGAAATATACACGCACCAGCTGCGCGACTTTGCCTTTGACAAGCACCGCCGTGTGGACGATTCGCCCTACGGCGGCGGTATGGGTATGCTTATGAAGGCGGAGCCTATAGCGCTCTGCTTTGAGCACATCTGCGAGGAGATAGGCAGCCGTCCGCGTTTTATTTATATGTCGCCGCAGGGCAAAACCCTTTGTCAGCAGCGGCTGCGCGAGCTGGGCGAGCTTGAAAACATCTGCGTTCTCTGCGGTCACTATGAGGGCGTTGACCAGCGTCTGCTCGACGCTATGATCGACGAGGAGATATCCATCGGAGACTATGTGCTCACCGGCGGCGAGATACCTGCCATGGTGTTCACCGATGCGCTGTGCCGAATGGTACCGGGCGTGCTCACAAGCAACGAGTGCTTCACGGAGGAAAGCCATTTCAACGGCTTGCTGGAGTATCCTCAGTACACCAAGCCCGCCGTTTGGCGAGGCATGGAGGTACCCGAGGTGCTGCTCAGCGGTCACCATGCCAACATCGACCGATGGCGTGCGGAAAAGAGCGTGGAGGTCACCCGTGAAAAACGCCCCGATCTGCTGCGGGATGAATAAGGAGAAGTACCAATATTTTCCTAATGTGATACGCATAATGTCACAAAAAATTGCACAAATTAGAACTAACAATAATGAATATGCTATAGTTTATCGTAAAATTGCACAATAATATTGACCTCGATTCTACACCGAGTGATTTTTCACACGAAATTGAAAAATGGTTATTGACCTGACTCCAAAAAATGATTATAATAGTATCTAACAGGCTATCAATAGCTGAAAAGCTTATGTCACGATAATGATCATGTGTCAAAGAGAAGAGGGTAACAAAAATGTATGTTAAGGAAGTTTTAGTTCAGAACAAAGCAGGCTTGCACGCTCGCCCCGCCACATTCTTTATTCAGAAGGCTAACGAGTATAAAGCCACCATTTGGGTAGAGAAGGAAGAGCGCCGTGTAAACGCCAAAAGTCTTTTGGGCGTACTCTCACTGGGTATCATCGGCGGCACCTCCATCAAGATTATCGCTGATGGCTCAGACGAAAACGAGGCTGTTGAAGGTCTGGCAGAATTAGTTGATTCCGGTTTTGCCGAGTAATCACGGGTATATTGAACGGCATTTAAGGGCGGATGATATCCGCCTTTTTATTTTTGTTTGGAGGTGAGACGTTGAATCCGAAGCTCAGTGAACTGCGAAAAAAAGCGATGGCGCTTCCGCTGCTGCCGGGAATGTATATCATGCACTCGTCAAACGGCGAGATCATCTATATAGGCAAGGCTAAAGCGCTGAAAAACCGCGTCAGCCAGTATTTCGGCTCCCAGAACAATCACCCCGAAAAGGTGCGCCAAATGGTGCGCAGCGTGGATGATTTTGAGTATATCATAACCGACAGCGAGTTTGAGGCGTTGATTTTGGAGTGCAGCCTGATAAAGCAGCACACGCCCAAGTATAATATCCTGCTCAAGGACGACAAAGGCTACAGTTATATCCGCGTGGGAGCAGGAGACTGGGGAAAAATCAGCTATGCGCTTCAAAAGCGAGACGACGGCGCACAGTACATCGGTCCCTACAAAAGCAGCTATTACGTAAAAAGTGCGGTGGACGAAGCCAACAAGATATTTATGCTGCCGACCTGCAGCCGCAGATTTCCGCAGGATTTCGGAAAGGCGCGTCCCTGCCTAAACTATCACATCAAGCAGTGCATGGCTCCGTGTACGGGAAAGGTAAAGCCCGAAGACTACCGCGAAAACGTCAGCCGCGCACTGGAATTTCTAAAGGGCGGCTCAAACGCGTCCGTCAAACAGCTCACCGAACAGATGGAGCAGGCGGCGGAAAACCTCGAGTTTGAACGCGCCGCGCGGATCCGCGATATAATCCAATCTGTGCGCCGAATGAGCGACAGACAAAAGGTCGTGTCAAACAAGGTGCTCGACGAGGATGTCATAGCTTTCTTTTCCGACGACGGAAAAACCTGCTTCCAGGTGTTCCGCTTCGAGGGCGGCAGGCTTTTTGACCGCGAAAGCTTCATTTTCGACAGCGGCGAGCCCGAGAGCGACGCGGAGGAATTCCTCATAGGCTACTACACGCTTCGCCGCGATATCCCGAAAAATATCGCGCTTTGCGACGGCTTGGGCGATCTGGAAAACCTGACCCGCTGGCTCAGCGAAAAAAAGGGGAGCAGGGTTTATGTGACCGTTCCTCAGCGAGGAGAGCAGGCGAAGCTGGTTCAGATGTGCCGCTCAAACGCCGCCGAGGCGCTTGCACAGCAAAAGGGCGCGACAGTGCGCGAATACAGCGTGCTCGAGGAGCTGCGCGAGACCTTGGGACTCGACAAGCTTCCCGAATATATAGAGAGCTACGATATCTCAAACCTTGCCGGAACAGAAAACGTCGCAGGAATGATAGTATATAAAAACGGCAGACCGCTCAAATCAGCCTACCGCAAGTTTAAGATCAAGGGCTTTGAGGGGCAGGACGACTACGCTTCCATGGCGGAGGTCATCACGCGCCGTTTTGAGGAGTACTTTAAGGCTGAAAAAGCCGACGAGGGCTTCGGCAGGCTGCCCGACCTTATTTTGCTCGACGGCGGCAGGGGACAGGTCACGGCGGTGCGCGGTGTGCTCGAACGAATGGGCTTGGATATTCCGCTGTTCGGCATGGTCAAGGACGACAGGCACCGCACCCGTGCCGTGACAAGTGAAGGCGGCGAGATCGCGATCAACTCACGCCGTCAGCTCTTTACGTTTTTGAGCAAGATGCAGGACGAGGTACACCGCTTTGCCATTGGCTATCACCATCAGCGCCGAAAAAGCACGACCTTCAAAAGCTCGCTTACCAATATCGAGGGCGTGGGTACGGTTCGCGCAAAGGCGCTGCTAAAATACTTCCGCACCATAGAAAATATATCGCGTGCGGATCTGGAGGAACTGGAAAACGCCCCCAAAATGACTAAGGAAAGCGCCCTAAAGGTGTATCAATACTTTCACGGGGAATAATACTATCTTCAAATAAAACCCTTTAACACCTGTCGCGTAAAATTCCGCATATCTGCGTGTCGTTCTCGGAAGGCGATAGCCTTCCTGCGTCCTTTGTCTTGCTATGCGAAATATTTCGCTGACATCTGTTTAAAGCATTTTGATTGAAAAATAGAATAAGAATGATTTTTTTATAAAATATTGTTGTAAAAACAGAAATTCTGTGGTATACTGTATCTAATCATGTGAAGGAAATAGATTTATGCGAGTAATAACCGGAACTGCCAGAGGCAGAAGATTGGAAACGCTTGAGGGCGAGGACGTTCGCCCGACCACCGACCGAGTCAAAGAAGCGGTGTTCTCCGTGATTCAGTTTGAAACCGAGGGCAGGGTGTTTTTAGACCTCTTTGCCGGTTCGGGACAAATGGGGATCGAGGCTCTCAGCCGCGGCGCGGCGCGCGCTTATTTTGCCGACAGCGCCAAAAAATCGGTTGAGACCGTCAGGCGTAATCTAAACAAAACAAATTTGTCCGACAGGGCAAAGGTTTTTCACAGCGACTACCGAAGCTTTTTGTCAATGTGTTCGGAGCGCTTTGACATTGCTTTTCTCGATCCGCCGTATTCAGCAGGGATCCTTCCCGACGCGCTGGAGCGTGTGGCTGAGCATATGAAGGATACGGGTGTCATCATTGCGGAGAATCCCGTAAATGAAGAAATTTTATCGAATTACGGCGAATTTGTACTTGACAGACAGTATCGCTATGGTAAAATAAGAATATCGACATTCAGACACAAGGATTTCATGTCATGAAAAATAAATCGGTTATCTGTCCGGGAAGCTTTGATCCCGTAACTCTCGGACATCTTGATATTATTACCCGCGCTTCAAAAATGTTTGACAGCGTTTATGTTGCGGTGCTGATAAACTCATCAAAAAAGCCCTGCTTTTCGATCGAGGAGCGCATGGCGCTTATGCGCGAGGCAGTCGAGGGGCTGTCAAACGTTGAGGTCGTCAGATTTGACGGTTTGCTTGCTCAGTATTGCCGCAGGCACAAAATCGACGCGATCGTAAAGGGCTTGAGGGCGGTTTCGGATTTTGAGTATGAGTTTCAGATGGCTATCGCCAACAAAAAGCTTAATCCGCAGCTTGAAACCATTTTTCTGACCGCGGATTCCGATTCAATGTATCTGAGTTCAAGCATGGTGCGTGAGATCGGCTCGTACGGAGGCGATATCGGCAATTTCGTTCCTGCCTGCGTACATGACAGGATCGTAGAAAGACTCAGGCAAATTCATCAATAATGCAATTAATTTTATATAGGAGTGGAAGAAAATGAAAGTTGATGATTTAATTTTACAGCTTCAGGATTTAATAAATGACGCAAAGCAGGTTCCTTTTTCAGGCGGTAAGGTAATGGTAAACAGCGAAGATGTTTATGATATTATCGACCAGATCCAGGATTCCATGCCTGCCGAGGTGCGCCAGGCAAAGAACATCGTGGCTGACAGAAAGCAGATCCTTGCCGAGGCGAACCGCGAGGCTGAGAACATTATCCGTTCTGCCGAAGAGCGCAAGAAGGTTATGCTCAACCAAAACGAGATCGTTCGCGAGGCTCAGGCAAAGGCAAAGGAGCTCGAATCCGACGCAAAGCAGAAGTCAAGCGAGATCCGCAAGGCTGCCAACGTTTATGTTGACAGCATCATGAAGCGTACAGAGGAGAGTCTTTCTGCCCAGCTCGGCGAGGTCAAAAAGACCCGCGCCAATATTCTGAACTCTCAAAAGGGAAGAAAATAAGTAATACTGTCACAGACACGCAGGACAAGTCCGTTAGGGCTTGTCTTTTTTTGCCTTTTTATAGAATACAGCTTGCAAAATCGAACATTTGTTGGTATAATATAAACAGATAAAACGGCGCGGAGGTGATGTGATGAAACGACAGTATATAGCCATTGACTTAAAATCCTTTTACGCTTCGGTTGAGTGCGACGCTCGGGGGCTTGATCCGCTGGACACCTATCTGGTGGTGGCGGATGAAAGCCGCACGGATAAAACTATCTGTCTTGCGGTATCTCCGGCTTTGAAGCAGTACGGCGTACCGGGCAGGCCGCGGCTGTTTGAGGCGGCGCGTAAGGTGCGCGAGATCAACGCCCTGCGCAGCGTAAAAGCGCCCGGAGGCAAACTGGTCGGCTACTCTCACTTCGATTACTACGTGCGCAAGAGCAGCGATATCGGCATAGAGTATATAGTCGCGCCGCCGCGGATGGCGCTGTACATGCAGGTGAGCGCGCAGATCTATCAGATTTACCTGAAATACGTAGCGCCGTCGGATATCCACGTCTATTCCGTAGACGAGGTATTTATCGACGTTACCCATTATCTTTGGGCGCTCAATATGACCGCGCGCGAAATGGCTGACATGATGATCCGCGACGTTATGGAGCAGACCGGCATCACCGCGACCGCAGGTATCGGCGACAACATGTACCTCTGCAAGATAGCGATGGATATCGTAGCCAAGCACATAAAGGCTGACAAGGACGGCGTGCGCATTGCCGAGCTGACAGAGCAGAGCTACCGCGAACAGCTTTGGGGTCACAGACCCATCACCGATTTTTGGCGTGTGGGCAGGGGCACCGCGCGTACTCTGGAAAAGTACGGCATGTTCACCATGGGCGACGTGGCGCGCTGCTCGGTATACAGCGAAGATCTGCTCTATAAGCTGTTTGGAAAAAACGCCGAGCTTCTGATCGACCACGCGTGGGGCTGGGAGCCGTGTACCATTGCCGACGTCAAGGCGTACCGTCCCGAGAACACCTCGCTGAGCCACGGACAGGTGCTGTCAACTCCATACCCCTTTGACAAAGCGCGGCTGGTTATTCAGGAAATGGCGGAGTCTCTTACGCTGGAGCTGGTGCAAAAGCGGCTTGTGACCGATCAAATAGTGCTGACGGTCGTCTATGACCGCACAGGGCTTACCGCCGACTATCACGGCGAAATCGCGGTTGACCACTACGGGCGAAAAATGCCCAAGAAGGCGCACGGATCGGAGAATTTGGGTCATCATACCTCGCTTTCCTCGCGCGTAACGTCGGCGACGCTGCGGCTGTTTGACCGCATAACCGATCCTGCGCTCCCCGTGCGAAGAATGTATTTGGCGGTAAATCACACGGTTTACGAGGATGAATTAAAAGACAGCGCGTGTCAGCTCAGCCTGTTTGACGAGCCGCGCGATACGGACGGAGACAAAAGGGAGCGGGTGATCCAAAAAACGGTTATAGGATTGCAGGAGCGTTTCGGAAAAAACGCGGTGCTCAAGGGAATGAACCTTAAAAAAGGCGCGACCGCAAAGGAACGCAACCAACAGATAGGAGGTCACAGGGCATAATGGACGACTACCGCGATATTATAAATTTGCCTCACCGGCAGTCACAAAAGCGGCAGAGGATGAGCCTGCACGACCGCGCGGCGCAGTTTGCTCCCTTTGCGGCGCTGACGGGCTACGACGAGGAGCTGAACAAAGCAGAAGTCACCTTCAGCGAAGAACAGGAGGAAGCATAAAACAAACGCAGGCTCTGTTTTCCTAAAGTTGTTGACATTGCCGTATAGTACTTTTTTTAGCTAAAAATTTATGCAACAAAGATTTGAAAACCGACTTTTGTCGCCGCACCGAAAGCCTTCTCTTGGGAGAAGGTGGCGCACCGCCGAAGATGAAATCTAAGAAAAAATGTTTGTCGGTAAGAGCGTAGAGGTTCGCAAAA
>CADASG010000038.1:0-15960 GCA_902790475.1 uncultured Ruminococcus sp. | reverse complement strand
ACGTCACCTCAGAAGTATGTTATTTACTGATGTTGATACTATTCTAAAACATTTATTTAATTATAACCTTATATTCAAGGTGCCGTGCCACCTTCTCCCGGGAGAAGGCTTTTCGTTCGACGACAAACGTTATCTTGTAGAATATTTGATAAGAGCGGTAATGATTACTTTTTTGTAACAAATGTTGATAATTGCGATAAGTAATTGACAAAAAATGATATAAAGTGTAAAATGATGGTGGTTTGTTTTGAACCATCATTTCTTTTTGATTACGGAGTCAAAGATATGGAATCGGAAAAAACGGTCGGCTTCAGTCCCGCGCCCCCGCTTGCCGCGTCGCTGCTGATCATTGATAAGCGCTGTCAGCCGACGGTGGTACCGCTCAGGGGCAATATGACCTTTGGCAGACGACACAGCGGTCCGCCGTGCGATATTCTGGTGGATTCCCCGATCGTGGGCAGGCGGCACGGGGAGTTTATTTTCGATGCGTCTCAGGGCGTTTATTACTATATTGACAACAACAGCCTGAACGGAACCTTTATCAACGGCGTAAAAACCGAATACTTCAACGAGCGCGGTTCCAAGGCGATCCGTCTCAGCGACGGAGATATCCTAAGAGTTGACCGCACCGATCTCAACCGTCCCCACCCCGAAGCGGTGATCATGATTTTTTGTCTCAGCCTGCGCTTTGACGAGCGCTGGAGACTGACGGACATCGGACGTTACGCCAACGTGACCATCGGCAGAGGAAGCAACAATATCATAAAGCTCACCGATATGGCGGCTTCGCGCACTCACGCGGTGATGCGCCGCAGCGGAATAAGTTGGGTGGTGTTCGACAACGGCAGCTCCAACGGCGTGAGCCTGAACGGGCGCGAGATCAACGGCAACGCCGTGATGTTCGACCACGACGTGCTCAAAATCGGCAACACCGTTTTGGTGCTGTTCGGCAACACGCTTATCTATAACAATCCGCGCGAGAGCACAGGCAGTCTGTCGGTGCAGATCAATAAAAAAACGGTTGACTTCGGCAGAAAAACTCTGCTGAGCAACATTAATTTCAGCGTCGAAAGCGGCGATTTCGTTCTTATCTTAGGAGGCTCCGGCGCGGGTAAAACCACGCTGGTAAAAGCAATTTTGGGCGACGGCAAAACTGACGGAAGGATAATTCTGAACGGTCAGGATCTGTACGCAAACTTCAAGAGCATGAAGTCGCAGATAGGTTTGGTGCCGCAGTTTTTGACCCTGCGCGTCAGCGACACCGTGAAAAACACGCTTATCGACATTGCGGATATCAAGCTTGACCGCAAGAATTATTCCAAGCAGGAAAAGCTGCAGCGCATCGACGAGATAATGAACAAGGTGGGTATCAAGAATCTGGAAAACCACCTGATCTCGCAGCTTTCCGGAGGTCAAAAAAAGAAGGTCTCCGTCGCATGTCAGCTTGTGGGCTTTCAAAAGGTGTTCATCTGTGACGAGCCTGATTCGGGTCTGGACGCGGCTTCGCGCACCCAGCAGATGGAGATTCTGCGTGAGATCGCCGATAACGACAAGATCGTTATGGTCATTTCTCACGAGCCCGACGACGCTGTTGACGAAACTACCGGCCGTTCGCTGTTCACCAAGGTCGTCGTGCTTGCCAAGAGCAGCCGCGACGGCGCAGGCCATTTGGCGTTTTACGGCGGCGTTGAGGAGGCAAAGCGCCACTTCGGAGTCAGCCGCCTGCAGGACATCATGAAAGAGATCAATCCGCCTTACGAGGGCGGCAAGGGACTGGCTGATGAATATATAGACAAGTTTGATTCACAAAGGGGCTGATGCTTTGAAAAACACTTCGCTGATCACACAGACCCATGTGTATTTTAAGAAGGTTTTTCGCATTTCTCTGCGCGAAAAGGCGTGGAAATACATCATTTTCGCGGCGATAATCTCATTTATCGTGGCTGCGATCACGGGTCCCGATATGTTCAAAAACTTCGACCGTACAAATTCAGGCTATTTCACGCTGTGCTCGGCGTGTATTTGGATAGGTATTTTCAATTCGATCCAGAGCGTTTGCAGGGAACACGAAATAATCCGCGCGGAGTACCGTCAGGGGATGAAGCTCTCCGCATATATCTTCGCAAATGTCTGTTGGCAGGCGCTGCTGTGTTTGGTGCAAAGCGCGATCATTTTTTCGATAAGCTGTATTTTTACGGATTTCGGAAAATCCGCTCATCTTCTGGTCAATCCGTATGTCGAGGTGTTCATCACCGTTTATCTGCTGACCTTCGGAGCGGCGGTATTGGGGATCATGGTCTCGTCGCTTGCCGGTACCCCGGCGACCGCGATGACGATAATGCCCTTTGTGCTGATCGTTCAGCTGATAATGAGCGGCGTGCTCTTTGAGCTCAAGGACGCCTCAGAGGCGGTTTCCTATATAACGCTCAGCAAGTGGGGCATGTCGTCGTTTGGCAGCATAAGCGATCTGAACGGCTATCATTTGGCGATAGAGGAGCCGCTGCGCAGCTCGGGTGCGCTGATGCCGGGCGTCAGCGTAATGCCAAACAAAAATGAGTTCTACAGTCACGAATCGGCTCGGCTGTTCATCTCATGGGCGTGGATATTCGGCTTGACAGTATTCAGCACGATCGTCAGCATAGCTGCGCTGAAAATCAAAAACAGAGATTCATAAGGGTGTCAAAGGTGAAAAGAGGGGAAGAGAGATGCCGCTCCGGCGGTGAGGTCACGGCGTACATAACCTGCCACACGGGCAGGGTCAGAGAAAACAACGAGGATAATTTTGTCCTCAACGGCATATCAAAAAAGCTCGAATACAGCAACGTAAGCTTTAAAAGAAGCATTTCCCAGCCGCTGGTGGCAGGGGTGTTTGACGGTATGGGCGGTGAAGCGAACGGTGAGTACGCTTCCCGAATAGCAGCGGAAACCGCGAAGGACTTGTACCGCAAGCTGATCTCATTACCCGGCTGCGACTGCGAAGCGCTTGCAAACAACTTCGTCACGGAGGCAAACAACCGTATCCGCGATTTTATGTCGGACAGGCACTGTTCCGCAGGTGGAAGCACTGTAGCGGCAGTGATGATAAAGCGCGGAGTTATCTATCCGTTTTCGCTGGGAGACAGCCGCGTTTATCTTCTGCGCGGAGGGAGCTTGTTTCAGCTTTCGCACGACCACACGCTGGCACAGCGCAAGGTAGATGATAATATTTATACCCGCGAGGAAGCGCTGCGCAGCGCGGACAGCCATAAGCTTACGCTTTTTTTGGGAGCGGATTATGTTAAGGACGGGCTTGAGGCGCAGTGTTATGAAAGCGTTTGTCTGCAAAAGGGCGACACTCTGCTGCTGTGCAGCGACGGGCTTTACGACGAGCTGACCGACGCTGAGATAGAGTCCGTTCTGCGTCAAAGCTCAGGCAATCCTTCCTTTGAGCTGGTGAAAAAAGCATTGCAAAACGGCGGAGGCGACAATGTCACCTGCGTTGTAATAAAATAATACCATGGAGGTTTTTGATTATGGATATTTCAAGTTTGGCTGAGAAGTTCGGGATCACTCCCGAGCAGATAGGCGAAGTTGCCAAGATGGTGCTCTCAGACAACGGCACCAAGGATGTTGTGGCGAATGTCGTCAAAAAATTCGGCATGGACGAAAAACAGGCGTCCGAGCTTGTTGACAACGCAAAGGGCGCGGTTGACAACGGCTTGCTGAGTAATTTTAAACTGCCTTTCTAATATGCCTTTATCCGCAGAAAAGCGCTGTGGGAATGAAGCTTTACCGCTTCATTTCTCACAGCGCTTTTCTTCGTTTAGAGAATTATTTTTGTTTTTCTTCACCTTTGCCGCGCCCTTTCATAAACTGTATAAAACGCAGCACTTCCAGCGCGACCTCGTCGGACTCGCCTTCAAGCTCGCTGTATGCGGCGTAGCGCAGCCTGTTTTGACCGTTGTCGTCGGGAAACTGCATTACGTCGGTGTTTCCCAGCAAATAGTCAACCGAGCAGCGGTAGTACCTCGCAAGCTGCACCAAGCCTTCCGCGTTCGGCTCACGAACGCCTTTTTCGTAATTAACGTAGGTGGTGTAGGGGATATTCAGTTCCCTTGCCGCCTGAGCCATTGATTTTCCCGTATTTTTCCTTAACTCGGTCAGTCTTAACATGGCTTTCACCTCTGTTAATGATTATACCCAAAAAGAGTAGAAATGTCAACGGTATCATTATGGATTTCTATGATAAATCTGAAATTAATATAATTGTCCTTTACAAATACTCAAATTGAAGATATAATATATAGTGGGGTACTCATATTGAATAACTATAATATCTATAAGAGTTCAGCCGACCTTTAAGATATATACGATTTGAGTAATGCCCGAAAGTATAAAAAGGAGGAATTCCATGATAGAAGCGATATTCACAGGCGACGAGCCGGTGATGAATTTACAAATCAAGTCTTGGCAATACGACACGGGTCAAACTCTTTGCGTGTCGGGACTTTCCGGGATAAACGCGGATACGGAGGTTCATTTCGAGCGCAAGCTGCGCGGCGACGCGGTTGTAAAGATCGGTGAGTATGACAGCGAAAATAACACGCTTACCGTAGATATCCCCGATGTGTTCTTTGAGTACGCCGACGGCACGCCCGGGCGCGTCTGGATCTATCCGCGCGTTAGCGACGACGAAGGAAAGACCGTCCGCGAGATCAACATCCCCATAGCCGAGCGCGAACGTCCCGAAGACTATATCTCACAAGACGACCTCAGCCGACGTGGTGTGATAGATGCGGCGGTTGGGAGATATATCGAAAGAAATGAACACATCATTGATGATGCCGTGAGCGAATATATCGACGAGCATTCAGCTTTTACTGTTGAAACCGACAACATTGCAGACGGTGCGGTTACTCTTCAAAAACTCAGCTCAGAGGTCAACAGTCAGTTCAAGACAAATGCCCAGGCGGATATAGACTACAGCGTACTCAACACCCGTATCGGAAACAGGTACACCAAATCCGAGACCGACGCGCTCATAGCTGCGGCGATCCAGACCGCTATCGGAGGTGTTGAGAATGGCTCTTACTGATAAGCTTACCGCCATAGGAAACGCTATCCGCACAAAAACCGGAGGCTCGGCGCTGATACCGCTATCGGACATGCCTGCGGAAATACTGAGCATTGAAACATCCACCGGGATCCCGGTCGAAACGCTGAGCTATAACCAAATGAACGAGCACGCAGGCGGTTATTATTCGGAGGTCACCTACGATCCTTCCGACTATACGGACAGCTCTATCACCGATTATGTGATTTCAGATGATTCGGATGAATCGGATTCTAAACCTTCGGGAGCAACGATACAGATCCCCTCCGCAGGCACCCTGACAGTTACAGACGGGAAGCGCAGCGTCAGTCAGGCAGTCAGCGCCGGCAGCTTTACTATTTACAATGTCACGCCGGGTAATGTCGGGAGTTATGTCGTCCGCAACAGTCTTGATGAAGTCGTAGCGGCAGGTATACTAAAGCCGACCGGCGGCTTGCGCATGTTGAGTATCCCTCGCATGTTCAATGTGCGAGATTTAGGCGGCTGGACTTGTGACGGCGGTACCGTCAAATACGGTATGCTGATTCGCGGCGGTCACTTGAAAAATATCAACGCTTCCGACGCAGCTGTTCTTCATGATTTCTTAGGCATTCGCGCTGAATTAAGCTTGATGTTGGAAAGCGAAGAAAATCACACAGCTTCCCCGATCGGCGCTGATGTTGATTTCAGACGCATTGACGGTCCGATGTACACTCTCGGCAGCGGCGGCTGGCAGGAGGAAGCACTCCGCCAAATCCTTGATTATGTCATGGACAGCGTGACAGATAACAAGCCGCTGTATTTTCACTGCTACTACGGAGCCGACCGAACGGGAACGGTTGCTTTTATTCTTTCGGCGCTGCTTGGCGTTTCTCAGAGCGATACCGACAAGGACTATGAAATGACCTGTTTTCAGAGCGGTACCTCGACCGATTCGGAAGCGCGGCGCAGAAATGAAAGCGAATGGCGAAATTATATGGCTGAGTTTAGCGTATACCCCGGAAATACCGTGCGCGATAAGGTCGTTTATTATGTGCAGTCGCTTGGTATCACGATCGAAAAAATCAACGCTTATCGCGCGGCAATGATAAACGGCACTCCCGGAACGCTGACCAATCTCGCCGGAAGCGTCAGCGTTACCAATACGCTCACAGGCGCAACAACGGATAATTCCGATATATCCGCAATTAAATTCCAACCGTACCGCGCTAAGATCAGACCGGCACCGGGCAAGGTGATCACAGGGGTCACCGTCACCATGGGAGGCACTGACATCTCAAATCAGGTATTCAGCGGCACCGAAACGATATTCAAGCACGCCGTAAGCTATAATCTGACAGATTGTTATGCTACGGAAAACCCGATAAGAAAAGCGGTGGTCAATAAAGAATGCTTCTGCTGTCAGATACGGGCAAACGCAGGGTATACATTGGACGGCGCGACAGTATCAATTACTATGGGAGGGATAGATATGTCAAACTACTATAAAGACGGAACGATTCAGATACCAAAGGTGACCGGCAACATAACAGTGACTGTCACAGCAGCCGAAAGCGCGTCAAACTATAACAATAAGGTACCGGCGTCAACTGACGGTAATGGAAACACATACAACACCCCTTTAGGATACATGGACGGACTGAGGTTGAATTCTTCAGGAGGAACTGTGGGATATTCCGGAAGTACGGTAACGGGCTTTATTGAGGTTTCGCCTGGCGACGTAGTGCGGTTCACAGGAGTTGCGTGGAACGCGGCAGATATGGCGAATGTAAGCGATGGAGAGAACTGTTATATCCACTTTTATACTGCTGCTTATGCTCAACAAAACATTGCTTTAAGGAATAATTCTACCACGTTAACCAAAGAAGGGGACGTGTACAGTTTTACAATTGGATCTTCATCAACGAAATACATACGCCTAAACGGTATCGGCAACGGTGCTGACTTGATCGTTACGGTCAATGAGCCGATTGATTAAAAGCGGTTTACAAGGCGATATAAGCCGCGCAAGGAGGTGAAACGAGATGACAGATGAAGAGATCGCCGTCACTCTGACGCGGCATGAGCAGTACATGAAATCGACCGCTCACCGCGTAGATGATCTGGAGGAGCAGCAGAAGGAGACGCGCGCCCTTGTGCGCAGTGTTGACAAGCTGGCTCAGAGCATGGAAACCATGGTAAAGGAGCAGGAACGGCAGGGCAAGCAGATAGACGCGCTCGAAAACAGCCGCTCGGACACGTTCAGGTATTGGCTGAGAACGATACTGACCGCAGCCGCGACGGGTATAATCGGCTACGCCCTCGCCGCATTCCTGCAAAAATAAACCGAAAGGATGAAAGACATGAGAATTAATTGGAATGTGAGAATTAAAAACAAATTATTTTGGACTGCTATTATCTCAGCATTACTGATTGCAGCGCAGGCTATCCTGCACACCGTCGGCATCGAATGGGATTTTGGCGAGCTGGGCAACAACTTGATAAAGGTTGTTGACGCTGTGTTTGGGGTACTGGCTATCCTCGGAATTGTGGTTGACCACACTACGAAAGGGATTAACGACAGCAGACGGGCACTGACCTATAATTATCCATGGGAGGACGGTTAAATGGCACGAGTTAGCGCTGACAAAATCCTAAGCCTCGCGCGTCAGCAGATCGGCGTGCAGGCGACGAATTATAAGAAGTGTAAATACAATACAGCCTTTTACGGCTACGTCGTGTCCGCTTCGTGGGCTGACTGGTGCGCGGCGTTCATCTGGTGGCTGTTCCACGAATGCGGCGCGGATGATATGCTCTACGTGAAAACCGCAGGCTGCGGCGTGCTGGGCAACGCGTTCTACACGCGCGGACGCTTCAAAACGAGCGGCTATAAAGCCGGTGATATCGTCTTTTTCCATTGGAGCAACGACCGTTCAGAGAGCGTGCCGATCACCTACACGCTCGATCACGTCGGCATTATCGAAAAGGTGAACGCCGACGGCAGCTACACCACGATCGAGGGCAACACGGGCGGCGGTAACGGCGAAGTCATGAGGCGCACGCGCTACGCTAAAGATATCTCAGGCGTAGGACGACCCGATTACACGGGCGGCGCAACCGCGACCGACACCGGCACGAACGCCGTCAAGGACGTGCAAAAGTGGCTGAACAGCACCTACAGTGCCAAGCTGACAGTTGACGGTATCTACGGCGGTAAAACAGAGCTTGCCATTGTAAAAGCCCTGCAAACCGAGCTTAATAAGGCATACAGTGCCAAGCTGACAGTAGACGGCATTTTCGGCACGAAAACCTATAACGCGATCCGCAACCTTAAAAGCGGCGCAAAGGGGAATTACGTTAAGGTACTGCAATCCCTCCTGATCTGCCACGGCTACGACACCGGCGGACTCGACGGCATCTTCGGCACCAAAACTACCACCGCAGTAAAAACCTACCAGTCCCAACACGGTCTGTACGTTGACGGCATAGCCGGCAAAGCGACGTTTGACGAGCTGTGCGGATGATTGATCAGATTTAAAAAATGCGTTCCCAAAACAAAAATCCTGTCGGCTCAGCCGACAGGATTTTTTGAGGAATTAAAAATGAAAATTTAGATGAAAACTTAGTTATACGCGTGTGATGTTTCCGTTTGAGAACTTGTAAGTACCCTTCTCAAAGCGGTAGTTTGCGCCGTTGCGGCTGTCCCAGTTGCCGTTGCCGTCATTGAAGCACACATTAGCGTAAGAAGCGTTTCCGAGGTTGATGGTGTACTTGTGAGTATAACCGCTCATCTCGTTTGTGGCTGTCATTGCTACGCCGGGAACGTTTGTCCAGCTTCCGCTGCCTACCTGATAGTGGATGTTGGGGTTGCTGTAGCCCTTGTAATAGATAGTGACAGTGTTTGAGGGAGCTTCCGAAACGGTGTAGGTGATGGAGGAGGAATTATATGTCTTTCCGTTATAGGTGAGGATACCTGTGATGGTGTAGGTTCCTGCCTGTGAAGGAGTCCATGAAGCCTCGCCCGAGGAATCAGCTGACATTGTGTTGGCAGTGCTTCCCTTTGTGACCTTGTAGGAACGGGTCATGGAGGACATGTTATCAGCTACGGTCATTGAGAGCTTTACTGTTTCGCCGACCTTTGCGGATGCTGTGCTTGTGTTCACTGAGGTGATGGAAGGAGTCTTAGCTGCGAATGATTTTGATGCAGTCGCGGTCTTGCCGTCAGCGTCCTTTGCGGTCAGAGTGAATACATAGCTGCCGTTCATAATGGGGGTGAAGTTAAAGCTTGAAGTCGTGCCGTAGTCGGCGACAGTGTACGAAACACCGTTGAGCTTGTAGGTGAGCTTGTACTGATAAGGAGCCTTGCCGTTTGAAGCGGACGCGTTCAGTGTTACGGTCTCGTTTTTGAGAGCCTCGCTCTTTGAGAGTGAAAGTGAAGCAGAAAGTCCTGCGGGAGTCGGCTCAAACTTAGTGATCGTGCCGTTAGAGAATTTGTAATAGCCCTTTTCAAAGCGATAGTTGGAGCCGTTGTTGCTGTCCCAGCTGCTTCCGTTGTTGAAGCAAACGTTAGCGTAAGAAGCGTTTCCGAGGTCGATGGTGTACTTGTGAGTATAACCGCTGAGCTCGTTTGTCGCAGTCATGGCTATGCCGGGTACTGCTGTCCAGCTTCCGCTGCCTACCTGATAGTGGATGTTGGGGTTGCTGTAGCCCTTATAGTAGATAGTGACATTATTAGCCGGATCCTCCGAAACGGTATAGGTGATGGAGGAGGAATTGTATGTCTTTCCGTTATAGGTGAGGATACCTGTGATAGTGTAGGTTCCTGCCTGTGAAGGAGTCCATGAAGCCTCGCCTGCCGAATTAGCTGTCAGTGTGTTGGTAACGCCGTCCTTTGTGACCTTAAAGGAACGGGTCATCGAGGACATATTGTCTGCTACGGTCATTGAGAGCTTTACTGTTTCGCCGACCTTTGCGGATGCTGTGCTTGTGTTCACTGAGGTGATGGAAGGAGTCTTGGCCGTGAAGGATTTTGATGCAGTCGCGGTCTTGCCGTTAGCGTCCTTTGCTGTCAGAGTGAATACATAGCTGCCGTTCATAATGGGGGTGAAGTTGAAGCTTGAAGTCGTGCCGTAGTCAGCGGCAGTGTAAGAAACGCCGTTGAGCTTGTAGGTGAGCTTGTACTGATATGGAGCCTTGCCGTTTGAAGCGGACGCGTTCAGTGTTACGGTCTCGTTTTTAAGAGCCTCACTCTTTGAGAGTGAAAGATTAGCTGTTAAAGCTGTGGGGGTAGAGTCGATCTTAGTGATCGTGCCGTTAGAGAATTTGTAAGAGCCCTTTTCAAAGCGGTAGTTTGAGCCGTTGTTGCTGTCCCAGCTGCTTTCGTTGTTGAAGCATACGTTAGCGTAAGAAGCGGTTCCGAGGTCAATGGTGTACTTGTGAGTATAACCGCTGAGCTCGTTTGTCGCAGTCATGGCTATGCCGGGTACCGCAGTCCAGCTTCCGTTTCCGATCTGATAGTGGATGTTGGGGTTGCTGTAGCCCTTGTAATAAATCGTGACTTTATTAGACGGTGCTTCAACAGCCTCAAAGGTGACGGGGGAGGAGAGATATGTCTTTCCGTTGTAGGTGAGAACACCGGTGATGGTGTATGTACCGAGTTCCGAAGGCGCCCAAGACACCGTGCCGTTGCTGCCGGCACTCAAATTAGTGATGTTGCCGTCTTTTTCGATCTGATATGAACGCTGAATACCGCTGATATCGTTCGCAACGGTCATGGAGATCGTTATATTCTCGCCGATCCCTGCGGAAGCAGCGCTTGTATTAACCGAGGTGATGGAAGGCGTTTTAACCGTTAAGGTCTTTGACGCGGTAGCGGTCTTGCCCTTTGCGTCCTTGACGGTCAGCTTGAACACATAACTGCCGTTTGTATCGGGAGTAAAGGTAAACGAGGAGTTGTTGCTGTAATCGGATACTGTGTGTGTGGTGCTGTTGTGGGTGTAGGTCAGCTTGTACTGATAAGGAGCCTTGCCGTTCACGGCGGAAGCATTCAGAGTGATCTTCTCGTCTTTGATCACTTCGCTTTTTGACATAGAAAGCGAAGCTTCAAGGCTCGGCGGAGTCGGCTCAAACTTGGTTATGGTGCCGTTGGAGTACTTGTAATTGCCCTTTTCAAAACGGTAGTTGGAGCCGTTGTTGCTGTCCCAATTGCCGTTGCCGTCATTGAAGCACACGTTTGCATAAGAAGCGGTTCCGAGGTCAATGGTGTACTTGTGAGTATAACCGCTGAGTTCGTTTGTGGCTGTCATTGCTACGCCGGGAACGTCTGTCCAGCTGCCGCCGCCGATCTGATAGTGGATGTTGGGGTTTGAATAACCCTTGTAGTAAATGGTGATATTGTTGTCTTTAACGGTATAGTCTACGGTTTTTGAAGCGATTAGACCGTTTCTGGTCTTAATTTCGCAGGTGATAGTGTAGTTACCGCCCTCTTTGGGAGTCCATTCAAGAGATTTATCCATTTCTGCGGTATACTGCTCGGACACACCGTCTTTTGTTACGGTATAGTAGAAATCAACGAAGTCAATTGAAGGCGCAAGGTTGGATACCTGCGGAGTAAATACGATCGTGTCGCCCGTGCCGGCGGTTGCTTTATCGGGCGTGAGCGCGGTGATCTCGGTTTTTTTAATGGTGATAGGCTTGCGGGCAACAGCTGTTTTGCCCTCTGCGTCCTTAACGGTTACAACAATCGTGCAATCGCCGTTTACGTCCAGTCTTTGGAAGCTTTGATAATTATTGCAGAATGACTCAAGCATCGTTTTTTTGCCGTCTTTTTCAAGCTCGTACTGATATTTGAACGGTGCTTTGCCGCCTTTTGTGATCGCTGAGATCTTGAATTCCTCGAGAGTGTGGATGTCAGAGGGGCTTACCTCTACTTCCGCAGAGAACGGGAAATTTACCTCGTTTGTGTAGAACACCTTACTGCTTCCGTTGATAGTATAGGGTCCTCCGTTAAGCATATCGAACTCGCCGTTTGTTGAATCGTCAATGATTTTTACTTCCTTGATCGTAAGGGGCTTGCTGTTATTGGTTGTGTCGTATATATTTACCTGCCAGTCATAATCGTTGATCTTTGAAATGTCGATGTCCGGTATAAGGTTGTTGAGGTCATAGTACATTTCGCCGTCTGCGGCTGTTGACGTTCCTCTGTAGGAAAAATCCTCAACTATATCAATAGGATTAACAGCGGCTTCAAGGTTGTAGGGCGGAACGAGCTTGGTTATGGTTTTCGACCTGTCTGACTTTTTTATCGCTGTTACATAAACATGAGTATTCGCTCTCTCCGCGGAGTTGAGAACATATTTGAGGTAAACGCCGGATTCATACTTTATGGGCTCTACCTTAATGGCAGAAACGGTGTCGATACAAGGCTGTCTGTTAGAATAAGAGGGTGCTCCGCTTACGGAGGATACCTTGTTCATTGCGTCGTACGCGATCCAGCAAAAACCTTTGTTTCCGTATATTGTGCTCCATGAGTTCGCGATTTTGAACGCGCCCATTTCACCGCTGTCGACCTTGTTGTTGTCGTTGATATCTGTCCAGATGTTATCGTTATAGCCTACTATGACCATTGCGTGGTAACCGTCTCTTTCTTTGCAGCCACGGATAATAGTTTCGCCGACAAAGCGGTTGTCAACACCGGAAGCTCTTTTGATTTTGGTTTCATCCCATCCGAAAACGAAGGAGTTAAAATTCAAAACCTCACCGCTGCTGATAGCGGTTTTCATAGCCGCAAGATCAGGGTCGTCAGCAGAGGTTACAGGAGAGCCTGTTGCGGCAACGGGAGTGTTAAAACCGGGGTAATATCCTTCTACATAGGATTCGGGTGTAAAGAAGCCGTAGTTTGTAAGTCTGTTGCGGAGAGCCTTTTTCCAAAGACCGTTTTCCGCATGCCAGTCAAATATGAGCTGACGCGGATCGATGGAGTTAGTTGCGGGAACATCCTCTACGGTAAGCGCGCCCATAATGCGGATGATGTTATAGACTACCGGGGAGTTCAATCCGCCTTCGACGTAGCCGTAATTTCCGAGGTTATATGTCCATATTGGTGAAAAAATATTGTTTTCGGTCGTGCGTATGCCTCTTGCACGGTTGGCCATATAAGTGTAGTTATAATATGAAGCTGACCATGTGCCACAGGCGGATACCATTCCCTGGTCGCCGATAGGCGGACAATAGATGCTGTTTTCGTTTGTTGAGTTATCGCACTCCGCAGGAAGAGACTGTGCTGCCGCTCCCGGATTCAATTCGTCGTTGCCGGAAAACTCCAGATAATCCTCAACCGAGGTGATGATCTCATCTTCGCTGAGCTCTGAGAAATCGATTATTTCACAGTCGTTCGCAACGCCGACATAACCGTCGAAGTCCGCGCCGCCCATATTTCCGGAGCTCTCGTGTATCTGAGAAACACCTTCAGTTCCTGTTTCGGCTGCACTTGCAACGCTTGCGCTGAATGCTACGGATAAGACAGAAGTAAGCATTACTGCCGTCAAGCCGAATGATAAAACACGTTTGCCGATTTTCTTGCCAATGTGGTTCATAAATTACCTCCTAAATTTTCTGGGTACATTATATAATATTGAGAGGTAAATTTCTACATAAATCACAAAAAAATTAAGGTTCAGAGCATTTCACAGCTCAGAAAAGTGTAAATATGTGTTTTTTGTTAATGATTTCCTGCACAGTCTAAGCCGAAGAAAAACGCATTGTATCCTTGTATACGATGTACAATTTTGTGCTGAATATTTTGTTGAAAACAACGAACATCTAAGAAGATGTACAAAATGCAAAAACACGTATTTCACTGTGTTCGAAAAAAGCGTATAAAGCTTTGCAGTAAAGATTTACGCTGAAAGCACGATCCATACACACGAATAAAAAGTGTTTTCATAAGCATCTGATAACACGGTGAAATAGCAGTCTGAATGTTGACAAACAAAATGCGTAGTGATAAAATAAAAGAGATGAATCAGATAAACTAATCGGAGGTGAATTGAGTGGCAAACGGCGACAGTTGCGGGTCAAACGGACAACACAGGATGCTTTGTTTCGTAGTTTATGAAGCTGCACGACGTTTGCGGCTTTACTGATTGTGAAATAAATCATCCGTTCCCGGCACGCAGCTTTGTGTCCGGGACTTTTTATACTATTCCCTGATAAAAAAACAAACAGATGTCAGCGCATTTTAAAGCAAAAGCTATCAGGGGTTAGCGTCATGTCCCTTTGTCCCTTCTGCCGAAAAACAGAAGGAGGACAAACAATGGAAAACAAAAACATTCAGGAATTAAACGAAACGACCGTAAGACCCGATTACAATGCGGAGATAACCGCTATCATTCAAAGCAACGATTCTCCGAAGATCATGCTGAAAAGGCTTGAGGACTATCACGGGAATGATATTGCGGAGGTAATCAGAGAGCTCACGGTTCAGGAGCGAAAAAAGTTCTACCGTGTGTGCAGCCCCGATATGCTCGCTGAAATATTCGAGTATTTCGATGAAAAGGACGCCGGGATATATCTTAATGAAATGGACGTCCGCAAGGCTGCGGCAGTGGTGTCAAAGCTCGATACCGATACCGCAGTCGATATCCTCAGTGAAATCGACAAGGAAAAGCGCAGTCTGATAATCGACACAGTGGATCCCGATATCCAAAAAGAAATAAAGCTCATCGCGTCGTTTGATGAGGATGAGATCGGAAGCAGAATGACGACCGACTGTATCGTCATACATGAGAATTTGACCGTAAAAGAGGCAATGTCCGAGCTTGCAGAGCAGGCGAATGAAAACGACAATATCTCTACCATGTTTGTGGTAGACGATAATAATGAGTTCGGCGGTGCGATCGACCTCAAAGACCTTATCACAGCGAGGGGCGGAAAACCGGTCAGCGATCTGATCGCTACTTCCTTTCCTTATGTATATGCTTCCGAGCAGACTTCGGACTGCATTGAAAAGCTGAAGGACTACTCCGAGAGCATAATTCCCGTTCTTGACGACAGCAATAAGCTTTTAGGCGTTATCACCTCTCAAAACATCATCGAAGCTGTTGATGATGAAATGGGTGAGGACTACGCAAAACTTGCAGGTCTGACGGCAGAAGAGGATCTTAACGAATCTCTCGGTCACAGCATGAAAAAGCGTTTGCCGTGGCTGCTGACGCTTTTAGGGCTCGGATTGCTCGTTTCTACGGTCGTAGGAACGTTTGAGAAGGTCGTGGCACAGCTCACGCTGATAATGGCGTTCCAGTCGCTGATACTCGACATGGCAGGAAATGTCGGAACTCAGTCGCTTGCGGTAACGATCCGCGTGCTCACGGACGAAACCCTCACGTTAAGGCAGAAAATGCACCTTGTAGTCAAGGAAACGCGCATAGGCTTTTTCAACGGCGCGCTTCTCGGCACAGCCTCTTTTGTACTTGTGGGGCTTTTTATCTGCTTTTTCAAGGGAAGGGATATACTGTTCTCGTTCGCGGTGTCGGGCTGTATCGGTCTTTCGCTGATAATCGCTATGGTGATATCGAGCGCAGTCGGCACGCTAATACCGCTGTTCTTCAAGAAGATAGGCGTTGATCCCGCCGTCGCGTCCGGTCCGCTGATCACCACAGTCAACGACCTCGTCGCTGTGGTAACTTATTACGGAATGAGCTGGATCCTGCTGATCAACGTATTCCACTTTGCCTGAACAGCCGATATGTTTTTTGAATAAGGATTATCGCGACAGAAAGTTAATAACATAAAACACACCGTTTTGAGAAATCAATGACCCGACCCCCGATAGTTAGACCAAGAATCTAATTTTCGGAGGTCGGTAATTTTATGTCCAAATATAGTTATGAATTCAAGAAAAAGATAGTTAA
>CADASG010000037.1 GCA_902790475.1 uncultured Ruminococcus sp. | reverse complement strand
ATGCCGCTGCGCACTTTATGCGACGAAAGTGCGCAATTTTGCCGACGCCGCTGCTCAATTTGTGCGGCCGAGGTGCTCAATTTCGGGCGATGTATTCAAAGTTAAAAACGCAGATTTACTTATTATTGTTTTCTTACAAAAAAAACAGTGAACAGTTATCTTTGTTAAAACTGTTCGCTGTTTCGCTTTAGGCTCCCAATCGGCTGTTTCTGTTGTGATTTCAAATCATCCTTATGAGATGTAGCCTTAGGGTGCTTTTTTTATTTTTGGCAAAGCGGATCGGGAATCGAATGTGGGCGGCAGCGTGACGCTGCACCCAATTCTTGCCTACGGAACATTTTCAGCGAGAGCGCTGATGATTATTATCCTATTATAAAGTGACCCCGTAAGACAAGATATTTGTCACCTCCATTACACAAACAGATCATCCGCTCCAAATTATGCAAAAGATAAACCGGCTTAGAACACTGTTATGCTTTAAGCCGGTTTCATATTTAGGGATTAAACGTTAAGGTAACATCTTACGGAATAATCTATGTTTTTACAGCTTGTAGTCAATACCCATAGCTTCGCAGCTATGATAAACCTTTTGAAAATCTGCCGCCAAATAATAATTCGTATCAAACGGATACATATCTATTGATCCGGGGCAAACAAAATATTTGAAGAAATGCGAAAGCAAGTACTGCTTATCTTCATAAGAATCAAGTTCGTCAACAAAAATGCATACCTTTTCCTGCTCATAGAAAGGGCTGTTGTAAAATCGGTCGGACGCTGCGGTATCTCCTGCCAGGAAGCGCTGGATCTGCGTGGCATCATTGACGGTGAGCTGATACCGCATCATGTTATCGCCCGAACCGGCGGGTCTGTTGTATAAAACCGCGCGCGCACGCATTTTTTGCGCCGTTGTGAGCTGTACCGCGCCGCAAAGGTATTTTTGCACCACTGTGGCGTCGTTAATGGTGACCTTGCCGTTTCCGTCAACGTCTCCGTTCACATGATCGTTATTCGTCATGACATTCAGAGCATAAAGCCATTCATGAAACGCGGCGTCTAAGGTCTTGTGCTGCGCTTCGGAATACTGATATCCTGTTATCAAAACAGGCTGACCGTTCTCACCCACCCCTGCGAGATATTGATATGTTGCGGAATAATCGTCCACAGCCGTGCGAAGTGCCTTTACCTTTGCTTGGTAAACCTGCCATTCGTCTTCGGGATACCAATGGTTATAATTCTGTTCTTTTTCCGCTTCCTCAAGCGCCGCTCTCGGAATCGTCTCCTTGATCAGCGAGCTGTATTTTGCGTTGAGCAGCTCTGCATACGCGTTTGTGTAGTCGGCATCGGTTGAATCACTGTTCTCATAAACGCTTTTTGCCGCCTGATACACCTTTGGATCCAGCGTATTGTCATAATAGGCAAACGACATTCCCATTGCCGTTTGCTCACCTTCAATGACTTCCAGCACCGCTTTCAGCCGTTCTTTTGCTTTGCTGTCCGCAGTCTCGGCGTGAGCTGAAACACAAAACGCTGAAAGCAATAAGGAAACCGACAAAACCGATACCGTCAGTTTTATAAAAAAATGTTTCATCATATCGTTCACCTCGCAACATAATTATATAATGTTTATATTTCATCTGTTTATAATCTTATTATATAATAAATTCTCTCATGATACAATTAGCTCATTGACGTTTTTTTGCAAAATGGTTTATAACTTTTGTTTAATTTGTATAATAAAACAGCAGACAGAGAATTTACCCTGTCTGCCTATCATACATGTTTTTTCTCAAGCTTACGCTTCCGCGATTACCTCTACTTCTACCAGAACGTTTTTGGGAAGTGTTTTTACCGCAACGCAGGAGCGTGCGGGCTTTTCCGTGAAATAGTTGCCGTATACGGCGTTGAACGCGGCAAAGTCGTTCATGTCGGCTAAGAAGCATACGGTTTTAACGGCTTTGTCTAAGCCGCTGCCGGCAGCCTCGAGAACGTTTTTAAGGTTTTTGCACACCTGCTCGGTCTGCGCCTCTATCGTTGTCGCTTCTACCTCGCCGCTTGCGGGATCGATCGCGATCTGTCCCGAGGTGAACACCAGTCCGTTAGCCTTGATAGCCTGTGAATAGGGGCCGATCGCGTCGGGCGCATTTTTTGTGTAAATCTTTTCCATAAAATATACCACCTTTTTATACTAATTTAAAGCCTGCGGCTTTCAGAGAATCGGAAATGACCTTTACGTGGTCGAAGTTGCGCGTTTCAATTACAATACGCAGGTATGCCGCTGTTACGTCGGTACCCTCGCCTGCGCGCTCGTGGTGAACAGAGATCACGTTGCCGCCGCTTTCGGCGATGATCTTTGACACAGCGACCAGCTGACCCGGCTTATCCTGCAATTCAATGCAGAGGGTTTGCTGTCTGCCGCTCATTATAAGTCCGCGCTTGATGACACGGTTGAGAATGGTAACGTCGATGTTGCCGCCCGAAACCACGCAGACGACCTTTTTGCCCTCGATCGGGAGCTTGTTATACATAACCGCCGCCAGCGGAGCCGCTCCTGCGCCCTCGGCGATCATCTTCTGGGTCTCGATAAGCTTCAAAATAGCGGAGGCGATCTCGTCGTCGGATACAGTGACAATCTCATCCACATATTTTCTGACATATTCAAAGGTGTGCTCGCCCGGCTCCTTTACCTGGATACCGTCCGCAATGGTGGATACCTTATCAAGCGAAACTATCTTGCCCTGCTTTATTGATTCCGCCATGGAGGGAGCACCCTCAGCCTGAACGCCGTACACCTTGATATTTGGATTCAGGTTTTTTATGGCGCACGCAACTCCCGAAATGAGTCCGCCGCCGCCTATTGCGCAGATGACCGCGTCAACGTCAGGCATTTCGTTGAGGATCTCAATGCCTATCGTTCCCTGACCCGCGATAACGTTTTCGTCGTCAAAGGGGTGGATAAAGGTATAATTCTTTTCGTCGCGCAAACTGAGCGCCTTGTTGTATGCGTCGTCATATACGCCCGGCACCATACAAACCTCTGCGCCGTAGCTCTTTGTAGCCTCCACCTTGGAAATCGGCGCGCCGTCCGGCAGACAAATCAAGCTTTTGATGCCGTATTTTGTTGCGGCAAGCGCAACGCCCTGAGCGTGGTTGCCTGCGGAACAGGCGATAACGCCTCTCTCCTTTTCCTCGTCGGACAGCTGCGAGATCTTGTAGCCCGAACCTCTGACCTTGAACGAACCCGTGATCTGAAGGTTCTCGGGCTTTAGGTACACGTGACAATTATCGGCGAGTCCCTCAGCCTTAACAATATGCGTTTGACGGATAACGTCCTTCAAAACATAGGACGCGTGATAAATCCTATCGAGCGTAAGCATATGCTGCACTTCCTTTTCATATCTCCAAAATTACATAATAATCATTTTACCACTTCAATCCGATAAAATCAAGCTTTTTATTTTTTCACGCGCCTGACAAACGGCAAAATCGCAAAAGCTATTGAAAAGCCGGGCGATGTATGCTATGATGATATCATAATAATACCGGAAGTATTTTGTTTCGCAGCCGAAATGATCAATACTTCCTGAAATCTCGGGAGGTGCGTTATGCAGCTTAAGGAATCCGGTGAGATGTACCTTGAAACGATATATGTCTTAACACAACAAAAGGGCTTTGTCCGCTCGATCGACGTAGTGGAGGAAATGGGCTATTCCAAGCCGAGCGTCAGCCGCGCCATGAGCATTTTGCGCGACGGAGGTTACATTACCGTTGACAGAAACGGCGGTTTGAATCTGACCGACAAGGGTCTGGAGGTTGCCGAGCGCACATATGAGCGGCACACCGTGCTCAGCGAATTCTTTTTAAAGCTGGGTGTATCGGAGGAACACGCAGTTGCCGACGCCTGCAAGATCGAGCACGTCATCAGCAGCGAAACCTTTGCGGCGCTCAAGGATTACTATAACAAAAACTTCCGCTGACACGAACGGCGCATGCCGTTCTTTTTTCCGATGCTCAAAGCATTAAAGTGATATTGAAAAGAGGCAACAAAATGAAGCTGTTATCGCTTGTCGTACCGTGCTTTAACGAAGAAAAGGCTATCCCCATTTTCTATGACGCGGTGATGAGTATTAAAAACGAAATCAACGCAAATATTGAGTTTTGCTTTATTGACGACGGCAGTACAGACAAAACACTCGATATCCTGCGCGATTTGAACCGTTTGGACGAAACCGTGCGCTACCGCTCTTTCTCGCGCAACTTCGGCAAGGAAGCCGGGATCTTGGCAGGACTTGAAATGGCTAAGGGAGATTATGTGGCGACCATGGACGTTGATTTGCAGGATCCACCTTCTCTTCTGCCAAAAATGTTTGACATATTAAGCGAACCCGACACAAAATACCACTGCGTCGCCACGCGCCGTCAAAACCGTGAGGGCGAACCAAAAGTGCGCTCGCTGTTCTCGAAGCTGTTTTATCACGTGATAAACAAGCTGTCCGATACGGAGATACGCGACGGTGCGCGCGATTATCGAATGATGTCGCGTATGATGGTGAACGCCATTATTGCCGACCGCGAGTACAACCGCTTTTCAAAGGGTATTTTCAGCTGGGTAGGCTTTGAAACCTACTGGATCTCCTATGACAATGTTGAGAGAAGCGCCGGCTCCACAAAGTGGTCGTTCCGCAAGCTGTTCGCGTATTCGCTGGAGGGAATTTTGGCTTACTCCGTGGTTCCGCTGTATTTGTCGTCTTTTTTGGGGATCATCATGTGCTTCATTGCCTTTATCTTTTTGATTTTGATAGTGGTTCGTGCTCTGATTTGGGGAGACCCTGTTTCGGGCTGGCCTTCAACAGTTTCGATAATGATCTTTATCGGCGGACTGATCCAGCTTTGCCTCGGGATCGTGGGGCTGTATATCTCAAAAATCTATCTGGAAACAAAAAAACGTCAGCCTTATATATTAAAGGAAGAAAGATAGCGCGGTATTTCCGCAGTAAAACGCCTTGCCGCATGAGAGTGTGGCAAGGCGTTTTATAAATTATTATGCTCATTATTTTATCCAGCGCTCATAACGCAGCGCCCTTAGCGCAAGCGCAGCGACCACGAACAATCCGGCGCCTGCAAAAGACTGAACCAAATTGAACGGCACCTCAGCCCAAGCGGCAGCCTGATCGTATAAAATCCAGTTGGCAAAAAAGTATCCCGTTACCGTTACAGCTACGGAAAATACAACAGCGAGCATGACCGGAAGCGATACTAAATGATAAGGTTTATTTTTCTTGTTCAGAATTATTTTAACGATCACAAACGGCAACACATTCAGTGCCTTGATGATCGCGGTCGGGATAGCCCACACAGCGTAGCCTGCAAGCAAATCCGCCAGCGCTCCGCCAACGGAAGCGGACATAAAACTAAACGGAGGCGGCAATACCGCTGCCGCTAAAAAGATCATGGAGTCTCCCGCGTGGATATACCCCAAAGGCGCCGGAATCTTGACAAACGCGGTCGTCACGGTAATAAGCGCTGCAAACACCGCGCTGAACGCGAGCATTTTTATGTTATTGTTTTTTGTATCCATGTGATACCTCCTGTTTAATCTATTATACCTACTCGGTTAATGGGTATTATAACACCCGATGCGATTTTTGTCAAGAAAAAAGTTTACAAAAGCTAAAAAATAGTGTACAGTAATATACAGAAAACCATGAAAGAGGGATTCTATGGTTATTTTGGCTTCCGCTTCTCCGCGCAGGAAGGAGCTTCTGTCGCTGATCACAGCGCAGTTTCGCACAGAGCCTGCCAATGTGGACGAAAATATAACAGACGATATCGAGCTGTATAAGATGCCCGAATATTTAGCGGATAAAAAAGCGGCTTATATTCACCGCCTGCACCCCGACGACACCGTTATCGGATGCGACACGGGAGTTTTTATCGACAATCAAATGATCGGCAAACCCAAATCCGACCAAGCGGCGTTTGAAATACTAAAAATGCTCTCGGGTAAAACGCATTTGGTCATTACCGGCTGCGCGATATATAACGGCGACAGCGTGAAACGGTTCTCTCAGGTTACCGAAGTGGAATTTTATCCGCTCAGCAACGAGCAGATACTCGCATATATCGACACAGGCGAACCGTTTGACAAGGCAGGCGCATACGGCATCCAAGGTAAGGGCGCGCTGTTAGTGAAGCAGATACGGGGTGATTACTTTAACGTAGTCGGGCTGCCTGTTTCAAGACTTAACCGTGAGTTGACCGCCGCCGAATAACAAAATAAAACCTTTAATAAACTACGGACAGAGCATACCGGGAATGCCTTGCTCTGTCCGTTTCTTTATACATATTATTTGTGAGGATTTTTTACCATTTTTCCGTTGATAAAAATGTAGTCCTCTTCCGACGCGACCTCGCCGAGGGTTTGAGCTTCTTCCTCGGAAAGCTCCGCTTTCGGCGGCTCGGCAGTCGTGAACGAACCAACGTTTTCCTGCAAGCCCTTTGAAATCATTGATACTATGATATAGCAAATCAACAGCGGCATGAACAGCGCCAACAGTCCCAAAGTCACCCAACGCCATACGCCGTCGGTATAAACCAGCAGCAAAACCGCACCTCCGACCAAAACGCCTGTTATGACAAAGGTAAGCAGATTCACGAAAATCTTGCCGAAAATCATCAGCAGTGAGTTTTTGTAAATATCCCTGTAACGCAGTTCATAAGTCACCGACATCAGCGGCACGTAAAACATCATACAGAGCATCACGGCGGTAAACAGGATATAAATGACCAGCACGTAAGCAAACACTATATCGGACTGCGCCTGAGTAAAATAGTACAGAAGCGCAAAGAATGACGAAGTAAGGATAAGATAAGTTACAGCACCGTGAAGCAAAAAATCACGCGCGTTTTCCCTAACCGCGCTGAAAAACGCCGGAACAACCGTAACAAAGCTTTTTTCAACGGCGTATTTGCGTACTACCATGACCAGACCCGGCAAAAAAACCGAGGCGGGAATAACACCCAGCCCCCAAACCAGCACATTGTCAAAGCCGCTGAGCTTGGCAAGCAGTACGGACAATCCCATAAAAATTGCCATCGGAGCGGAAAAAAGCAGCCCCGCAAGCATCAGGCGCGGAAACTGACTAAAGAATACTGTAAATGCATTTTGCTTTTTTTGTTTCATATATGACCTCAGAGTATTCAGGCGATACCGGAGCACGGTACTGCCGTAAATATTTCCATTATTATAGCATATTAAGCGGCTTTTTTTCAATATACAGGGGATTCATAAATATTACAAAAATGTATCGGTTATTTCTTGTGTGGAATTATTGTACAAAAAACGCAGTACACGTGCGGATTATTTGGTTATAGGACTGTTACAAATACAAAAAAACTATTTACCCGGTTAAATTTTTCGACAAGCAATACAAAATTCTACTTGATTTTTGAGCCGTCAGGTGGTATTATGATAGCATTAGGAAAGTGGATTAATCGGCTTTCCCCGCCGTTCGACGGACTTCGGACAAATACTAACAGAAAAGGTGATTAACGTGAAAAAGACACACATCAAAAGAGCTGCCGCTCTGGCTGTTGCCGCATTGATGGCAGGTACAGCGCTGGCAGGCTGCGGAACAAGCGGCACCAACAGCGACACAGCTTCCGGCTCCACAAAGGCTGAGGCATCCGCCAACAAGGGCGACGCTTCCAAGGGTAAGGTTTATTACCTCAACTTCAAGCCCGAGCAGGACAAGGCATGGCAGGAGCTTGCTAAAGCCTACAAGGATGAAAAAGGCGTTGAAGTAACCGTTAAGACCGCGGCTGAGGGTACCTACGAGCAGACCCTCACCTCCGAGATGAACAAAGACAATGCTCCTACCCTGTTCCAGGTAAACGGACCCGTCGGTCTGGCTAAGTGGGGCGAGTTCTGCGAAGATCTGACCAACTCCGAAATCGTAGGCAACCTGACCTCCAAGGATTTCGCTCTCGAGCAGGACGGCAAAACTCTCGGCGTTGCTTATGTAATCGAGACCTACGGTATCATCTACAACAAAACTCTGCTTCAGAAATACTGTGACTCCGACTTCGCTACCGTTAAGAGCATCGACGAAATCAACAGCTTCGACAAGCTCAAGACAGTTGCTGACGAGATCCAGGCTAACAAAGACGCTCTCGGCGTAGACGGCGCGTTCACCTCCGCAGGTATGGATTCTTCCTCCGACTGGAGATTCAAGACTCACCTTGCTAACCTTCCCATCTACTTCGAGTACAAGGATGACAACGTAACCGATACCGACGCTATCAAGGGCACCTATCTTGACAACTACAAGAACATCTTTGACCTGTATATCACCGATTCCACCTGCAAGCCCACCGAGCTGGCTTCCAAGACAGGCGAGAACGCTGAGACCGAGTTCAAGGACGGCAAGGCTGTATTCTTCCAGAACGGCACATGGGAATATGACGCTCTCTCCAAGTCTCTCAAGGACGACGAGATGGGCATGCTGCCTATCTACATCGGCGCAGGCGACGAGGCAAAGCAGGGTCTGTGCACAGGCACCGAGAACTATTGGTGTGTAAACAACTCAGCTTCCGACGACGACAAGGCTGCTACACTTGAGTTCATCAACTGGTGCGTATCCAGCGAGGCAGGCACAAAGGCTATGGCTGAGAAGATGAACTTCACCATCCCCTTCAAGGATGCTAAGGAATCCAATAACGCTCTCGTTAAGATCGATACCGAGCTTACCAAGGCAGGCAAAACTCCCGTAAGCTGGAACTTCACCACAATGCCCAGCGAAGAGTGGAAGAACGGCGTAGGCGCTGCTCTGACTCAGTACGCTGCAGGCACAGGCGACTGGGATGCTGTTAAGACTGCATTCGTAGACGGCTGGAAGACAGAAAAAGCTAAGGCTGCCGAATAATCCCATTCGACGCTAACGGCGAAATGTAAATCAAAAAAAGAGGGACATTTTGTCCCTCTTTTTCTCAAAGAAAGGCAAGAGTATGTTTAGAAAACCAAAAAGAAAGCTATATGCGCTTATTTTTGTGCTTCCAACATTCGCGGCTTTTGTCATCGGCTTTATTTACCCGTTTATTAAGGGTATTTATCTCTCCTTTTTCCAATTTCAGATTGTCAACCGCACCAAATTTGTCGGTGTGCAAAACTATGTCAAAGCATTCCAGGATGAAAGCTTCCTGCATTCCTTCTGGTTTACGGTTGGCTTTGTAATCGTAAGCTTGGTGTTGATTAATCTGATCGCGTTTTTTGTTGCCTATGCGCTTACAATCGGTATCCGCGGCTCCAATGTGTTCCGCACGGTATTCTTTATGCCAAACCTCGTAGGCGGCATTATTCTGGGCTACATCTGGCATCAGATTTTTGACGGTATTCTCAGAAATATGGACATGCCCTCGCTGGTTACAAACAGCGACATGGGCTTTTGGGGCTTAATTATCCTGATGTGCTGGCAGCAGGCGGGTTATATGATGATTATATATATAGCCGGTTTCCAAAATGTTCCTTCGGATTTGTATGAAGCTTCAAAAATCGACGGCGCGACCAAGGGTCAGATGCTCGTTAAGGTCACGATCCCGATGATGATGCCCTCCATCACCATCTGCTCGTTCCTGACTCTGACCAACTCCTTTAAGCTGTTCGACCAGAACCTTGCGCTCACAGGAGGCGCACCACTTAAAGACGGCATTTGGACGACCCGCATGATGGCGCTGAACATCTACAAAACCTTTTACGGCGAAGGCAGAAGCGCCAAGGGCGTCGGTCAGGCGGAGGGCGTTATCTTCTTCCTGATCGTTGTAGTTATTTCACTGCTCCAGCTGTTCCTCACCAGAAGAAAAGAGGTGCAGGCATAATGGCTAAAACAGCAGTTAAAGCTGCGGCAAAAGAGCCGAAGCATGTAAAAAAACAAACCGTCGGCATGAAGATCCTCACCGCTATTTTTACGCTGGTATCCATCTTTTATGTTATGCCGATCATCATTGTGCTGGTAAACTCCTTTAAAACCAACGAGGGTATCAGCCGCAATCTGTTTTCCTTCCCGATCGGAGAGGATTTCAACAGATTTGCAAACTATATCAAGGGTATGACCTTTGGTAACTATCCGTTTTGGGAAGCGGCTCTGTGGAGCTTGTTTATCACCATCGGCGGCGTGGCGATCATTTTGCTGTGTACCTCCATGTGCGCGTGGTATATCCAGCGCTCCAACACCATCGTATGCAAGATCATCTATTATTTCTGCATTTTCTCGATGGTTGTTCCCTTCCAGATGGTTATGTTCACCCTGTCCGATACTGCCAATAAACTCAAGCTGATCACCCCGTGGGGTATCCTGCTGATTTATCTGGGCTTCGGCGCGGGACTTGCGGTGTTCATGTTCTCGGGCTTTGTTAAATCCATTCCCATAGAAATCGAGGAAGCCGCCGACGTTGACGGCGCGGGTCCCTTAAAAACCTTCTTCGGAGTGGTTCTTCCCATAATGAAGCCGACCGTTATCTCTGTTGCTATTCTGGAGACCATGTGGATCTGGAACGACTACCTCCTCCCCTACCTGATTTTGGACGGAGAGTATCGCACCATCCCCATTCACATGCAGTTCCTGAACGGCAGCTACGGTCAAACCGACCACGGCGCGATAATGGCGCTTGTGGTGCTCAGTATCCTGCCGATCGTTGCGTTCTACTTCGCCTGCCAGAAATACATCATCGAGGGCGTTGTTTCGGGCGCGGTCAAGGGATAATTTCAATTAATGATTAATGATTAAGAATTATTAGTTATTTACAACGATCGGGCGGAAAGGATTGTTTCCTTTCCGCCCTTTTGTTCAGCTATTAAACAAATTGTATTTGATTACGTTTTATCGCAGGCTTTTTATAAATAAGCTCGGATTATATAAGCTGATGATTGTAGCTAAGCCTCCTGCAAATAATTCAACTATTCCGCAGTAATATACTATTCGCGATAACAGGTGAGCCTTTTTGACGATCAAAACACTGATCATTGTCATTAACACCGGAAAAACCAGCGTGCATGAGTTTATCAGTATGATCATATTTATCGGGTCAGTCAACTTAAATCGTACCACAATATCAATTGCATCGACATAGAAAAAAGAAAGAATTGCCGTCAAAACTTTATTAAAGAGAGTATACTTTAAAAACTCGTCATAACGGGAACGGACAAAAGCGAAATGCAAAAATACCATAACGGCAAAAACGATCGTAAGAATAAGCTTGCCGGATAATTCATTGCTGTTAATGACAAATATATTAAGCATTATCAAGCCGAAATAAACGATCGCACTAAGCAATAAATATAACAATGTTGAGATTTTTTTCACTTTAACCATAATTATAGGTTAGTTATAAAATCATCTTAAAAATCCGCTGATGATTTGTTCCTCTGCTTCGGCTTCGGTGAGTCCGAGCGTCATCAGCTTGATAAGCTGGTCGCCTGCGATTTTGCCGATAGCCGCCTCGTGAACCAGCATCGCGTCTACGTCGTTGGCTTCAAGTGAAGGGATAGCAAGGATCTTTCCTTCGTCCATAATTATAGAGTCGCACTCGGTATGACCGCTGCACGGCGCGTTGCCTGTGATGCGCGCGTTAAAGGTCTGGTTGGAGGTGTCGCGGGCTACGGAACGTGACACCACATCGGCTGTGGCGTTTTCTCCGTTAAGGCTGACCTGATAATCGCTGGTAGCGTACTGCTTTCCGTGAGTCATAAGGCGCTCTTTGACCACTAAACGGGCGTCGGATTTTAACTCTGCGATAGTTTTTCGCTCGGTTGAATCCACGCCTTTGATCTGCTCCATCTCCATTTCCATGGAGCTGCCTTCTTCCATATACACCTCGGTGACCGGATTCAGTATCCTCTTGCCGTTGCCGTCGCCGCTTCCGTAATGCTTTTCCACATACTTCACCTTGGAGTTTTTGCCGACATAAAAGCGATGGATACCGTCGTGCTGCGCGTCGTGCTCGCCGCAGTTGTTGATACCGCAGCCGGCAACAATTACCACGTCGCAGTTATCGCCCACAAAGAAGTCGTTGTAGACGGTTTCTTTGATACCGCTGTCGCTGACAACAACGGGGATATGAACGCTCTCGTTCTTTGTGTTGGGCTTAATAAAAATGTCGATACCAGACACGCCCTCTTTATTCACTATATTGATATTTGCCGTGGTGTTTCTGCCTGCCAGCTGACTATTGACGCGGAAGTTATAGGCTCCCGCGGGTACGTCGTGAATGTCGGCTATCTCCGCAAGCATTTCCATTTGAATGTCATCTAAATTCAGCATGAGCCTCTCCCCCTTATTTCAGCCTTTCGCACGCGTCTACAGCAGCGGTCGTACCTATCAGCCCGGGCAGTATCTCCTGCGCCGCGCCGCGTTTTTCTATCTTGCCGCCTGCGATCAAAACGATCTCGTCGGCTATATTGAGGATACGCTCCTGGTGTGAAATGATAACGATCGAGCTGTCCTTGATTTCCCGGCGCATATTCTCAAAAATGCGTATCAGGTTCTGGAAGCTCCACAAATCAATACCTGCCTCCGGCTCGTCAAAAACGCTGAGCTTGGTCTTGCGCGCCAACAGTGTGGCGATTTCTATGCGCTTTAGCTCGCCGCCGGAAAGAGACGAATTTATCTCGCGGTCGATATAGTCGCGCGCACACAATCCAACCTCGGAAAGGTAATTGCAGGCTTCGCTCACATCCAGTGTCTTGCCAGACGCGATTTGCAGCAGGTCGTGTACACGGATGCCCTTGAAGCGAACGGGCTGCTGCAGCGCAAAGCTGATACCCAATTTTGCGCGCTCGGTGATATTCAGGTCTGTGATGTCCTGACCGTCAAAAAACAGCCGACCCGATGTGGGACGCTCTATACCCATAATGATCCGCGCCAGCGTGGACTTGCCGCTTCCGTTCGGACCGGTGATAACAACAAACTTACCGTTTTCAATTGTTAAGCTGAGGTCGCGGATAATGGCTTTTTTTTCCTGCCCTTCTCCTACCTCGAAGGTAATGTTTTTTAATTCCAGCATGATTGCTCTCCTAAACTTGATGTGTAATATATTTATTATAATACAAAACAAAGCAAAAATCAATCAATTTACAAATTTCCGCTTTATGTACGGAAAATCGAGGAACAAAAAACAAAATATCATTCCTGCACGGCAATCATTTGGATTCGCTGAAAGTCCAATGTCGCGCAGATGTTCAGTAAACAGTATAACTTAAAGCAAAAACAGCAATATATTTTCATTTTTGTTTGTTGATATTCACTAAATGTGGAACATATATTTGGTAATTTTTCCAATTGTCCAAAACCTATTTTGCTGATATAATAATTGTATATTAAATGATTAAAGGAGATCATTAAAATGAAACACATTTTTAAACAACTCGGCGCAACGGCGCTTGCGTTAGCTGTCACCGTATGCGGTGTTACTGCGCTGGGCGCTAATGCCGCTTCGGGTCCATCACCTGTCGGATACACGGAAAACGGAACAACCTATTACTCTCCCCTGGGCACTACCGAAGAACCCGAAACAGAGCCTGCTTCGGCGTGTGTGGACGGCATATTTGAAAACTGCTATGTGACCGGCACCATATTCTTCAGGGACAATGATTTTGATCCTGTCATTCTTACTCAAGACACGTATGACAGCGACGTCCTGACGGGCACACTTAAAAACGTTCCGGCAACCTCCTCGACCTACTACTTTTACATTGATTACGAAGCAAGAGACGCAGGCGGCATCTGGCGCGGAATCAAGACGGTAGGCAACGGTATTTATAATTATAACGGCGGTAATTACTTTGCGTTCAGGAACACTAAGGCAGGCGACCTGACCTTTACGTGGGACAAGAACGATCCCGACTCCATTAATATCACCGGAGGAGGCGCTCAGGTAATTGACAGCGATCTTCCCTATGATCCCTCATACGATCCGACCGAGGATTTTACAAGTGAGCCTGAAATCACCTCGGAGCCTACGGAGCCTGAGGGAGATTATGAGATTTTAGACATTTACGAAAACTTCGAGAGCGCGAATGTCAGATTTAAGAATCACAGCATTAACAGCGAAGGTATGTTTATGTTTAGCAACGGACTTGTTGCTTCCGATCCCGTCAATATTCCCGCGTCGGACGAGCCCTACTATTTTGTAATTGAATACGAGCTGCTCCACGTAAGCGGCTACTGGGATTTTGTCAAAACCGACGGCAACGATTTATATGAATACGACGGAGGCAACTTCTTTGCATTTTATAAAACAACGGACGGCAACGTAACCTTTACATGGAACATAAGTGAAAACCGCGTTGACGTCACGGGCGCAGGCGTTATTCCCATGAAGAGCCAAATCCCCTTCAACGGCAATATCAACAGCGACGTCACCGAGCCGTACACCATACCGGCCTTCGACGTAACTTATCCTTCCTCCGATATTCCCGATGTTTCCACCGCCGTCATTGCGACAACCACTCCGGCATCTTCCTTCAATAAAGGCGACGTAAACAGAGACAATACGATCAATATCAATGACGCCACAATGATCCAGCGTTATTTGGCAAAATACAATGATCTTGATGATGAGCAGCAGATTCTTGCAGATGCTACGGGCGACGGCTTCGTAACTATCAAGGACGCGACTGAGATCCAAAAGTACATCGCACTTTTGCCTAATTCCCTGACGCCGTAAACAATAAAAAGACGCGCTCCCGTTTTCGGGAGCGCGGTATTTTTTAATCAAAAATCGTCGATATCTATCGGTTTTTCTTCCGGTTCTTCGGTTTCTTCTTCCGAATAATCCTCGATGACCTCTTCATCGGGAGCTTCCTCGGGGTCGCTGCTCTCACAGCAATCGTCACACTCGCAACAATCGTCCACGCCGAAAACCTCCTCGGCGATCAGCTCCAGCGCTTCCTTAGCCTCGGGGATGGGAAGTCCCACAAAGAAGTGAAGCTGGTTGACAAAGGTAAACACATTGATGTCCAGATCCTGAGCTTCGGCGATTTTTTCAAGATTAAGGGAATCCACGCTGAGGATGTCGTGCGTTCCGGTGATGACCGTCATGGGCGGCAAGCCCTTTAAATCGCCGTATATGGGGCTGACAACAGGGCTTTCCAAATCCACGTCACCTGCGTATTCCTTGCCCTGGAACGCAAGCTTATCCACGTTAAGCAGCGGATCTGTACCCTGAACCGCCTGCATATCGGGATTGGTATTTGTGATATCGAGCCACGGAGAAATCAGCAGCGCCTGACCCGGCATGGGAAGCACCTGGTATTTAAGGCGCTGAAGCAGCGACAGAACCAATCCGCCGCCGGAGGCGTCACCTGCAAAAATAATGCGGTCGGTAGCTATCTGTTTTTCGTTGATAAGATAAAGATAGCGGTCAAGCAGCATTTGATGAACGTCGGCTACATGATAAGTGGGCGCTTTGGGATATACCGGCAAAATAAGCTCGGCTCCGAGAGTATCCGCAAGCTTTCTGTAAAAACGGAAATGAACCTTGGAGGGGTCAGCCCAAAAGTTGTGTCCGTGAATATAGAAAATAACAAAATCGGAAAACTTCTCATTCGGCTGCAGTACAAAGGTATCGGTGAAATCGTCATACTCGGTAAAGCCGATCGTATTGCGCGCAAATTCAGGCAAAACATACGGACGGCTGCTCTGCTCAAGCGCCTCCTCATAAGACTCCTGCGCGGATGAACGGATGGGCAAACGCCTGATCGCGTCCTCTACCACCAAGCTCTTTACGCTTCTTTCCTGTTTCTTTGCCTGCTGCGCCTTAACAGCAAAAGCAGTCGCTGCAGCGGCTGTAGCGGCAGCCGTTACGCCAAGCGCTATCTTTGTTGACTTTTTCATATGCAAAACCTTATGCGCGGTGTTGAATGCGACCGCTTTAATAATTTTGTTCATGAAAAAAACCTCCATTACTATTATGATAAAACCATTATACCATAAAACTAAGTAAAATTGCAAGATTTATTTTAAGATTCTTTATGTTCTTTAGTTAAAAATCAACAAAGCGGTTCAGCGTCAGGTATCCGTAACGCCCCCAAGTTATTCTCGGCAAGGCGACAGCCTTACCTCAATTTATTTGTACAACCTGACGAAAAATCTTACTGCGCAATCCGCACACCTGAATTATGCGGTATTGCCTTTAAGACCATTTGATATGATATTGATTTTTTGTTGTTATTTTTTTAGTTGCATTATCCGGAAATATTTGTTATAATTAATGGGTATAAGTATATACGGAGGATAATATGGAGTTTAGTGATTATCAATGCCCTGTATGCAAACAATCGTTTAAAAACGGCGATGACGTGGTAGTTTGTCCAGAGTGCGGAGCGCCTCACCACCGTGAGTGCTATGAAGAAAGCGGTCACTGCTTTTTTGAGGACAGGCACAGCGATGGCTTTAGCTTTGAAAACATAGACGAAAACGGAAACAGCTCGGAAGAGACCGGAGATTATATCGTTTGCCCACGCTGTAAGTTTGAAAACGAGAAAACCTCGTTTTACTGCAACAATTGCGGCTTTCCGCTGAACGAAAAGGATCGCGGCACGCAAAACACAAGCCAATCCGACAGCGACGGTCAATACTCTAACCCCTATAGCGGCGGCTTTCAGGGAATGCCGTTCGGCGTAGGATTTGGTCCCGGCTCGACTAATATGTTTGATCCGCTGGCTGGCATGGACGCCGAGGAGCAGATCGCCGATAACGTCAAGGTGAGCGAAGCCGCCAAGTTTATCGGTAAAACAACGCAGTATTTTTTGCCTGTTTTTAAAAACATCAGGGATAAAAGAGGTTTTCGGTTTAATTTCAGCGCAATGATTTTTGCGGAGTCATATTTCCTTTACCGAAAAATAACCGTTTTGGGCGTTATAGTTTCGCTGTTTTTACTGGCAACCACCGTTGCGTCCGCTGCTGTTATGATGACTCCGGAGTGGAATGCCGATTATCAAAGCCTAATGGAAATGATACAGTCAGGCGTAAACGTCTCCGTGTTCTCCAAGGAATTCGCGTTTATGTATTTGCCTTTAGGGATCCAGGGCGCAAGGCTGATAGTCAGGGTATTGTGCGGAATATTTGCTAACAAGCTCTATTACAAGCACTGCGAAAAACAGATAAACCGCATCAAAAATGACAGTACCGTGACGGATCTGAACAAAACCTTAGAAACCAAGGGCGGCGTAAACCTTCCGCTGGCGGTAAGCTTTTACGCGGCAGGCTTTGTTATTACGCAAATCTGCAACTTCATCTCCTCCGGCGGCTCGTTTATGCTTTAAGGCAAGTTACAAAATAAATAATTATAATAATACGGAAAGGTAAGTATTGAAAATGAAAATCACAAAGGCAGTTATTCCCGCGGCAGGCTTCGGCACAAGAGTGCTCCCTGCTACCAAAAATATTCCCAAAGAAATGTTCCCTATCGTTGACAAGCCCACCATTCAATACATCGTTGAAGAGGCAGTAGCGGCAGGAATCACCGACATTTTGATAATAACTAACCGTGGCAAGGGACTTATTGAGGATCATTTTGACCGTTCGCCCGAGCTTGAACAAATTCTCGAAAAAGGCGGCAAAACAGATTTTCTGAAGGTCGTCAGGGAAATCTCGGATCTTGCTAACATAAGCTTTATCAGACAAAAGGAAATGAAGGGTCTGGGTCACGCGGTGCTTAAAGCAAAGTCATTTGTCGGCAACGAACCCTTCGCGGTACTGTTCGGCGACGGCGTTATCGTCAGCGAAACACCCTGCATCAAACAGCTTATCGACGCTTACGGCGAATTCGGCGAGGGCGTATTAGGCGTTAAAAAGGTTCCCGCGGAAGATATCCACAAATACGGCTCACTCAAGGTTGAAAACCTGCACGACAACGTTTTCAAGTGTACCGACATGAAGGAAAAGCCGAAAACCCCCGAGGAGGTTTTGTCGCTTTACTCTATTCTGGACAGGTGCGTACTTCCTCCCGAAATCTTTGATATCCTTGAAAAAACAAAACCCGGCGTCGGCGGTGAGATCCAGCTTACAGACGCAATGCGCGAGATCGCCGTCAGCAAGGGCATGACCGCCGTTGAGTTTGAAGGCAAGCGCTACGACATGGGCAACAAGTTCGGCATTTTGCAAGCTCAGATCGAGGTCGGTCTGCAGCATCCCGAAACCAAGGATCAGCTCAAAGCATATATCAAAGACCTCGCGGCGACACTCTGATTTTTCATATCAAACGCAAACGGCAGCGACCGAAATCGCTGCCGTTTTTTGCTGCTTTGTATTGTTATTTTGTGATCTCTATAAAGTATTTTGAAACCGTTGTCCAGCCTGAGGTGTAGCGGTTCAGCAGTCCTGCGTCGGCACCGTTCACTTTGCCGTCACGGTTTATATCCGCTGCGTCGTAATTCTTGATTTTGCTGTCATAGCCTTCCCAGCCCGAGGTATAGCGGTTCAGCATACCGGCGTCGGCACCGTTCACCTTGCCGTCTGCGTTTACATCACCGACAAGATATGTCACCTTGCCCTGAGTTCCGGGATCGGTCGGTTCGGTAGGATCACTTGCAGGCACCGAGGGCTCGGTTGCAGGTTCGGTTGCAGGCTCTGTCGAGGGTTCGGTCTGCTGAGTTTTCCGAACGAGCTTTGCGTTTTCATCGAGAACGTACTCCTCGTTGTCGATAATAAAGGTATCGCTGTAGCTTATCATATTGATAGTATACTCGATCGCTGCCGGCATACCATTTTTATTTATCAGGTGTTCGATCTTAACGTGATAGCTTCTGCCGTTATAACTGTCTGCCTTGGGCGGTGTGAAGTTAATGATCTTGCCCCAGTAGTTTGTGATAGAATAGCCCTCACGCTGACCGTCCTTGTCATGCATCACGGTATCACGGACATATTCTTCGCCCGTAACGAGGTCGGTAATGGTGATTTTCAGAGCCTTGCTGCCGATATTAACAACGTCGGTGTTCAAATTGACCGTCCATGTAGCGCGAAGGTCAACCTCCTCGAGCGGAAAAACTCCGGGAGCAGGCCACGCGTAAGCGGCTTGGTTGTTATCGGTCTCGGTAAAGGTTCCAGAGTAGTTGGGATCGGATTGAGCACGCTCGGTGTACTGCACCAAAACGCCGCTTGCAGAACCGTAAGAAACATACTTGCCGCCGCGCTGCATAAAGGTAATGCGGTGACCCGGGGTGTTGTAGCCCTGATAATAACGACCGTCCTCGGATACAGTTTCTTTGTTTGAAAGGTTTTCGGTATCATTGGTCAGTCCGCGAATAGCCTCGATACCGTCGGCAATCGTGTTGATGGATGAATGATAAGCGAGATTTCCGCCCGTTCCCGTATAGGCAACGTTATAGAAATCCTGATCCATATCATAAGGTCTTGGCGGAAAATGACCCTGTACGGGAGAAGCCGCCAACAGGATAGCGCCCTTTGCGGCACAGTCCTTTGCACCTGCATTGCCCGTTTGATACGGGGTCAGTCCTGCGAGCCAGCGCTGATAATTCGAGAATTTAAGCAGCGCCTGCTGAGCGTTATCGTTCATTACGGAAGCCGCATACGGAGCTTTTTCACTGCCCTTGTTCTTGAGCAGCTTGCTTGAACGATCATAATCGGAAACCGCTTCGCTGTAATGTTGGGCAACCTCGGCAGCCGAACGATCCTCGTATACGCTTTGACTGTTGAGGTGGAATACTTCCGCTTCCAGAGAAATCAGATCGTCAATATTGAAAACCTCACAGAAAGTGTCTGTTTTATCTTTTTCCAAAGCCAAAATCTGAGAGCCGAACTGAGTTATCGAGTACACTTTGTGTACCATCGGAACGGAAGAAAGCATTTCACCTGTGGTGTAGTCATAAGCTGCCAGAGTGTTTCCGCTGCCCAGACCGATAATATAATTGGTGCCGTGTACAAATACCATTGAAGTACCTGCGCCGGGGTATGAGGTCTCACTGCCTGACGCGCGTTCAAAATCCAAAACTTTTTTTGTGACGCCGTTGGAAAGAGTATACAGACCGCCGCGATAATCGGCGATATACGAATCATTGAGCACCTCTACGGGCATTGAACGGTTGCTGTAATCGCCTGAAAGATCCGAGATCCTGCTGTTGGATTCGGTAAAGGAATTGCCGTCGTATTTGGCAAAGGTCACGCCGTGGGACTGACGGTAGTAGATATTTCCGTCATTGTCCTCGCCGTAGAAATCCAAGATCGGCGAGGGTACCTTATAGTTAGCGGTCGTACCATTGGCTTTGATCACAAAGACCATGCCCGAATTCAAGGGAGAATAAACTATGATATCTCCTGATTTGGTACACATTACGGACGTACACGCAAACCTGAGAGTGTTTTTGAAAACACCGTGCGACGTGAAATTAACAACGCAGATATAGCTGTTTGCGCCGCATTGATAGAGGTAATACAGCTTATCGTCGATCGCGTAAAAGTCAAAGAATTTGTATTCATCAGGGTCGGCGGAAGATGCCTTGAAGTCGTAGAACAACTTGTGATAATCCGAGCCTGCATCGACAACATTAATCTTATCTTCCGCAAGAACATAGTAGCACTTGGCAGCCGCGTCAGCGTAAACATAATCGCCTAATGGAACCGTCAGATGATATGACACCTTGTCGTCTGATTCAACGGCAAACGCCGTTGACGGAATCAGCACGGAACACAAAAGAGCCAGCGTCAAAATGACAGACAGCAGCTTTACGCCGCGGTTTTTAGATTTTTTCATGTATAATCCTCCTTAATCTTTTAGATTAACCTTATTATATGGCATTTAAATCCTTTTGTCAACCATGCACAAAGAAAAAGAGGTTAGTTTGCAAAAAATTAATATGTTCTTACTAAAAATGTGCTTTTGCTTATATAATGTTGCTATTTGATCGGAATCAAGTGCGGAGTGTGGCTTTGGTAAACAGCGTAAGAATCAAAGCCTGCCTCACGCGCCGCGGACAGACCATCTTCGAGCCCCCTGCCGACCATGGCGGCAGTGTGCGCGTCTGTGCCTACCGTGATCAGCCTGCCGCCCAATTCGCGGTACAGCCTGAGCAAAGGCAGATCGGGCAGCGTGGTATTCATGGGCTTGAACAAACCCGAAACATTGATTTCCAGCGCTTTTTGATTCTTTATCAGAATTTTAAATATGTTTTCTATTTGCCCGGTATAAGGCGACAAATCGGGATATACGCCCGTTCGCTCCACAATGTAGCGCAGCGGATAAGTCAGGTGAGCCAGACTGTCAAAATCCGGAAAAGCCGCAGTTTCGGCAAGCTCGTCAAAATATTCGCGGAGTATCTCGTCTACCGACACCTTTGAAAAATCCATGAAATAAAAATCGTCTCTGCCGCGCAAATTATGCACCGAGGCGAGGATAAAGTCAAAATCACCGTAGCCGAGGGCATGAGCGGTCTGCTCCGGGTCGTGCATGGGCTCGCCTAACTCCATTCCGCACAAAACCCGAAGCTTTCCCTTATATTTTTCCGCCGCCTGATGCGCGTCGCGGACAGACTGAGGTATCTGCCTGTCAAAGCTTCCGAATTCACAGTCCTCGCCGCAGCTGATAAAGGGCGCTTCGCAGTGGTCTGTTACGGCGATCGCCTCAAGTCCGCGCGCTATTGCCGCCCGGCACATTTCATCGACCGTGTTTTCCGCGTCAAAGGAATTGAGTGAATGGGTGTGTAAATCACATAGAATCATAAGCATTGCGCCTCCCTGTAAAAAATATACCATATTCGGCATGTTTATTCAAGATAAGACTTTACTTTATGCTCGGAAAATACTATAATAATAATGTAAAAATTTTAAACGGAGGATATTATGAGAGCCATTATCACTGTAATCGGTAAGGATACCGTTGGTATTTTAGCGCGCGTTTCAGACGCATGCGCAAAAGCGGATGTAAATATTGTTGAAGTGACGCAAAGCGTTTTGCAGGATATGTTCGCCATGATAATGCTGGTCGAGCTGGACAAGGCGAATATTGAATTTGAACAGCTTAAAGACAGTCTGAAGAAGGTGGGCGACGAAACAGCCACCAAGATCCATATTATGCACGAGGATATCTTTAACAGTATGCACAGGATATAACCGCGGATTGTGAGGGTAAAACATGCTTGAAACCAAAGATATACTGGAAACCATAAATATGATCGACAACGAAAACCTTGACGTGAGAACTATCACCATGGGTATTTCGCTGCTTGACTGCATGGACGATAACATTGACAAGGCGTGCGTCAAGGTGTATGACAAGATCTGCCGCAGCGCCGGTGATCTGGTAAAGACAGGCGAGGATATAGAAAAAGAATACGGTATCCCCATTATCCACAAGAGGATATCCGTTACCCCGATCGGAATGGTCGCCGCTCCCTGTCAAAGCAAAAAAATCGTAAAATTCGCCTACGCGCTCGACAAAGCCGCCAAGGAACTGGGCGTGAACTTTATCGGCGGTTATTCTGCGCTGGTGCAAAAGGGCTTCGCAAGCGGCGATTACGCGCTGATCGAGAGTATCCCTCAGGCGCTCAGCGAGACGGACTTTGTTTGCTCGTCGGTCAATATAGGCTCCACCAAAGCCGGCATCAACATGGATGCGGTAAAAATGATGGGCAGGATCGTCAAGGAGACCGCCGAGATAACCGCCGACCGCAACTGCATAGGCGCGGCTAAGTTAGTTGTGTTCTGCAACGCCCCCGAGGACAATCCTTTCATGGCAGGCGCTTTTCACGGAGTCGGCGAAGCGGACACGGTGATAAACGTCGGCGTATCCGGTCCGGGCGTGGTCAGGGCTGCGCTCGCCAAAAACGGCGCCGGCAAGGACATTACGGAGATCGCCGACATGGTGAAGAAAACCGCGTTTAAGATCACCCGCATGGGACAGCTCGTCGCAAAGGAAGCCAGCAAACGGCTGTGCGTACCCTTTGGTATCGTTGACCTCTCCCTCGCCCCCACCCCTGCCGTCGGAGACAGCGTGGCGTATATATTGGAGGAAATGGGTCTTGAGACCTGCGGCTGTCACGGCACCACAGCGGCGCTTGCGCTGCTAAACGACGCGGTCAAAAAGGGCGGCGTTATGGCTTCGAGCCACGTCGGAGGACTCAGCGGAGCGTTTATCCCCGTATCCGAGGACGCAGGTATGATCGCCGCCGCTCAAAGCGGCCGCTTGGATATCACCAAACTGGAAAGCATGACTGCGGTTTGCTCGGTCGGACTGGACATGATCGTTGTGCCCGGCGATATCACTCCCGAAACCATTTCCGCCATTATTGCCGATGAAGCCGCTATCGGCATGGTAAACACTAAAACCACCGCCGTTCGCCTGATTCCGGCAGTAGGCAGAAAAGCAGGCGAAATGCTTGAATTCGGCGGTCTGCTCGGCTCAGGTCCCGTCATGCCCGTAAGAGAGGGCGCCCCCGACGTATTCATCAACCGGGGCGGACGTATCCCTGCACCGTTGCTGTGCGGATTGCGCAGTAAGATTTTTCGTCAGGTTGTACAAATAAATCGAGGTAAGGCTGTCGCCTTGCCGAGATTTTTTGGGCAAGCTGACGGAATAATATTCAAGCAAGCCGTGCGCCTTGAATTGTGCGGTGTTGCCTTAATATTCTTTTATAGACAACAAACCGATACCCGTGGATAACAGGTATCGGTTTGTTTATTTGTTCTCTGATTCTTTTTTCGTATCGATGTCTCCGAGTGCCTCCATAAAGCCGACAGTGATTATTGCAGACGGCAGCGCGATTATAGCGACGCCGAAGATGGAGGAGGCAACGGTCATCATTCTGCCCAATGTGGTAACTGGCGAGATGTCGCCGTAGCCCATCGTGGTTAGCGAAACGGTAGCCCAGTAGATCGCGTCAAGATAGTTTCGGAACATGTCCGGCTCCACATTGAACATCACCAGCGCGGAGATCAATATATACGCCACTGCAAGGACTCCAACGGTTATCAGCGGCTGTCTTTCACGTGTCAGTGCGTTTCTGATAAGCGCTATGCTTTTGGAGTAACGCACCGCCTTAAACACGCGGAACACTCTCAGCGCTCGCATCAAGCGCAGCACCTTAAAGATTTTAAAGGCTTCGCTGATGATTGTGACCGACGGCAGGATGCACATCAAATCAATCAGCGCCATTGGTGTGAACGGATAGATCAAAAACGACAGCTTTCCCCTGTGCAGCTTGAGATCAGCAGTGACAAGGCGAAGGATATAGTCGATGATAAAAATCGTCATAGCTATTTTGTCGATGATGATAAAGGCGAGGTTTTCCTCTTTGAACGCAAGAGGAACAAGACTTGCTATGATCACCGTCATCATAAAAACATCATAGGCGTTACTGATCGGATCATCGACCTTAGCCTGTTCTATTACAGTGTATAGTCTTTCTCTCATAACGCCCCCTAATCCTTAAAGACCTCACGCATCAAGGCTTCGATGCGCTTTTTTCTGTCGGCGGTTTCGCGCCTGTCCAAAAAGCAGCTGTTATCCTCAAAACGCAGCACGTCGCCGTCCTTTAGCTTTTTGCGCGTGTTCTTCGGGATCGAGGCGAGGTCAAGGTTTACCGAAACGCCGTCGTCTCCCACAAGCACGACCTTATTTCCCTCGATCCTGTCTACCGTAAACTTTTTCATCAGATTACCCTTTCAATGCTGTTAAGCCCCGTATCCACTGTGTAGCTGCCGCCTCCGTCGGTACTTATCCGCACCGTTCCTTCCTTGTCGGTCCTGTGGATCTCGCTGCCGATGTTTTTCAGCAGCTTTAAAACATTTTTATGCGGATGACCGTAGTCGTTGTTTTTTCCGACCGAGATAACGGCAAGCTTGGGCTCAACACGCTCCAAAAAAGCCTTTGTGGTGGCGTTGCTGCTGCCGTGATGACCGACCTTCAGCACATCTGCGCTTATGTCGGTTTTTTCACTGATCGAAGCGAGCTCCGCTTTCTCCGCGTCGCCCGTAAACAAAAACGAGCTGTCCCTGTAGGTCAGACGGATCATAAGCGAGCTGTTGTTGAGATTCTCTTTATCGAGCTTGGAAGGCGCGACGATATCCGCCTTTAGCCTGTATTCATCATCCGTAAACAGATTTACGCCTGCTTTACCGCTCGTGACCTTTAGCTTTTTGCTCTTTATCGCCTTGAGCAAATCTTCATACAGCCGTGAACTGGTGCTTACCTTCGGCATACACACCGTGGAAACGTCAAAGTGCCGCACGATATACGCCATGGAGCCGATGTGATCGGAGTGCGGATGGGTGGCGATAAGGTAGTCTATGCGGCTGTGACCCTCACGCGTCATATATTTGACTATACCCTCGCCGTGATAGTTTTCGCCCGAATCGATCAGCATGGTCTTTTTATTCGGCAGCTCTATGAAAATCGAATCGCCCTGACCGACGTCAAGATAGTGACAGATAAGCTTTCCTGCCTTGGAATAGGCGTTCAAAAGCTCGAACGGATCGCAGGAGCAAAACGATATGAGCGCTAAAACAAGCGCAAGGAAAAATGAGATTACGCGTTTTGTTTTCATCACGGTCACCGGTCATCAGGAGGCTTTGCCCGTATAGAGTCGGTAATACTTACCCTTTTGCGCGAGAAGCTGTTCGTGAGTACCGCGCTCGATTATTCTGCCCTGCTCGAGCACGATGATGCAGTCGGCGTTTTTGACCGTCGAAAGCCTGTGCGCGATAACAAAGGTGGTTCTTCCGTGCATCAGCTTATCCATGCTTTCCTGAACCATTTTTTCGGTACGGGTGTCAATGGAGCTGGTCGCCTCGTCCAATATCAGCGCAGGAGGATCGGCTACAGCGGCGCGTGCGATGGCGAGCATTTGGCGCTGTCCCTGACTGAGACTGCCGCCGTCGGAAGAGATCATAGTGTTGTAGCCGTCGGGAAGCTGACAGATAAAGTGATCGGCGTTGGCAAGCTTCGCTGCGGCGATAACTTCTTCGTCTGTCGCGTCCAGTCTGCCGTAGCGAATGTTTTCCATGATGGTATCGCTGAACAGATTGGTCTCCTGTAGCACGATACCCAGCGAGCGTCTCAGGTCTGATTTTTTGATTTTGTTTATATTGATACCGTCGTAGCGTATCTTGCCGTCCTGAATATCATAGAAACGGTTGATCAGGTTGGTGATCGTCGTTTTGCCTGCGCCCGTTGAGCCGACAAAAGCGATTTTTTGTCCCGGCTCGGCGTAGAGGTCAATGTTGTGAAGCACCATTTTGTCGTCTGTGTAGCCAAAGTCCACGTCGTCCATAACCAGAGCGCCCTCGAGCGGCTTATACTCCACCTCGCCCGTTGCCTGATGAACATGCTTCCATGCCCACAGCCCCGTGCGTTCCTCGGTTTCGGTCAGCCTGCCGTTTTCTTTTTTGGCGTTTACGAGCATAACATAGCCGTTATCCTCCTCGCTCGGTTCGTCGAGCAGCTCAAAGATACGCTCCGCGCCCGCAAGAGCCATAACGATGGAATTAAACTGCTGACTCACCTGGTTGATTGGCTGGGTGAAGCTTCTGTTAAAGGAAAGAAAGCTGACGAGCGAGCCCAGAGTGATCCCCATAAAGCCGCCGCCTGCTATGGCGAGCGCACCGCCCGTGATCGCGCAGATAACATAGCTCAGATTGCCCAACTGCGCGTTGACGGGCATGAGGATATTGGCAAACAGATTTGCGTTGTAAGCACTGTGATACAGCTGATCGTTCAGCTCACGGAATTCCTCTATGCTTTTCTTTTCATGGTTAAAGACCTTGACGACCTTTTGACCCTTCATCATTTCCTCGATGTAGCCGTTTTCTTTACCGAGGTCCTTTTGCTGAGCCAAAAAATACTTGCCGCTGTTGCCGGCGATTTTTTTTGTCACGAGCATCATCACGCCGACCATCACAAGGGATACAAGTGTAAGAGGCACACTGAGGGTGAACATGCTAATGAGCACCGAAACTATAGTGATAGCACCCGAAAAAACCTGAGGCAAACTCTGGCTTATCATCTGGCGCAGGGTGTCAACGTCGTTGGTATAAACGCTCATGATATCTCCGTGAGCGTGGGTATCGAAGTATTTTATCGGCAGGCTTTCCATGTGTGAAAACAACTGACAGCGGACATCGCGCATGGAGCCCTGGGTTACATATACCATGATCTTTGACTGTGCGAAGGTCGCCGCAGCACCTAACAGATAGAACCCTGCGACGCGCAGTATTGCATACATTAAAGGCGTGAAATCGGGATCAGGCTGTCCGAGCATCGGAACGATGTAATCGTCGATCAGCGATTTGATAAAGAGCGTTCCCTGCACGTTTGCAAATACGCTGACGATAATGCATACAAAGACCACGGGAAGCCGTACTCTGTACTTTTTAAAAACGAGAGACAGCAGACGCTTAAAGGTTTTCCCCGGGTTTTTGACCTTGGGAAGCGGTTGTGTTTTATTCTTTCCGGGAGCCGGCATTACATATCCCCCTTCCTGTCAAAATCACCGCTGCCCACCGTTTGGGCAGTGTATATTTCGCTGTAGATAGGCGAACGCTCCATCAGCTCTTCGTGCGTGCCGACAGACTCGATCACGCCGTTGTCCATAACGATTATCCTGTCCGCGTGCTCTACGCTCGATACTCGCTGAGAGATTATCAGCTTTGTAGTGTCGGGTATCTTCTCGGCAAACGCCTCGCGGATCTTCGCGTCGGTTGCGGTGTCCACAGCGCTGGTGGAATCGTCAAGTATCAGTATCTTCGGCTTTTTCAGCAAGGCTCTCGCGATACAGAGACGCTGCTTCTGTCCGCCCGAGACGTTAGTGCCGCCCTGCTCGATTTTTGTATTATAGCCGTCCGGGAAACGCTCGATGAACTCGTCGGCACAGGCGATTTGACATGCCTTTCTGCACTCCTCTTCGGTGGCGTTCTCGTTGCCCCAGCGAAGATTGTCGAGGATAGTGCCGCTGAACAGCACGTTCTTTTGCAGCACAACGGAAACCTTGTCGCGCAGGGTTTCCAGATCGTAATCGCGAACGTCTTTGCCGCCGACTTTAACCGCGCCTTCGTTTACGTCATATAGTCTGCCTATGAGATTGATAAGGCTGGTTTTTGAGCTGCCGGTGCCGCCTATGATACCGATGGTCTCACCCGACCTGATATGTAAGTCGATGTGATCGAGAACGGGTCTTTCGCTCTTTTCGCTGTAGCTGAACACTACGTCGTCAAAATCAATCGAGCCGTCCTTCACCGTGTAATCCGGGTTTTCGGGGTTGGTGAGCGTGGACTTTTCATTGAGCACGCCTGCCACGCGCTTTCCGCTGGCAAGGCTCATGGTGAGCATAACGAAGATCAAGGCGACCATCATCAGGCTCATCAAAATCTGCATACAATAGGTCAGCATGGTGGTAAGCTCGCCCGTTGTCAGCTCGCTGCCCACTATCATATTCGCGCCGAACCAGCTAATTGCGATCATGGAACCGTAAATGGTGAGCATCATCAGAGGAGAAACGGAAACCATCATGTTTTCCGCCTTGACAAACAGACGGTAGAGGTTGCCGACTGCGCGGTTGAACTTGCCGATCTCGTGCTCCTCGCGTACAAAAGCTTTGACCACGCGGATAGAACCGACGTTTTCCTGCACCCCTGCGTTCAGCTCGTCGTATTTTTCAAACACCTGTGAAAAATACCTGTAGGTTTTCGTGATGATAAACGCCAATACGATGCCCAAAAACAAGATAGCGACCAAATAAACGCTGGCAAGCTTCATATTGATCAGCATTGTCATCGTCATGGCAAAAATCAGGTTCATGGGTGCTCTAAAGCAAATGCGCAAAATCATTTGATATGCGTTTTGAAGGTTGGTGACGTCGGTCGTCATTCGGGTCACCAAGCCTGCGGTGGAGTATTTGTCGATATTCGCGAAGGAAAAGGTCTGGATATTCTCAAACATAGCCATTCTCAGGTTTCTGGCAAAGCCTGCCGACGCCTTTGCGCCGAACACGCCTCCCATCGCGCCCGCGAACAGAGCCACCAACGCGCACCCGAGCATAAGCAAGCCTGTCAGGACAATATGTCCCATGTCGCCCTTGTTGATGCCGTCGTCTATCATGGTTGCCATAAGCAGAGGGATAACGGTCTCCATGACGACCTCTAATATCATGAACAGCGGCGTGGCGACGGACGCCCTGACATAGCCCTTGATATGTGCCGCTAAAGTTTTAATCATTGCATTCTCCTTTTGAAATCATTTCCAGCCCCGCGCGGAGCTTATGTGTGAGTTTCAGGAACTCATCACGTTCATCTTCTGACAAAAGACTGTTGAAACGCTCCTCGTTTTGAGCAATGGCTTTTTGCAGGATAACGTCTGTAGCCTCTCCCTTTTCGGTAAGCGTCAGCTTTTTAAGGCGCGCGTCGGACGGCACCGACTCGCGTTTGATGTAACCGTTTTTTTCCATGCACTGCAGAATATTGGTCACGGTCGAACGGGATATCCCGAACTTCGCTTCGATATCGCGCTGGTAAACGTCGCGCTCCCTGTTGCGGGCCAAATAACCGATTATCCAGCCGTGCATGACAGTAACTCTGTCTACTCCCATCTCAACGGCAGATTTGATCATCTCACGCTGGATCAGATGATGGATCACCTTTACATCATAGCCTATGGATTGGATCGGGTATTCTTCATCCATTTGATCACCTCCGATTGTTTAGAATTAAACTGTTTGATATAGAACTAATTATATTATACCATGATTTTTGCGGTTGTCAACCTATTACAAAAATAAAAAACATCACCGCTGGAGGGCGGTGACGTCGTTGATGTCCACATATTTATCGCCGTTGATATCAGCGGCAAAATCGTAGTAATGCTGAATATCCCTGTCAGGACTGTGCAGCTCCTTTGTAAGATAGCGCTGGATAAGAGGAATGTCAGCGCGGTCGGAGCTGCCGTCCATGTTCATATCCTTCATGGACGACGGCACCTCTCCGCCTGCGAAAACAAAATCCGCAGACCTGTCCTGCATAAGCTTTTGTGCAAGCGAACGATCGCCCTCGATTATATACAAGCCGACGGTATCATAAGCGTCAAGGATCTTCACACCTTCTCGTTTCAGTTCCTGTTTCAGCGTCTGCGCTCTTTCGTTTTTTATCCACATCCCGCCCAAAAAGCCGTTTAACTTTTTTATCAGCTCCATCGCGTATCCGTTATCCTTTATAAGCCGATCCATATCCACTCTGTTCGTCAGATAAAAGCCTCCTGCAAGCGCCAACAGACAGGGATTGCTTAAATCAGGCGAGCTGAATACCGCAGCTTTTTTGTAGGAAGTCAAGCCGCTTTTCTCGCTTAACTTGGAATAACCGTTGATGATACTGTAGCCAAAGCTCATTCGGTCGTCCTTTTTCAGATCATCTATCTCAAACGCCGCGTTCACGGGCAGAACGCTGAATGCGATCAGCGCTGAGATAACGGAAACAATAATTTTTTTTCGGAATTTTAAACGCATATAAAAGCCCTCCGTTTCACAGATAGTATGTGAAAACGAAGGGACAATATACTGTTTTAGCTTTTTTTGCTTTGTTTTTTAGCTTTGCTGTTTTTCTTCTTTTTGTCCTTTTTCCCTGCCTTCAGCCGATCTCGCAGTCTGTCGTAGAAGCGGCGGATCTGACTGTTGTAACAGTAGTTTAACTCCGCGCCGATCATCAGGCAAATCATACAGAAATAAAGCCAAATCATGATCACTGCCAAACGCAGCAAGCCTCCGTAAATAGAGAATCCGTTAAAATCGGTAACGTAGATCGAAATACCGATCGTCAGCAAAAACCACGCGGCAGCCGTAAACAGTGCTCCCGGAAGCTGACTGAAAAAGCCGTATTGCCGCCGCTGCTCCTTGCTTAAATTGGGAAAGTTGCGGTAAAGAAGGGCAAACATAGTCACGATATAAATGAAAATTATGACATAGCGAAGCTGTACGAGCAGTGACAGAATCATAGGCAGACTTTCCATTGATTCCGACAGCCAGTCGCTTACCGTCGAACCGAGCATCAAAACTATCATGGAAGCGAACATGATGACGAACACCAAAACCGTGTACAGCATGGCACGAAGCCGCAGGAAAAGCCAGTTGCGGTTCTCATATGTATTGTGTATCCTGTTCAAGCCGTTGGTGACTGCGTGGATCCCCTTCGCAGCCGACCAAAGCGTAACGATAAGCGTTATCACTGAAATACTTGTAGCGTCACGGTACAGATTGCTGATAAACGAAGAAACGTTTTTGGTAACGGCTTCGTTGAAAACAATAGCAAAAACCTTATCAAGCGCTTCCTCGGGAATATGCATGTTTTGCAGCAGCGACACGCCAAACATCAACAGCGGAACAGACGATAGGATCAAGAAGAAAGCAGACTGTCCCGCGATAGCAAATATATTGTCGCTGTTGATTTTCTTTATAAACGGTTTAAGCTTACCGTAAACGGACAGAATTGTTTTTTTCATGATCTCTATCCCTGCTTTTTGGATTGGACGTTGTATGAAAAACGAGTCAGAGCTTTTTCACTGAGAAAGTGCTCCATCACTTTTGTAAGCTTCATCAAAAAGCCGGGTATAATCAGCATTTTGCCCCTGAGCGCACAGTCAACGGCATAACGCGCCACCATTTTCGGGTCGAGCCCCTTTACGGAAAAACGCACGTTGGCAACATCGTTAAAATTTGTATTGACGGGGCCCGGGCACAAGGCGGACACCCTGACGGGACTTCCCTCGCGTCTGAGCTCTTCGTGTATCGCCTGCGTGAGCCGCACGACATAGTTTTTTGAGGCGTAGTAGCTCGCAAAGGTCGGACCCGCGCAAAAGCCTGCCATTGAACCGACATTCAGGATCACGCCGCTGCCGCGCTCGGTCATATCGCGCAAACAGAGCTTGGTGAGAATGTGAAGAGAGCTTATATTGGTGTGTATCAGTTTTAATTCCCGTTCCAGATCCACCTCGGTAAACTTGCCGTAGGCGCCGAAGCCTGCGTTGTTTATCAAAAAATCTATCTGCTCTCCCTCATCGCGCAGATGCTTATACATGTCTATCGCATCCTGCTCGTTGGAAAGATCGATGCTTATTACACGGACGCTGACCGAATCAAGCTCATCTTTAAGCTCGTTTAGCTTGTCTACGCGTCGCGCGGCGATTATCAGGTCGTAGCCCAGCTCCGCCAAATAACGCGCGAATTCCTTTCCGAGTCCCGAGCTTGCACCCGTTATTAATGCTTTCATATATTCTCCCTCTCACCCACAGCGCAAAGCCAGCTTTTTCCTTCGTGCGTGTAGGTCTTGATATTTTCATAACCTGCCTCAAGAAGAATCCTGTGTATCTCGTCCTCGGCAACCGCCTTGATCCCCAAGCGCTGCTCCACCGAACTCCATTTATCGGGATTTTGCGGGTCGTACAGCATTTCAAACACCAGCATCAGCCTGCCGCCCGGTTTAAGCACGCGGTAAACCTCGCGCAGATCGTTTAGCTTGTCAGGCCAAAAGTAGTAGGTTTCCACTGCTATTACCTTGTCAAATGTATTGTCGTCGTACGGAAGCGCCGAAACGGATGCCTGTTGTATCTTCGCCTTGCGGCACAGGATATCACGCTCGTTCAGCTTTTGTGATTTCTTCACACACAGCTCGGAGTAGTCTACTCCGTAAGCCTTGCCGCAGCCTACCAAACCGCACAGCTTCCGAACGGTTCTTCCTCCTCCGCAGCCTACGTCAAGCACGTGATCGCCGTTTTCTACTTCGAGAAAAGACAGCGCCCAGTCGGTAAGCTCGCTGTGTCCCTTGTTCATGGAGCGGATCATCAGCTTTCCCCAAAAGCCGTCGGGCTTAACTGCGTTTTCCACAAGTTTATGATATTTCATTCCGCGCACTTCCTTTTTAGTTTTTGTAGTATTATTGTAAGATACATGGGAATTTTTGTCAAATGAATTTTGCGGAAATCCGTCGGGAATGATCAGCCGATATGAAACAGTCTTTTGGCGTTGCGATACATTATGTCGGCGTATTCGCCGGGACTGACCATGGCTCTAAACTCGTTGAAGTATTCCTGATAGAGAGAACGGTCTCCGGTTTTGTTATGCAGCAGAGTATCTTTGCCGTCAATGGGGTTATCGGTACCGAAAAGGATTTTTTCGCTTCCCCACCTTCTGACAGCTTCAAGCGTGGAACTGACGGGTACCCATGTTGTATCGCCGTAAAGATTCGGGAGCTTTCCCAACAGGTCGATAGCCTCTTTGTTGTCGGTACCCAAGTCCATATGCACCATAACAAAGTTCAGGTCGGCATGGGTTTTTGCCGCATTGTAAAGATGGATCGAACGCGCTTCCTCACAGCCGCCCGTATGGGAAACAATCGGCAGGTCAAATTGCCGCGCAAGCTCATAAACCGGCTCTAACCGAGGGTCATCGGGAGCGGTGCGTGAGTGATACGGGTGCAGCTTTATTCCGTATATCAAATCGCGGTTCTCGCGGATCAGGGATACCGTCTCCCTGTCCGGCTGCTCGCAGCGGCACTTCATCCATATAAGTATGCCAAGCCTTTCGCGGTGCGGTCTCACAAGCTCAACGGTCTGCCTGAGCAGCTCGTTCTGAGGCTTTTGGAACCGCTTGGGCACGGGATTCCCTTCATGATCGTTTTCCACCGCCTCGATATTGCTCAGCAGCGTAAAATCCACTCCGTAGCGTTCCATGGAGTACAAAATCTGTTCAATGGTCATATCGAAGCTCAGCACCTTTCCGATGTGAGCGTGCGTGTCAATAATCATAACATCACCTGACAACAAGCCTGCCGCAGTTAAACGGCAGGCTTGAAATGAATTATTTGGTTTTTTGTTTGACGATCGTTTCCGCCTGTTTTCCGTTTTTATTCACAAACTTCATAAACAGCAGGAACAAGACCGTAAGCAGCACACCGATAGGAAGCACGATATACCACGTCTGAACAAAACCTGCCATCAGGAAGCAGACAAATGAGATACCGGCAACGCTGAGTGCGTATGGCAGCTGCGTGGACACATGGTTTATGTGGTTACACTGAGCGCCTGCCGAGGACATGATAGTTGTATCTGAGATAGGTGAGCAGTGGTCGCCGCATACCGCTCCTGCCAAGCAGGCGGAAATACCGATGACCTGAAGCTCTCCGCTCTGGAAAATGGAAAGTACGATCGGGATCAGAATACCGAAGGTTCCCCATGAAGTACCTGTAGAGAACGCAAGGAAGCAGGCGACGAGGAAGATGATGGCAGGAAGGAAGTTTTGCAGTCCTTCCGCGCTGTTCTTCATCAGGTCGTAAACGTAATACTTCGCGCCCAGATCCATTGTGATGTTCTTAAGCGCTGTGGCAAAGGTGAGTATCAGGATAGGAGGTACCATTGCAGTAAAGCCCTTGGGAACCGCTTCCATGCTCTCGGAAAATGTGATCGACTTGCGCACGATCAGGTAACCGATGATGCATACCAGCGCGATCGCTCCTGCCCACGGCAGAGCCACAGTCGCGTCGGTATTGCCGAACGCGTTGATAAAGTTGAGATAATTCTCGCTGTCTGTATGATTGAGGAATCCGCCGATATAAATGAGCGCAAATACGGAAATCAATATCAGAAAAACGACAGGCAGGATAAGGTCAATGACCTTTCCGTTCGGGTTGACCTTCTCGCTTTCAAGCTCCTTGTCAACTCTCTCGCCGGTTGTGTAGAGGTCGTTGTTATACATGGCGTTATACTCGTGCATAGCCATGGAACCGTAGTCAAAATTCATCACGCAGATAGCGATAATGAACACAAAGGTAAGGAGCGAATAGAAGTTATACGGGATAGCTGTAATGAAAAGCTTGAGTCCCTGACCGTCCTCGGCGTATGTGGCAACAGCTGCTGCCCACGAGGAGACAGGCGCTATCATGCATACGGGAGCGGCAGTCGCGTCGATAAGGTATGAGAATTTCGCACGAGAGATCTTATGACCGTCGGTAACGGGCTTCATTACGGAACCTACAGTCAGACAGTTGAAATAGTCGTCGATAAAAATCAGCACACCGAGTACAAAGGTCGCGAGCATTGCGCCGGTGCGTGACTTGATATGCTTTGCCGCCCAGCGTCCGAACGCCTGAGAGCCTCCGGCTTTGTTCACCAGCGCTACAATAATTCCCAGCTCGACCAGGAAGATAAACACGCCTGCCGTTGAACTGACCGCGTTTATCAAGCCGTTTTCGTTGATCTCATTCATAGACGCCAGCGGATGGAAGAAGGTGCCGAACAAGCCGTGCGGATTTACAGCGTAAATCACACCGCCGGCGACAAGACCGACCGTAAGCGAGGAATAGACCTCTTTGGTTATCAGTGCAAGACCGATCGCGATGATCGGAGGAAGCAGCGCCCACCAGGTGCCGCGCACCATGCCTTCGCCCTCACAGGTTTCACAGGCGGCGCTGTCGATTTGCCCCGAGCCTCCGCAGTCCGGACACTTGACCGTTCCGAGCGAACCGCCCGAAACACATGCCCAAACCAGCAGTCCGACAATAACTACAGCCGCGCAGACAAGGACAATTTTCTTTGTTTTTGTCATAAATGTTACCCTCTCTTTTTTATTTGCCGATTTTTTGTCAGCATAAGATAGAAATATACTACCACAAATGAGATATTTGTGCAATATTTTTTTGATAGTTTTCGACAAACTTTAGGCACTTTATCTAAATAAAGCACATATATTTCGGCATATTGCTCAAAGAAAAAGTATATAAAATCTGAATTACAGTATTTATTCAAATCCTTCTTGAAAATCACAACCGATTATGTTAGGATAAATACAGCTCGATATTGATTTGATTTATCGTATACAAAAAAAGGAGCGAAATGAATGATTACAAACGGTTTTGCTGTATTGATTGGAACAGTTATCTTGGCTGTTTATCTTATTTATGCATTGATTAGAAAACGTCCTGTTAAAAGGATCATTGTCACGTGTATTTTTATTATTTATCTGGTTGGCGTAGCAATCGTCACCTTATTTCCTATAGTCTACGATGACTTAACAGAGTATACCGATGCAGTAACATGGTATAATTTCACGCCATTCAAAACAATTATATCGGCATTTCAAAACGGAATAACCGCAACCGCCGTTACGCAAATCATAGGTAATATTGCTTTGTCCGTCCCTTTCGGCGTATTGGTGTTATTGCTGTTTAAGCTTCCGCGCCGGTGGCAAAAGTTAGTTATCGCACTGTCGTTTACAATAGCGATTGAATCATCTCAACTGTTTATCGGATTCGCAATCGGCAACATGTACCGAAACATTGATATTGATGATATTATTCTTAATCTGTCGGGCGCATATATAGGCTATGGAATATATGCCATCTTACCGCAAAGGATAAAACAATTATTTCTTTGACCTAACAAAACAGCTTCCGCATACTCACTGCGGAAGCTGTTTTGTTATACAGATTTCATATAAACGCTTTATAACAGATGTTAGAGGGTTTTATTTAAAAGTTGTATTGATCTGTTTTTCGGCTGTTTTTTTCACACAAAAGCGCAATGCTCTCAAGTGTTGTCGGTCAGCAAATGCTCGTAAACGTTACAATTACTGATTTTGAAGGTAAAAATAATATTTCCTTAGGCAACAGCATAAACCACCGTAACAACCATATCCCCATCGTTTGTTTCCGCAAAAATGTCGCCGTTCATTTTGCGCATCAGGGTGCGGCAGATGTACAGTCCCAAGCCGCTGCCGCTGTTACTACCCGTATTGGAGCCGCGCCAAAAGCTGTCGAAGATG